>JBBIPL010000044.1:0-17976 GCA_037442845.1 Hydrogenophilales bacterium | reverse complement strand
AAGGTATTGGACGGCGAAGCCGGACAGGAGTTGTGGTTAGGGACGCGATCTCCCGGCAATGCGAGTGGTCGTGAACTTGTTTTAAATGTTGTACCTAAAAGGAGTAATGAAATGGCAGAACGTATGGGTATTGCGCTGGGCATGATCGAAACCCGTGGTCTGGTGCCCGCGATCGAGGCGGCCGACGCCATGACCAAGGCCGCCGAAGTGCGCCTGATCGGTCGTCAATTCGTCGGCGGCGGCTATGTCACCGTGCTGGTGCGCGGTGAAACCGGCGCCGTCAACGCCGCCGTGCGCGCCGGCGCCGACGCCTGCGAGCGCGTCGGCGACGGTCTGGTCGCCGCCCACATCATCGCCCGCGTGCACAGCGAAGTGGAAGGCATCCTGCCGACCGCGCCGTCCGCCTGATTCACCCCGCGCCTCGCGGTTAACGTCTTATCACTTAAGGAGCTGAAAAATGGCCAACGCCACTGGTATTGCCCTGGGCATGATCGAAACACGCGGACTGGTTCCCGCGATTGAAGCCGCCGACGCCATGACCAAGGCCGCCGAAGTGCGCCTGATCGGTCGTCAATTCGTCGGCGGCGGCTATGTCACCGTGCTGGTGCGCGGCGAGACCGGCGCCGTCAACGCCGCCGTGCGCGCCGGCGCCGACGCCTGCGAGCGCGTGGGCGACGGTCTGGTCGCCGCCCACATCATCGCTCGCGTGCACAGCGAAGTGGAAGGCATCCTGCCCACCGCCCCCTCCGCCTGAGCGGTCGGCGCGAACCTCACATACACATTGATGGAGAACTCACATGGCTAACGTGACCGGCATTGCCTTGGGCATGATCGAAACCCGCGGCCTGGTGCCCGCGATCGAGGCGGCCGACGCCATGACCAAGGCCGCCGAAGTGCGCCTGATCGGTCGTCAATTCGTCGGCGGCGGCTATGTCACCGTGCTGGTGCGCGGTGAAACCGGCGCCGTCAACGCCGCCGTGCGCGCCGGCGCCGACGCCTGCGAGCGCGTCGGCGACGGTCTGGTCGCCGCCCACATCATCGCCCGCGTGCACAGCGAAGTGGAAGGCATCCTGCCGACCGCGCCGGATGCCGGCGGCGGCGGACGCGACGCCGAGATCACCTCGACCCGCAGCTGAGCGGATCGCCGCCGATGAGCGTGGATCCGCGCACCCTGGGCTGGCTGTCGCGCGCGCTCACCCACGAGATGAGCGCCGTGCAGCAGTATCTGGCGCAAAGCGTATTGGCCAGACTGTGGGGGAATGAGGACCTGGCGGCCCACCTGCGCCGCGAGGCGGTGGAGGAACTGGAGCACGCCGAGCGCCTGATGGAACGCTTGATCCGCCTGGGCGTCGCGCCATCCGCCGGCAACCTGCCGCCGGCCCGCCTGGGCCGCGACGTGCAGGCCCTGCTGGACGCGGACCATCGCCTGGAAGTGGACGCCGTGCGTCTTTACCAGGAGGCCCTAACGCATGCCACGCGCATGCGTGACGGCGAGGCTGCGGCCTTGCTGGAGGGCATCCTGCGCGAGGAGATGGCGCACGTGCGCGAGCTGGACGGCATGCTGGCCGGCGAGGCCGGACATGGCTGACCTGCCCGAGGGTTGGGAAGCACGGGGGATGCCGCCGAACCTGTTCCGGCGCTTCGAGTTCGCGCGCTACGGCGAGACCCGCGCCTTTCTCGACGCGCTCGCCGCGCTGACCGAGGAGACGGGCTTGCATCCGCAGAACATCAACTTCGGCACCACCTACGTCAACATCACCTTGGAAGCGGCGGAGGGCGCGGCGATGGGCGAGCGGGAATACGGCTTCGCCGCGCGCGTCAATGCGCTGCGGACGGCGGCGGGGAGTTGACATGGCGACGCGGGTGACCGCCGTCATCAATCAGAAGGGCGGGGCCGGCAAGACCACCCTGGCCATGAATCTGGCCGCAGGCCTGGCGCGCCGGGGTGAGACCGTGGTCATCGACCTGGACCCGCAAGCCTCGTCGGTGCAGTGGGCCAGCCAGGGCAGCGCGCCGTTTCCGGCGACCGTGAAGCAGATCGGCGGCAAGTGGGATGCGCGTAGCCTGCATCAGAACTACCGCGCCTACCAGCACCTGGTGCTGGATTGTCCCCCCTCGGTGGAAAGCCACGCCTCGCAGCAGGCCCTGCGCGCCTGCGACGTGGCGCTGATTCCGGTGCTGCCGTCGCCCGTGGATCTCTGGGCCAGCCTGCGCCTGCCCCAGGAAATCGAAGATGCGCGGCGCGTTAATCCGGGGCTCAGGGCCTTCCTGGTGCTCAATCAGTTGGAGCCGAAGAGCGCGCTGTCCGCGGCCATGCACGAGGCGATCGAGGAGTTCGGCGTGCCGGTGCTGAATGCGTCGCTGCGCCGGCGCGCGGTGTATCGCGGCGCGGCCCTGGAAGGGGTGTCGGTGTTTCAAATGGGCAGCCGGGGCGCGCAAGCGGCGGCTGAGATCGAAGCCATCATAGAAGAGGTGATTGCATCATGACCAACCTGAAGGACAAGCTCTCCGCCAGCGTGCGCCAGGCGCGCGCCGCCCAACAACCCGCAGCGGCGAAGCCCGCGCCGGCAGCCAAGCCGGAGGCGTCCGCAAAACCCGCGACCAAGCCGGCCGCTCCCGCCAAGCCGGTCGCCCGGAAAACGCCGGTCCAGCCCGCCGCCCTGCCGGCGCCCAGCGCCAATCGCGTCGAGGAAAGCGGCACCGCACTGTTCCCGTCCAGGGTGTGGCCGGACTGACGCTCCCCAGCAAGCTTTCAAAGGTATACCGCCATGCGTAACGATCCCTTCATGCGAACCTATTCCCCGCGCCAGGAAGCCCTGGCCCGCGCCGCCGCCCAGCAGGGCGCCGCGATGCAGCCAGCGGCGCACGTCCGTCCAGCCGCGAGCGGCGCCGTGGCCGACCTCCTCTCGCCTTACCTGGTGAAGCAGGAGCCCTACTACCGCCCGGTCGCCGACGAGGTGGAGCTGTATGAGGCGGCCTATTCCGTGCGCATGCCCATCATGCTCAAGGGTCCCACCGGCTGCGGCAAGACGCGCTTCGTCGAGTACATGGCCTGGAAGCTGGGCAAGCCCCTGATCACCGTGGCCTGCAACGAGGACATGACCGCCTCGGATCTGGTCGGCCGCTTCCTGCTCGACGCCAACGGCACCCGCTGGCAGGATGGCCCGCTGGCCGTCGCGGCGCGCCATGGGGCGATCTGTTATCTGGACGAAGTCGTCGAGGCGCGCCAGGACACCACCGTGGTGATCCACCCGCTCACCGATGCGCGGCGCATGCTGCCGCTGGAAAAGAAGGGCGAGTTGATCGAGGCCCACCCCGATTTCCAAATCGTGATTTCGTACAACCCAGGTTATCAGTCGCTGATGAAGGATCTGAAGCAGTCGACCAAGCAGCGTTTCGGCGCCCTGGACTTCAACTATCCGGAGCACGACGTCGAGGCCGAGATCGTCGCCCACGAGTCCGGCGTGACCCTGGAGGTGGCGAAGAACCTGGTGCACATCGGCGAGCGCGCGCGCAACCTCAAGGGCCACGGTCTGGACGAGGGCCTGTCCACCCGCATGCTGATCTATGCCGGCTCCCTCATCGCCAAGGGGGTGGCGCCCCTGGCCGCGTGCCGCGTGGCCCTGGTGCGCCCCATCACCGACGACCCGGACATGCGCGACGCGCTGGATTCCGCCGTCACCACCTACTTCTGATCGGCGCCGGAGGAGGGGCCGCGCCACTGCGCCGCGCAGCTAGACGCCTCACGCCTCTTTCCTCACGCCTCACACGCCCATGGCCATCCATCTCGACGAATTCCAGGAACTGCTGGACGAGTTGCCCGGCGGCGCCCAGGAGGTGTTGCGCGGCGCCTGGAACGAGGCCGCGCGCGCCTTTTCCTCGCGCGGCCTGGACAACTACCTCAAGGGCGCCGCCGCCCTGCACAGCCTGGGCCGGGGCGAGGAGCTGGTGGTCACCTATATCCAGTCCATGCCCGAGGTGGCGCGGGCCATCGGCGAGGACGTGCTGCCCGATCTGGTGAATTTCCTGCTCGGCATGGCCTCCAAGACCTCCGGCCAGGTGCTCACCCTGATCGCCGCCACCGCGCCGCTGGCGGCAGAGCGCCTGGGCGACGAGGACCTGTTCCGCAAGTATCTGAACGTGCTGTCCATCATGCTGGCGCAAGCGCCTCGCGGCCTGCGGCCGATGCTGGAGAACCTCGACCGGCTGCTCACCCAGCTCACCCTGGGCGGCCTGCGCCGCTGGGTGCAGTGGGGCGCGCAGGCCTACAAGGCTGACTTCGACGGCCAGGTGCGCTACTTCTCGCTGCAAAGCCCGGATGCGCTGTCGGTTCTGCAATCCGAGCGCAAGGGCACCCTGTTCGTAGACGTGCAGCGGCGCCTGAACATCTACCTGCGCGCCATGTGGGGGCGCGACTTCTTCCTGCGCCCCACCGCCGGCGACTACGAGAGCCGCGAGGGACTGAAGCCCTACATCGCGCACTATCAGATCTACATCGCCGACGCCTACGACGACTACCGCCCCCAGGGCGACGATACGCCCGCCGCAGCCATCGTTCCAGGCCTCGAGGTCTATCGCGCCGCCGCCAACCACTGCGCCGCGCATCTGGTGTTCACCGGCGCGCCGCTGTCCATGCAGATGCTCAACACCACGCAGATGGCGATCATCGAGGCCATCGAGGACGCCCGCGTCGAGGAGCTGGCCTGCCGTCAGTTCCCCGGCATGCGCGCCGCCTGGCTGGCCCTGCATGCGCCCCTGAACACCCGCGCGCCGGAGAGCGTCGGCGACCTGCTCAATCGCCTGGCGCGTGCGCTGCTCGCCCAGGATGATCTCGATCCGCATCCCTGGGTGCAACAGGGCGTGGCGCTGTTCCGCGCCGAAACGGACCTGTCCAGCAACCAGATCAGCTGGAACATCGGCGTCGAACTGGCCCACCACCTCGGCCAGATTCCCCTGCCCGAGTACAACCCGCGCACCGACACCCTGCGCGCCCTCTACCGCGACGACAACCGCACGGTCTGGGAATCCGAGCAGTACGACGAACAGCAAGCCCTGGAAGCCACCTGGCAGCGCCAGCAGCAGGTGCGCAAGAAGGTCTCCGTCATAGAGATGGTCAACGAGGTGAACAACGAGTTCGCCGGCGACGACGCGGAAGAGGTCTGGGTGCTGGAAACCCCCTTCTGGCTCGACCAGGAAGGCAAGACCATCAACGAACTGGAAGGCCGCGAGCCGATCGCCGACCCGGTGCACTATCACGAGTGGGACTACCAGATCCAACTGGAGCGCCCCAGTTGGGTGACGGTGCTGGAACGCCGCCCCAAGGCCGGCGAGCTGGAGGTGATCGAAAAGATCATCGAGGACAACAAGCCGGTGATCTCGCGCCTCAAGTTCCTCATCGAATCGATGATTCCGCAGGGCATGCAGCGCATCCGCCGGGTCGAGGACGGCGACGAGCTCGACGTCAACGCCGCCGTGCGCGCCATGATCGACATCCGCATGGGCCAGCAGCCCGACACCCGCATCATGATGCGCTACAAGCGCAAGCTGCGCGATCTCGCCGTCATGGTTCTGCTCGACATGTCCGAGTCAGCCAACGACAAGGTGCGCGGCAAGGATTATTCGGTGATGGACCTCACCCGCGCCGCGACGGTGATGCTCTCCGACGCCCTCGACAAGATCGGCGACCCCTTCGCCCTGCACGGCTTCTGCTCGAACGGCCGGCACGACGTGCACTACTACCGCTTCAAGGACTTCGGCCAGCCCTACAACGATCTGGTCAAGGCCCGCCTGGCGGAAATGAAGGGCTCCTATTCGACGCGCATGGGCGCCGCCCTGCGGCACGCGGGGAGCTTTCTCAAGCAGCAGCCGAAGAACAAGAAGGTCCTGTTCATCATCACCGACGGCGAGCCGGCCGACAACGACGTGCGCGATCCCCAGTACCTGCGCTTCGACGCCAAACGCGCGGTGGAGGAACTGCAACGCGACGGCATCACCACCTACTGCCTCTCGCTCGACCCGCACGCCGACCAATACGTGTCGCGCATCTTCGGCGCCAAGAACTTCACCGTGTTGGACCACGTGGAAAGGCTACCGGAGAAGCTGCCCATGCTCTATATGGGGCTGACACGCTAACGGTCATGACTTCCATACTTCACGCATCTTCTCGAAGTCATGACCGTTTCCCTCACCCCCAGCCCCTCCCGCTTGCGGGAGAGGGGAGCTTCGAGAGTCGCTGACGCGACTTCCGGGGTAAGGTCATGAAGGTCACCTTGCGCACCTTCGTCTTCATGGACTCGCTGCAACCGCAGCTCGCCTCCTATCTGGCCACCTCCTCGCAGGGCTTTCTGCCGGTGCCCGGCGACGCCTGCCTGTGGATCGAGGTGGCGCCGGGCATGGCGGTGCACCGCCTGTCCGACATCGCCCTGAAGGAAACCAACGTGCACCTGGGCGAGCAGGTGGTGGAACGTTCCTTCGGCTCCATGGAAATCCACTACCGCAACCAGAGCGAGGTGCTGGAAGCTGGCGACATCATCCTGCGCCAGCTCAAGACCACCCTGGATACGCGGCACGCCTGCCGCATCGCCTGGAACGAGATCATCCGCGGCATCACCCCGGACCACACCACCCTGATCAACCGCCAGATGCGCAAGGGCTCCATGATCCTGCCCGGCAAGAGCATGTTCATCCTGGAAGTGGAGCCGGCGGGCTACGCGGTGTACGCCGCCAACGAGGCGGAGAAGGCCGCCCACGTCACCCTGGTGGACGTGAAGCCCTTCGGCAATTTCGGCCGCCTCACCATGATGGGCAACGAGGCCGAGGCCGAGGAGGCCCAGCGCGCCGTCGAGCAGGCGCTCGCACAGATCAACCGGCAGGCCCGCCACGCCTGAGGCGTGGGGCCACCCCCGCCACGTCAGGCCGGGACCGGGTCGTAGCGTCGCCTGGCCTCTTGCACCGCCATTTCCTTGCTCGGAAAGACGTTTTTCTGGCCGAGCTGCTCCATCAGGCCGGCGCGAGCGAATACCTCGGCGACCTGCGTCTTGAGGCTGCTGAACATCAGGTCCACGCCCTGCTGTCGTAGGCGTTGCGCCAGCTCGCGCAGCTTGTCCTCGCCGGAGGCGTCTATCTCGTTGATGCCGGAGCCGATCACCAGGATGCCGCGGGACTCGGGATAGCGGGCCAGCACCTCGAGGACAGTGTCCTCGAAGGCTGCCACGTTCAGGTAGTTCAGTGAGCGGTCGAAACGCATGACGACGAAGTGCTTGCCCAGTGGTTCGAGATCGCTTGCGTCGATGCCGCCCATGCAGCCGTCCGCCTTGCGTCCGAGTACTGCGGCACGGGGCTTCATGGTGCGCAGCAGGAACAGGGCGGCGGTCAGCGCCATGCCCACCAGGATGCCGTTGGCGATGTCCGGCGCGAAGGCGAGCGTGGCGGCAAAGGTGACCAGACCGGCGACCGTATCGCTGCGTTGCACTTTCCATGCGTGAATTAGCGGGGTCACGCGAATCAGTCCAAACACGGCCATCATCACGATCGTCGCCAGCACCGCCTGCGGCAGATGATAAAGATACGACGTGAGGAACAGCAGCACCACGACCACGACCAGTGCGCTGACCACCGCGTACAGTCCGGTTTTTGCGCCTGCGCGCGCAGCTACGGCGGAACGCGAGAAGGATCCGCTCACGGCGTAGCTCTGGAAGAAGGCGCCGACGATGTTGGCAAGACCCTGTCCGAGCAGTTCCTTGTTGGTGTCGATGCGCTCATGGCTCTTCGCCGCCAAGGCCTTCGACACCGCGGTCGCCTCCATGAAGCCGATCAGTGCCATCACGAAGGCGGCCGGCAGCAGGGCCAGCATGATGGCCCAGTCGAGCGTGGGGGCCTTGAACGCAGGCAAGCCTTCCGGGATCTTGCCCACAACGGCGCCGCCGGCAGAAAGCGTCACCTTGCCGTCTTTCAGGCTCTGGAACCGCCATGCCCCCTCCAGCGGCGTGGCGCCTGCGGGGAGTCTGTCCGGGCGATAGAAGGTCACGCCGTCGGCGCCCTCGACCGGCACCAGGGGCCGGGCGTGGATTTCCAGGCGTCGTGCGTTGTTCTCCTTCTTCAGGAAATCGACGCGTACTTCCAGTACCTCGATCTCGGAGCGCAGCGCAGCGAGCGTGGTCGCAGGCGCGCCGGCGGCCTCGGCTTCGCGCAGGCCGGTGCGCTTCGCCGTTACCTCGGTAGACAGGCGCTTGATCTCGCCGTTGGTGCTGGCGAAGGTGTCGATCATGCCGCGCACCTCGCTATCCCCGATGCGATCCAGCGTGGGGGTGGCAACCCGCTCGTAGCCGATAGCCGCACTTAGCGCCGTGCCGAACACTACCGCCAGAAGCACAGCGGGTATCTTGGGCAGCCAGCGGCTGAGCAGCCACATCATCAGACCCGCTCCGGCGGCGAAGGCGATGGCCGGCAAGTAGGCCTGGTCCGCCCGGAAAAGCAGGGCGGCCACGTCGCCCGCGAAACTGCCGGTACCGGGGTTCGGCATGTCCATGATGAAGCGCAGTTGAGAGAAGCCGATGATGAGGGCGGCCGCATTGGTGAAGCCGATCAGCACCGGATGCGACACCAGGTTGACGATGCCGCCGAGCTTGAAGGCGCCCATCAACAGGCGCAGCACGCCGACCATCAGGGCGAGCATGATGGACAACGCGATGAAGTCATCCGAGCCGGCGATGGCAAAGGGGGTGATGGCCGCGGCCGACATCAGCGAGAGCATCACCACCGGGCCGGTGTGCAGCAGGTTGAAGTTGCCGAACAGGGCGCCAACGATCACTGGCAGCAGCGCCGCGTATAGACCGTAAACGACGGGCAAGCCGGCGAGCAGGGCGTAGGCCATGCTCTGGGGAACCAGCACGAGGGCGACGGTGATGCCGGCCACGACATCCGCGCGCAGTGTGGCAGCGGACATCGGAAACCAGCGCAGAAAGGGAAACAGCGCAGTCAGATTCATGTTCATGGGGGTCTCCGGTTTCGATGCGCGGCAGAGTGCCGCCATGGCGAGCCATTCTATGGATAGAGTTGTATAGGTGGAAATCAATTGTTATAATGTTAAAAATAGGTATTTACCTATAGTCAATCTATGGCCCACCCCACCCTGCGTCAGCTCCAGGTCTTCGATCGCCTTGCGCGTTGCGGCAACTTCAGCCAGGTCGCACGGGATCTGCATCTGACCCAGCCCACCATATCCATGCAGATGGCTCAACTGCAGGATGTCGTTGGGAGTCCGCTCTTCTACACCCACCGCAAGAAGCTGCACCTGACCGAGGCGGGCGAGATCGTGTTGCAAAGCGCCCGCGTCATGCTGGACGGACTGGAGCAGATGCAGTCGCGCCTGCAGGCCCTAAAGGGCCTGGAGGGGGGGCGGCTGCGCCTGGGGGTGGCCACCTCGGCGAAGTTTTTCGTGCCCCGCATCCTGGGGCATTTCCTGCAGCAGCACCCGGCGATCGAACCCTCACTCAGCGTGACCCAGCGCGACGTGCTGCTGCGCCGCATGCGGGATAACCTGGATGACCTCTACATTTTCAGCGTGCCGCCCGAGGGGGCTGACCTGACCGTGGAGCCATTCATGCCCAACGAACTGGTGGCCATCGCGGCGCGCCACCATCCCCTGGCCCGCCGCCGCGGCCCCGTCAGTCTGGCGGAGTTCTGCGCCGAGCCTTTCCTGCAGCGGGAGGCAGGGGCGGGTACCCGCATGGCGATCGAACGCTTCCTGGCCCTGCAGGGCATCACCCTCAGACCCCGCATGGAACTGGGCAGCAACTTCGCCATCGAACAGGCGGTTGCCACCGGGGTGGGTGTTTCCATTGTCTCCCGCACCATGCTGGCCAGCCTGCGTCTCGGCCAGGAAATCCGTGTGCTCGACGTCGAAGGGCTGCCCATCCGTGGCCACTGGTACCTCGTCTTCCTCAACACCAAGGGCGACCTGCCGGTGGTGCGCCAGTTCCGTGCCTTCATCCGCCATTTCGGCGCGGATCCGCAAGCGTCGGTTAGCTTGGCGGCAAGTGAAACGCGCCGAAGAAGGACAGGCTGAGCCCCCCTCCGCCAGCCTGCACGTTGGCGACTCTGGCCATGCCCCGCCAGGGGATGCGTGTTGCTGGGCATCTTGCCCCGCGTCCGGATGCACTCGTCACGCCGCGGGGCAGGCCGCCATGCCTGAGTCTAGGCGAGCACTATTCCCTTTTTCTACGAAAGTCAGCGCTACAGCCGCACCCGCACGTCGCGATGTCGGACCATGGTGGCGATGGCCTGGTCGAGGGCCAATTGCGAGGGGTTGTCGTCCGGCTGCGCGGCCAGGCGCTCGATGAGCTCGTCCTGTTCCAGCATTTCCCGGCTGCCGTCCCTGCGCTGCAGGTAGGCGGCCCAGGGCATGAATTTGGTCAGCGGAAAGTGTTCGCCGGGATACGGCGAGATGTCGATGTTCAGGCCGGCCAGGAACAGCAGGTTCTTGCCGCGCAATCTGGGGAGCTGGGCCAGGCTGCGGTAGGCGCGGTCGTATTCGGCGATGGTGTTGGCGCGCGCGGCGGTGAGCAAGGGTTGCTTGGAGGTCAGAATCCAGGGCATGGTCGGCAGGATGTTGCGCTCGAGCTGGTCCTTGCTGAGATCCGGGTTGACGAATTCGCGCACGAAAAAGAAATCGTCCGCCGACAGGCGCGGGCCGATCGCGACACTGCCCTGCGCGGGCCAGGTCGCCGCGCCCAGACGGGCGACCAGGCCGGGCGCGGCGGCGTAGACCATGCCCGTGCTGCGGGCGGCCAGGGGGGGCGGCAGATGGTTGTGCCGGACCGCACCGTCGATGAGGTTGTCGGCGACCAGGAAGATGCCTTCGGTGCGGTCGCGGGACAGCAGCTGGTTGTCGATGAGCAGGGCGGGCGTGTCGCCATGGCGTATCAGCCGCACGTTTTCCCGCGCATAGTGAAAACCGGCCCGGTACCACTCCAGGACCGCCCCGATCTTGCCGCAGCTGCACGAGTTGCCTTCATTCTCGGTGTGCAGCCGGCGATAGACGCCGAACTCGCCGGTGTCCGGGTCGTAGCCGACGTGGCTGGCCTGGATCAGCAGCAGATCCCGGCCATGGTCGGCGTGCGGGCCGTGCCGGTCCAGGGAGACGATGCCGCCGACGCGGCCGTGGTTGAACGGGAAGGCGCCGAAGTGCTTGGCCAGCAGGATGATGGGGAAGCCCTGGCTCTCGTCGGAGCAGAACGCGCGCGATGGCATGATCTTGCCTGGCAGGAAGCCCAAAGCCAGACACCAGTTGTAGAGCCTGGCGACGAAGCTGTTGTAGCCCAGCATGCGGTCGTCGATGTGAAAGCCTTGCAGGATGCTGGCGATGCTGGCGCGGTTGGAGAACATGATGGTGCGGGGCGGAGGGGCACCATGTATAATATCAGGCTTTCCTGATAAGAAGATAAGGCTGGCCGGGAACGCACCGGCCTGCATCGACGATGAACGAAAAACTGGTCCGCTTCCTTCCCTTCCTGCGCTGGTTTCCGATGTCCGCCGGCGATGTCAAGGTCAACTTCATAGCCGGCCTCACCGTCGCGCTGGTGCTGATCCCTCAGTCGATGGCTTACGCCCAGCTGGCGGGGTTGCCCGCCTACTACGGTTTGTACGCCGCCTTCCTGCCGGTGGTGATCGCCTCCATGTGGGGCTCCTCCAATCAGCTGGCCACGGGCCCCGTCGCGGTGGTGTCCCTGCTGACCGCCTCCGCCCTGGCCACCCTGGCGGCGCCCGGCAGCGATGAGTTCATCGCCCTGGCGATCATGATGACCCTGCTGGTGGGCCTCATCCAGCTGGCCCTGGGGGTGTTCAAGCTGGGCGTCATCGTCAACTTCCTGTCGCACCCGGTCATCGTCGGTTTCACCAACGCGGCCGCCATCATCATCGCCCTGTCGCAGTTGTCGAAGATCCTTGGCGTGTCGATGCCGCGCAGCGAGTCGTTCATGAACGACATCGTCGGCGTGTTCAGGCAGGTCGGCGATACGCACCTGCCCACCCTGGCCATGGGCGTGGGCGCCATGGCATTGATGTGGGCCCTGAAGAAATACGCCCCCAAACTGCCCGGCGTGCTCATCGCCGTGGTGTTGAGCACGCTGCTGGCCTGGGCCATCGGCTTCGAGAAGAATGCCGCCGGCAGTCTGGAACATCTGCGCGATCCCCTGTTGCGCGCCCAGGTGGAAAAGGTGGTCGCCGCCGACGCCGAACTCGCCCGCCTGCGCGGCGAGCTGGCGCAAATCAACACGAAACTGCTGCAGGCGGAAAAGGCCGACGAGCACGGCAGTGCCCTGATCGTCTCGCTGCGCGCCGAGGCCGACCTGATGCGGCTGACGGTGCAAGAGGCCGAAGCGTCGGCGGCTTCCCTGCGCAAGTCCCTGCGCCAGATTCCGGTGGTGCGCGTGGTCGACGGTGATGGCAAGACCACGGCGATCTATCTGGCGGGGGCGGTGCCGCCGGGCGTGCAGGTGGAGGACGCCACCTATCGCATCGGCAAGATCGCCAAGGGGGACTTCAAGCTGGTGGGCGGCGGCGAAGTAGTGGGCGCCATCCCCGAGGGGCTGCCCTCCATCGCCATGCCCGCCCTGGATATGGACAAGTTCGGCGTGATGCTTTCGGCGGCCCTGGTGATCTCGCTGGTAGGCTTCATGGAAGCCATTTCCGTCGCCAAGGCGGTGGCGGCGAAGACCCGCCAGCGCCTGGATCCGAACCAGGAACTGATCGGCCAGGGAATCGGCAACATCGTCGGCAGCTTCTCGCAGGCCTATCCGTCCTCCGGCTCCTTCTCGCGCACCGCGGTGAACGCCAGCATGGGCGCCACCTCCGGCCTGTCCGCGGTATTCACCGCCCTGGTGGTGGGGCTGACCCTGCTGTTCCTGACGCCGCTGCTCTATCACCTGCCGCAGGCGGTGCTGGCGGCCATCATCGTCATGGCGGTGGGCGGCCTGGTCAACGTCGAGGCCATCAAGCACGCCTGGAAGGCGCACAAGCACGACGGCGCGGCGGCCATCGTCACCTTCGCCGCCACCCTGTTCTTCGCTCCCCACCTGGACAACGGCATCCTGGTCGGCGCCGGCCTGGCCATCGTCCTCTTCCTGCTGCGCACCATGAAGCCCCGTGTCGCCCTGCTCGGGCGCTACAAAGATGGCACTTTGCGTGACATCAAGGTGAACCCGGACCTGCCCACCAGCGAGCACATCATGGCCATGCGCTATGACGGCTCGCTGTATTTCGCCAACGTTTCCTACTTCGAGGATGCCGTGCTGGAGGCCCTGGCGGAGCATCCCAAGGCGAAATACGTGCTCATCGTCGGCGACGCCATCAACCAGATGGACGCCTCCGGCGAGGCCGTGGTGCATCACCTCATCGAACGCCTGCGCGCATCCGGCATCACCCTGGTGTTCTCCGGCCTGAAGAAGCAGGTGATCGACGTCATGCGGCAGACCGGCCTGTTCGAACTGGTGGGCCAGGAGAACATCTTCGCCACCGAGGACCAGGCCATCTCCGCCATCTACGAGCGCCTGGGCGAAGCCGCCGGAGAAGACCTGTTCTGCCCCCTGAAGCCCGCGACACAATCCTGAGACCGCCGTGGAAATCAATTCCCTCACCAAGAAGCTGCTGTTCAACACCATCCGCGTGGATACGGTGCTGGAGGACGGCAGCGAGGGCTCGGGCACCGCTTTCGTGGTGAGCCACGCGCATCCGCGCGGCACCCACACCTTCATCGTCACCAACCGCCACCTGGTCGATGGCGTGCGCCGCGGCGGCCTGGTGTTCACCCAGAAGCAGAACGGGCAACCGGCCTTCGGCCAGCGTTTCCAGCTCAATATCGAGGATTTTCCCCAGGCCTGGTTCATGCACCCGGATCCCGAGGTGGACCTGGCCATCATCCCCATGCGGCCGCTGGAGCAGGCGGCGCGTGAGCAGGGTGTGGAACTCTACTACCAACCCATCGACAGCCGCCTAGCGCCGGACGCCGCCGCCCTGCGCGGCCTCGACGCCCTGGAGGAGGTGCTGTTCGTGGGCTATCCCAGCGGCGTGTGGGACCAGGTCAACCTGTTGCCCATCCTGCGCCGCGGCACCACGGCCACCCCCATGGCCCTGGATTTCGAGGGGCGCGCCGAATTCCTCATCGACGCGGCGGTGTATCCCGGCTCCAGCGGCAGCCCGGTGTTCATCTACCAGCCCGAGGGCGCTCGCCCCGGCCTGGCGCGCGGCAAGTTCCTGTTCGCCGGCGTGGTGGCGGCGGTGTTCTTCCGCGAGGAGGCCAACCACCTGGTGCCCGTGCCGGTGCCCGCCAACAACACGTCCATGGTCATGGGTTCGGAGATGATCGACCTGGGCCTGGTGATCAAGGCCCAGGCGGTGCTGGACGTGATCAACGCCTATCTGCGCGAATGGGTGGAGTGAGCATGGCCGAGAAGATGACCTACGCCGGCTTCAACCAGGACGCCCACGGCATCACCACCCTGGGCCGCGTCGTGCTGGACGCCTGGCTGTTCGACCTGCTGCCGCGCGAGGAGGACTGCGCCGGTTGGGATCTGCAGCGCATGCAACACCTGTTCGAGCAGGTGAACCAGCGCTGGGACGAGTACGGCAACCTGCCCAGCCGCTTGCCCGACGAGCTGCGTGCGCGCCATGCCGAACTCTACGACTGGGCCATGCGCCGGGGCCGCGAGCGGGGCTGGGACCCCGAGCTGGACGAGGACGAATGAGCATCTCCTAGGGGGATGAACTGCTGCCGGCAGTATCCGGCGGGAGGACGCGATGAGTTTCGAGCCGGTGGTGCTGTTTTTCGTGCTGGGCGTGGCGGCGGGCCTGCTGCGCTCGGATCTGAAGATTCCCGGCAGCATCTACGAGGCCCTGTCCATCTTCATCCTGCTGGCCATCGGCCTCAAGGGCGGCGTCGAGCTGGCCAAGCACGATGTCGGCGATCTGCTCGGCGCGGGCCTGGTCATCGTCCTGGTGGGCGCCCTCATTCCCCTGGTGGCCTTCCCCGTGCTGCGCTACCTGGGCCGCCTGAGCCGCGCCGACTCGGCCTCCATCGCCGCCCACTACGGCTCGGTGAGCGTGGTCACCTTCTCCGTGGGCATCACCTTTCTGGGCCAGGAACAGATCGATTTCGAGGGCTATCTCATCGTCTTCCTGGTGCTGCTGGAAATGCCCGCCCTGGTGATCGGCGTGATCCTGGCGCGCCACGGTCAGGGCGCGGTACGCTGGGGCAAGCTGCTGCACGAGGTGTTCTTCGGCAAGAGCATCTACCTGCTGGTCGGCGGCCTGGTCATCGGGTACTTGGCCGGTCCTGAAGGCATCAAGCCCCTGGACAAGCTCTTTTTCGACCTGTTCAAGGGGGTGCTGGCCCTGTTCCTGCTGGAGATGGGCCTGGTGGCGTCCGTGCGCATCGCTGCCCTGCGCGAGTACGGCGCCTTCCTCGCCGCCTTCGCCATGCTCATGCCGATCTTTTCCGCCACCCTGGGGGTGGTCACCGGCTGGATGCTGGGCTTCTCCGTGGGCGGCACCTTCCTGCTCGCCACCCTGTTCGCCAGCGCCTCCTACATCGCCGCCCCGGCGGCCATGCGCATCGCCGTGCCGGAGGCCAACCCGGCCCTGTCCATCGGCGCCTCGCTGGGCATGACCTTCCCCTTCAACATCTTCCTGGGCATCCCGATCTATCTGTGGATGGCCCGTTTCATCCACCAAGGAGGCTGAACGCCATGTCCGCGCAAGAGATGCTGCTGTTGACCATCCTGTCCGAGGCGGTCCTGGAGGACTTGCTCATCGACGAGATCATGGCCTTGGGCGCCAAGGGCTACACCATCACCGAGGCGCGCGGACGCGGCACCCACGGCCTGCGCACCGGCAAGTGGAGCGCCGGCGGCAACATCCGCATCGACGTGGTCGGCGACCCGGACCTGTGCGCGCGCATCGTCGAGCGGCTGCAGGCCCAGTACGAAAAGGACTACGGCCTGCTCATGTTCACCTGCCCGGTGCGGTTGCAGAACTGAGCCGCGGGCGGAAAACCGCCGTCATGGCCTCCACCGCAGCGGCCGCCGGCGGCCTGGTCGCCGCCACGCCGGACAACATCGCCCGCGCCGCCGCCCTCCTCGCAGCCGGCGGCCTGGTCGCCTTCCCCACCGAGACGGTGTACGGCCTCGGCGCCAGCGCCCGCAACCCGGTCGCCGTCGCCCGCGTGTTCGCCGCCAAGGGCCGACCCGCCGAGCATCCCCTCATCGTCCATCTCGCCGAGGCCCAAGACCTCGAGCAGTGGGCGCGGACGGTGCCCGAGGCGGCCCGGTGCCTGGCGCGCGCGTTCTGGCCGGGGCCGCTCACCCTGGTGCTGCCGCGCCGCCCGGAGGTGGCGGATGCCATCACCGGCGGCCAGGACAGCGTCGCCCTGCGCGTGCCCGCCCATCCCGTGGCCCTGGCCCTGCTCGCCGCCGCCGGTCCGCTGGTGGCCCCCTCGGCCAACCGCTTCGGCCGCGTCTCCCCGACCACCGCGGCGCACGTGCGCGACGAACTGGGCGCCGCCGTGGACCTGATCCTGGACGGCGGCCCCTGTGCGGTGGGGGTGGAATCCAGCATCGTCGGCCTGCTCGGCGAGGCGCCCGTGCTGCTGCGCCCCGGCGGCGTCTCCCCGGCCCGCCTGGAGGCGGTGCTGGGACAGCCGCTCATGCTGCCCGATCGCGCGGGCGGCGCCGACCACCCGCGCGTGCCGGGCGTCCTGGCCAGCCACTACGCCCCCGCCACGCCCCTGGAGGTGTGGCCCGCCGGGGCGCTGGCGGCGAGGGCCAACGAACTGCTCCAGCGTGGCCTGCGGGTGACGGTCCTTGCCCTGGGCGAGGCCGCAGGCCTGCCCGTGAGCGCCCATGTCGAGCCCATGCCGGCGGATGCCGCCGGCTACGCCCGCGTCCTCTACGCCACCCTGCGCCGGCTGGACAATGCCGGTCACGGCCTCATCCTGGTCGAAGCGCCGCCGGAAAGTCCGGACTGGCTGGCGGTGCGCGATCGCCTGGCGCGGGCGGCGCACCGGTTTGGCTGAGTTCTCGACCTGCCCGCGTCGCCCGTCCAACCCTGCCGCCGCAAGACCCTCCGACGGATCGCCGAGAACCTGCGCGGCAAACTGCGGTCTCTCTGTCCAGAGTTCGATAAAAGGCCCCACCATGACTCAATCGCGTTCTCCCTTGCTGGAAATTGCCGTCACCCTGCTTATCCCCTCGCTCATCCTCATGCAGCTCTCCAAGCCCGAGTACCTGGGCGCGGCGGGCGCGCTGCTGCTGGCGCTGGCCTTTCCCATCGGCTGGGGGCTGCGTGAACTTGCGCAGAGCCGCAGGTTCAGCCTGTTCGCCGGCCTGGGCGTGGTCAGCCTGCTGCTCACCGGCGGCATCGGCCTGCTGGAACTCGACGCGCGCTGGCTGGCGGTGAAGGAAGCGGCGGTTCCCGGCGTGCTGGGCCTGATCGTCGCCGGCTCGGCGCTCAGCCGCTACCCGCTGGTGCGCGTGCTGCTCTACACCCCCATGCTGCTCGACACCGCGCGGATCGACGCGGCCCTCGCCGAGCGCGGCAACCAGGCCGCGTTCGAGGCTCGCCTGCGCGCCGCCACCTGGATGCTGGCCGGCTCCTTCGCCTTCTCGGCGGTGATGAACTACGTGCTCGCCACCTGGATCGTCACCAGCCCGACCGGCACCGCCGCCTTCAACGAGGAACTCGGGCGGCTCACCCTGTTGAGCTACCCCATGATCGCCGTGCCCGCCACGCTGATCATGCTGGGCGTGCTCTATTACCTGGCTGGGGGCGTCAAGCGCCTGGCCGGCCTCACGCTGGGAGATGTCCTGCACGGCAAATAGAAGGTGTGCCGGAATCGGGTGTTGAAAGTGGCGAATGGTCGGTTGTGAAAAGTACTTCGGGATGAAGGCCCATATTGGGGTGGATGCGAATTCTGGCCTCACGCAT
>JBBIPL010000043.1:0-18212 GCA_037442845.1 Hydrogenophilales bacterium | reverse complement strand
CCACTCGGCCCAATGCCCACACCTTAAGGCTGTAAGTGATTTGTTAAAGAACTGTTTTTACTGCGTTTTTCACCGTCTTGCGGAAACTTCGCAGCGACGGGAGACCGGCATTATAGGGGGCAAAAAACTTGGGTCAAGCTTTTGTTGCAAGATTTTTTCAGCGCACCGGCAACTTCCTGATGCATCAGGTAGTTGGTCACTCCAGGATCACGCGGGCGAACCGCCGTTTTCCAACCTGGATGACGACGGAAGCCCCCTTCGCCACCAGCAATCCCTTGTCGCCCACCTTCTCGCCGTCGAGCCTGACGCCGCCACCGGCGATGCTGCGCATGGCTTCGGAGGTGCTGGGAACCAGTCCGGCCAGCTTGAGAAGCTGGATGATGGGCAAGCCATCTGCCGGGGACTCGAACCTGAATTCGGGCAGATCCTCGGGAATCGCGCCCTGACGGAAGCGCGCCTCGAAATCGGCCAAGGCCGCCTCGGCCGCGGCGCGGTCGTGGAAGCGGGTGATGATCTCCTGGGCGAACATCACCTTGATGTCGCGTGGATTGCGCCCCTCCTCCACTTCCCGCTTCCACTGTCGGATTACCGCCAGCGGCTCGAAGGAAAGCAGCTCGATATAGCGCCACATGAGTTCGTCGGAAACGGACATCAGCTTGCCGAACTGCTCCTGCGGGGAGTCGGTGATGCCGACGTAATTGCCCAGCGACTTGGACATCTTGTTGACCCCGTCCAGCCCCTCAAGCAGGGGCATGGTCAGGATGCACTGGGGCTTCTGGCCGAAATGCTTCTGCAACTCCCGGCCCATGAGCAGGTTGAACTTCTGGTCGGTGCCGCCGAGTTCCAGGTCCGCCTCCAGCGCCACCGAGTCGTAGCCCTGGATCAAGGGGTAGAGGAACTCGTGGATGGCGATGGGCTGGTTGCCCTGGTAGCGCTTGCTGAAATCATCCCGTTCCAGCATGCGGGCGACGGTGTGGGTAGCGGCCAGCTTGATCATGTCGGCGGCGCTCATGCCGCCCATCCAGCGGGAATTGAATTCCACCTCGGTCTTTTCCGGGTCCAGGATCTTGAACACCTGGGCCTGGTAGGTACGGGCGTTGAGTTCCACCTGTTCCGTCGACAGCGGCGGCCGGGTGGTGTTCTTGCCGGTGGGATCGCCGATCATGCCGGTGAAGTCGCCGATGAGGAACACGGCCTGGTGGCCCAGATCCTGCAACTGGCGCATCTTGTTCAGCAGCACGGTGTGGCCCAGGTGCAGATCGGGGGCGGTGGGATCGAAGCCGGCCTTGACCCGCAGGGGCTTGCCGGTTTTCAGTTTTTCCACCAATTCGGCCTCGACGAGCAATTCGTCGCTGCCGCGCTTGATGACAGCCAGGGCGTCTTCGAGGGCAGGCATGGGATTTTCGGCGGGAGGAATGGCTGGAGCGGGTGATGGGAATCGAACCCACGTCTAAAGCTTGGGAAGCTCTCGTTCTACCATTGAACTACACCCGCGATGTAAACTCGCGGCCCCGAATGCTACTGGATTTCAAGGGCACCACAAAATGATCACCCTGCGCATCAACGGCCAGCCGAGGCAGTTTCCGGCACCGCTTTCCATCGCCGAGTTGATGCTCGCGCTGGATCTGGCGGGCAAGCGCGTCGCCGTCGAAAGAAACGGTGAGATCGTGCCGCGCAGCCAGCATGGCGACGCCCGCGCCGTCGATGGCGACCAGCTTGAAATCGTCGTCGCCGTGGGCGGCGGCTGAGTCGCCTCTTGCCCTCTTCCCCATTCCGTTCTCACAGGTTCGAATCCAATGGATGGACTCGTCATCGCCGGCAAGGCCTATTCCTCCCGCCTGCTGGTGGGCACCGGCAAGTACAAGGATTTTTCCGAGACCCGCGCCGCCCTCGATGCTTCCGGCGCCCAGATCGTCACGGTCGCCATCCGCCGCACCAACATCGGCCAGGATCCCAACCAGCCCAGCCTGCTCGACGCGGTACCGCCCAGCCGCTTCACCTACCTGCCCAACACCGCCGGCTGCTACACGGCGGACGACGCCATCCGCACCCTGCGCCTGGCGCGGGAACTGCTGGACGGCCACGACCTCGTCAAGCTGGAGGTGCTGGGCGATCCGCAAAGCCTGTATCCCAACGTGGTGGAAACCCTGAAGGCCGCGGAGGTGCTCATCCAGGACGGCTTCAAGGTCATGGTCTACACCAGCGACGACCCCATCGTCGCCAAGCAGCTCGAGGACCTGGGCTGCGTCGCGGTGATGCCCCTGGCATCACTCATCGGCTCCGGCATGGGTATCCTCAACCCCTGGAATCTGCAGATCATTCTCGACAGGCTTTCAGTGCCCGTCATCGTCGATGCCGGCGTCGGCACCGCCTCCGACGCGGCCATCGCCATGGAACTCGGTTGTGACGCGGTGCTCATGAACACCGCCATCGCCGGAGCGAAGAACCCGGTGCTGATGGCATCGGCCATGCGCAAGGCGGTGGAGGCGGGGCGCGAGGCCTATTTGGCGGGGCGCGTCGCGAAGAAGATCTACCAGGCCAGTCCCTCCTCCCCCACCTCGGGCCTGATCGGTTCCTGAGCGTCAACAGGCCGGCAAACCTATCGGCGCGGCCCAGCCATGTCCGCGGAAGTCCAGCACCGTCCCATCCGTTCCTTCGTCCTGCGCGCCGGTCGCTTGGGCGCCGGCCAGCAGAAGGCGATCGAAGAACTGGGCCCGCGCTACGTCCTGCCCTACCAGTCCGAACCCCTCGATCTGGCCGCCAGTTTCGGCCGGGAAGCCCCCAAGGTATTGGAAATCGGTTTCGGCATGGGCCAGGCGACGGCGGAGATCGCCCGCGGTCATCCCGACATCGATTACCTGGGCGTGGAGGTGCACACCCCCGGCGTCGGCGCCCTGCTCAAGCTGATCGGTGAGCAGGACCTCGGCAACCTGCGCATCGTCCAGCATGATGCCGTGGAGGTCCTCCGGTACATGATTCCTGAAGTTAGCCTGGACGGCATCCACATCTTCTTTCCCGATCCCTGGCACAAAAAACGCCATCACAAGCGCCGCCTGATCCAGCCCGCCTTCGCCCAGTTGCTGGCGGAGCGGCTGCGGCCCGGCGGCTATCTGCACCTGGCCACGGACTGGGAGGACTACGCCCGGCAGATGCTGGAGGTGCTCGGCGCCATCCCGCTGCTGCGCAACAGCGCCGAGACCTACGCGCCGCGTCCGCACTACCGCCCGCTCACCAAGTTCGAGCAACGCGGCATGCGTCTGGGGCATGGCGTGTGGGACCTGGTCTTCCTGCGTGTCTGAACTTCGCCCGCGCCAACGCCGAAACCACGGCGCATGTGTCGGCCCGCCGACAGGCCCGCGCGCCCGCATCGCCGTCCAGCCGCCCGCGCACCCGGCCTGGCGGAGGCGTGCAGCTGGCATGGGATATGCGTGTCATGGCCATCGCCACACCGGAAGAACGCCATGTTCGCCTGGATCATCGAAGGCGACGGACATCGCCCCATGCTGCGCTTCGAGGATGGCCGCACCGGCATCCCGGTGAACCTGCGCCTGCTCAGCCGGCGGGAATTCCTGGAACTGCTGGGGCGCCGGGTCGAGGTGCGTTCGCAACTCTCGCCCGATCACTACACGGTGCGTTTTTCAGGCGCGGACCAAGCCCGCGCCGGTTGAGCCGGACGCCTTCCCCTCTCGCGCACTCCTACCGCGAAAAATCGGACCGCGCCGTGCGCAGCCCGGCGGATCGCCGCTACAATCCGCCAACTCCTTCATTTGCAAGCGGAAGCCATGCAAAGCAGCGAAATCCGCCGCCAGTTTCTCGACTATTTCGCCAGCCAGGGCCATACCCCCGTCGCCTCCAGCCCGCTCATTCCGGGCAACGATCCCACCCTGCTGTTCACCAACGCCGGCATGGTGCAGTTCAAGGATGTGTTCCTCGGCCGGGAATCCCGCCCCTACGTGCGCGCCGCCTCGTCCCAGCGCTGCGTGCGCGCCGGCGGCAAGCACAACGACCTGGAGAACGTCGGCTACACCGCGCGGCACCACACTTTCTTCGAGATGCTGGGCAACTTCAGTTTCGGCGACTACTTCAAGCGCGACGCCATCCGCTACGCCTGGGAATTCCTCACCGTCACCCTGGCCATTCCCAAAGAGAAACTCTGGGTCACCGTCTACCGCGACGACGACGAGGCCTATGCGATCTGGGCCGACGAGATCGGCGTGCCGCAGGACCGCATCACCCGCATCGGCGACAAGGCCGGGCAGAAGTACCACTCCGACAACTTCTGGCAGATGGGCGACACCGGCCCCTGCGGCCCGTGTACCGAAATCTTCTACGACCACGGCCCGGAAGTCGCCGGCGGCCCGCCCGGCACGCCCGAGGAGGACGGCGACCGCTACATCGAAATCTGGAACCTGGTGTTCATGCAGTACAACCGCGACGAGGCCGGCGTGCTGCACCCGTTGCCGAAGCCCTCGGTGGACACCGGCATGGGCCTGGAGCGCATCTCCGCGGTCATGCAGCAGGTGCATTCCAATTACGAGATCGACCTGTTCCAGGCCCTGATCCGTGCCGCCATGCGGGAAACCGGCGCTACGGACGCACGCAACAACTCCCTCAATGTCATCGCCGACCACATCCGCGCCTGCGCCTTTCTCATCGTCGACGGCATCATCCCCGGCAACGAGGGGCGCGGCTACGTGCTGCGCCGGGTCATCCGCCGCGCCATCCGCCACGGCTACAAGCTGGGCTGCAAGACCCCCTTCTTCCACAGGCTGGTCGCCGATCTCGCCGCCGTCATGGGCGAGGCCTATCCGGAACTGGCGGCCAATCAGGACCGCGTCGCCGCCGTGCTCAGGCAGGAGGAGGAACGCTTCGCCGAGACCCTGGAACACGGCATGGGCGTGCTCGAGGAAGCGATGGCCTCCGAGGACCGCATGCTCGACGGCGACACCGTGTTCAAGCTGTACGACACCTTCGGCTTCCCCCTCGACCTCACCGCCGATATCGCGCGGGAGCGGGGCATCACCGTCGACTTCGCCGGCTTCGAGGCGGCCATGCAACGGCAGCGTGAACGCGCCCGCGCCGCCAGCAAGTTCACCATGGGCAAGGGTCTGGAGTTCTCCGGGGAAAAGACCGAGTTCGTCGGCTACGACAGCCTGGAACAGGAAAGCCGCATCGTCGCCCTCTACAAGGACGGCGCCCAGGTCGCCACAATCAGCGCCGGCGAGCAGGCCGTCATCGTCCTCGACCGCACGCCGTTCTACGCCGAATCCGGCGGCCAGGCCGGCGACATCGGCGAGATCGCCTGCGGTCATGGCACGTTCACCGTGCGCGACACCCAGAAGATCCTGGCGGACGTGTTCGGCCACAGCGGACGCCTCAGCGCCGGCCGGCTGGCTGTCGGCGATACGGTGAACGCGCGGGTGGACACCGAGGCCCGCCTGCGCGCCGCCTACAACCATTCCGCCACCCACCTCATGCATGCCGCCCTGCGCGCCGTGCTGGGCACGCACGTGACGCAGAAGGGTTCCCTGGTCAACGCCGAGCGCACCCGCTTCGACTTCGCCCATCCCCAACCGGTAACCGCCGAGGAAATCCAGCGCATCGAGGCCATGGTGAACGCCGAGATCCGCCGCAACCACCGCGTGGAAACCCGCCTCATGCGGCACGCCGACGCCATCAAGGCGGGGGCGATGGCCCTGTTCGGCGAGAAGTACGGCGACGAGGTGCGCGTGGTGGGCATGGGCGATTTTTCCACCGAACTGTGCGGCGGCACCCACGTCCAGCGCACCGGCGACATCGGCCTGTTCAAGATCGTCGCCGAGGGCGGCGTCGCCGCCGGCATCCGCCGCATCGAGGCGGTCACCGGCCCCGGCGCGGTGGCCACGGTGCAGGACCAGGAAAACACGCTGCGCGAGGCGGCGGAACGCCTCAAGGCCCAACCCGGTGAAGTGGCGGCCCGCATCCAGCAGATCCAGGATCAGGTCAGGGCTCTGGAAAAAGAACTCGCCCGCTACAAGTCCAAGCTCGCCGGCAGCCAGAGCGACGACCTCCTCGCCCAAGCCGTCGAAATCAGTGGAATCAAGGTGTTGGCCGCGACAATTGAAGGAGCGGATGCTAAAGCTTTGCGGGAAATGGCCGATAAACTGCGAGACAAGCTCAAGTCCTGCGCCCTGGTGCTGGGCAGCGCGGTGGACGGCAGGGTGGCGCTGATCGCCGCCGTCACCGCCGATATCAACGCCAGGGTGAAAGCGGGCGAACTGGTGAATCACGTGGCCGGTCAGGTGGGCGGCAAGGGCGGCGGCAAACCCGACATGGCGCAAGCCGGCGGCAGCGAACCGGAAAAGTTGCCGGCCGCGCTGGCCTCGGTGGCGGACTGGGTCCGCGGCAAACTTAACTGATGGCCCCTGAATGGGGCAAAAGGACGGACATCCATGTTCGGGTTCTTCAAACGCAAGAAAGCTGGCGAAGAGGATCCCCTCAGCGATCTGAAGACGGTCTCGCGCTGGATGCAGGCGCTGCCGGCGGGGGACATCTACACCGCCCAGGAACAGGTGGTGCAGAGCCTGATCCAGTTCAACCACGCCGGCCTGGCACTGTCCAAGGAACGCCTGCAGGTGCTCATGCACCTGGACGAGCAGGCGCGCGATATGCAGTACTCCCTGTGCATGCAGTATCTGCGCAACCCGCGCATGTCGAAGGTCATCGAATCGCGGCTGTGGACCGCCATCCACGCCTTCTACTGGGAAATCACGCGCGGCTATCACGCCTTCCTCATGGACTTCGTCGGTCATCCCGGCGGCAGCAAGTTGCAGCCCAGCATTCCCCTCATCACCGCGCGCGCCCTGCGCGGCTTCGCCGACATCTTCAAATGGCGCTATTTCCGCTACGAACGCATCGAGGACAAGCTCTGGCAGCGCCTGCACAACATCTACCGCATCGCCGAATTCGACGGCTTCCACGGCACCCGCTTCAAGCTCTACCCGGGTGATGCCAAATCTTCCAGCTGCATGGAGGAATACGTGCAGGCCCTGCTGCTCTCCCCCCTGGGCGCCGGCAGCCTGACCCCCAAGCAGATGGAAATGGTGGATTTCTGGCTGGACAACTGGTCCGAATTCATCCCGCTGGAGGAACGCTTCGAGGCCAACCGGCATTTCTTCTACGTGGACACCGCAAAAGGGCAAAGCCTGAAGCCGGTGCGGGAAGACCTCGCCAGAGAACCGACCTTCCGTTACCTGAATACGGAACGCCTCATGGAACACCTGCAGCAGACCGAGCGTTCCCTGAAAGCCGGCACAGCCGCCGCCACCCTGGGCCTGGGCGAGGACTTCCGCCTGCCCGAAGGCTACGACCTGCTCTACCACGTCGGCAACGAATGGTCTCCCGCGCAGAACAGGGAGCGCCGCGGCAGCCCCCGCCACCCCGCCGAGGGCCGCTGCGAGGTGGTGCGCGAACTCGCCGGCATCTGCGCGCGCCTGCGCGCCGAGGAGGAAATCGCCTCCGGCGCCACCCCCAATCAGCAGCTCACCCACGAGGAAATCCTCGACATCAAGCTGTACGGCTTCGTCACCGAACGCACCAAGTCCACCGTCAGCCAGCGCCAGGCCGGCAGCCGCGATCTCAGTTCCGAGCTATGGCCCATGCACGATCGCAGCGAGAGCGGGCTGGGCATCCTCCTGAAGGCCGAGGACAGCGAATGGGTGCGGGTCGGCAAGCTGATCGCCCTGCGTGTCGATCCGGCCCAGGGCTGGATCGTCGGCGTCATCCGCCGCATCACCCGCCAGCAGGAGGACCAGCGCAGGATCGGCGTGCAGACCCTCAACGCCGCGCCGGTGGCGGTGCATCTCGAACAGCACGAAGCCTCGCCCACCCTCAGCTATGCCGTGAACGACAGCGGCTACAGCATGCAGCCGCCCGGTGAAGCCCTGATCTTTCCCAAGCTGCCCGGCGACAAGCTCATCATCCTGGAAGCTTCGCGCTATGCGCACGGGCGGCAATACCGCCTGCACGATCTCGACGGCTTCCGCCTGATCCGTCTGGAGAACGTGCGCGACAAGGGGGATGGCTGGCTGCTGGCGGTATACAGCCAGTTGACCTGAGCATGCCGGCCGCACCCGCGTGGCCGCCGCCGCACCGATGACCGGAGACTCCCAGTGAAATCCGCCAAACCCGCCCTGCTCATCGTCGACGACGACCCGCTCATCACCGACACCCTGCATTTCGTGCTATCCGACGACTTCGAGGTGTTCGTCGCCGAGAGCCGCCAGCAGGTCAAGAGCGTGCTCACGCAACTCGAAGAAGCGCCCCCGCTGGCCCTGATCGATCTCGGTCTGCCGCCGACGCAGCACAAGCCGGACGAGGGTTTCGCCCTCATCACGGATCTGCTCAACCACTCCAAGAAAACCCGCATCCTGGTGCTGTCCGGGCAGAACGACGAGGCCAACGCCCGTCACGCCCGCGCCCTCGGCGCCATCGACTTCATCGCCAAACCGGCTGAGCCGGAGCAGATCAAGCGCGCCCTGCAGTCCGCCCTGCGCTTCGAGCAGGAGGTGGCCTCCGCCCCGCGTCCGGAAACGGCCGACGACACCAGCGGCATCGTCGGCGCCAGCTTCGCCGTCGACCGCCTGCGCAAGCAGATCAAGCTCTACGCCGACGCGCCTTTCCCGGTGCTGATCGAGGGCGAATCCGGCAGCGGCAAGGAACTGGTGGCGAAGAGCCTGCACCAGTGGGCGAAGCGCGGCGGCAAACCCTATCTCGCCCTCAACTGCGCGGCCATCTCCCCCACCCTGGTGGAGCCCACCCTGTTCGGCTACGCCAAGGGCGCCTTCACCGGCGCGACCCAGGCGCATTCCGGGTATTTCGAGGACGCCCGCGACGGCACCCTGTTCCTCGACGAGATCGGCGAACTGCCACTGGAACTCCAGGCCAAGCTGCTGCGTGTGCTGGAAAACGGCGAGTTCCAGCGCGTCGGCGAAACCAGCAGCCGGTTTTCCAACGCCCGCATCGTCACCGCCACCAACCGCGACCTGCGCAAGGAAGTGCGCGAAGGCCGCTTCCGCGGCGACCTCTACCATCGCCTGTCGGTGTTTTCCGTGCATGTGCCGCCCCTGCGCGAACAGGCCGAGGACAAGCTGGCGCTGCTGGAGCATTTCCGCAAGCAGTTTTCCGGCGAGGCCGGCGTGGCCGCTTTCACTTTCTCCGCCGATGCCCAGCGCCTGTGGGAGGACTACCACTTCCCCGGCAACGTGCGCGAGTTGCGCAACATCGTCATCCGCCTCACCACCAAATACGCCGGCCGCACCGTGAGCGCGCGCGAACTCGAGGACGAATTCGACCTCGACGTGGTCAGCCCTGGCAGCATCCCCCTGCCCAGCGACGCCAACGCCCTGCAGGAATACGCCAAGTTCCACCTGCGCGGCGTGCACGGCTTCAACCTCGACCAGGTCATGAAGCAGTGGGAGAAAAGCTACGTCGAAGCCGCCCTGGGCATGACCCATGGCAATCTGTCGCAGGCCGCCAAGATCCTCGGCGTCAACCGCACCACGCTGTACAGCCGCATGCAGACCTACCAGAGCGACTGATCCGGCGGAGCACGCAGCGAGAAGCCGCCACCGCGATGGCCCACTTTCCCGACCCTCCCCAACTCGGCGAATGGCTGGCCAGCCAGGGCCTCATCAGTCACGACCAGTTGCGCATCGCCCTGCTGGAGCAAGCCAGCAGCGGCCTGCCCCTGGGCCGGCAACTCATCGACCTGGGCTTCATCCACGACGCCGTGCTGCGCGACGTGCTCGCCCGCAACGCCGGCGAGGCGAGCATCGATCTGGCGCAGGTGGTGGCCGATCCGGAAGCCATCGCCCTGACCCCGGAGCACCTGGCCCGCCGCCATCACATCCTGCCGCTGGCGGTGGACGCGGAGGACCGCATCCTCACCGTCGCCGTGCCCGACCTCTACAACCTGGTCGCCCTCGACCAGTTGCGCGCCACCCTCGATGGCCAGTACGACATCCAGCCGGTGCTGGCGGCGGAAGCCCAGATCCTGGAATGTCTGGACCGCTTCTACGGCTTCGACCTGTCGGTGGACGGCATCCTGCAGGAAATCGAGACCGGCGAGGTGGACTGGGGCAGCCTGCAGACCGGCGCCGAGTACACCCAGCCGGTGGTGCGTCTGGTCAACGCCCTGCTCGCCGAGGCGGTCAAACGCGGCGCCTCCGACGTGCACTTCGAGCCGGAGGCGGCCTTCCTGCGCGTGCGCTACCGCATCGACGGCGTGCTGGAACCCATGCGCAGCCTGCACCGCAAGTACTGGCCGGCCATCCTGGTGCGTCTCAAGGTCATCTCCAACCTCAACATCGCCGAATCGCGGGCGCCCCAGGACGGCCGCCTGTCGCTCACCCTTTATGGCCGCGGCATCGACTTCCGCGTCTCCAGCCTGCCCACCCTGCACGGCGAAAACATCGTGCTGCGCGTGCTCGACCGCGAGAAATCCATCATTCCCCTGGAGCGCATGGGCCTGCCCGATGCCACCCTGCGCCGCCTGCGCCGCGCGATCTCCCGGCCCGAGGGCATGATCATCGTCACCGGCCCCACCGGCTCCGGCAAGACCACCACGCTGTACTCCCTGCTGGCGCACCTGAACCGGGAAGAAGTCAACATCATGACCCTGGAGGATCCGGTCGAGTATCCGCATCCCCTCATCCGCCAGACCTCGGTCACCGAACTGGCGAAGGTCGATTTCGCCGGCGGCGTGCGCGCCATCCTGCGCCAGGATCCGGACATCGTCCTGATCGGCGAAATCCGCGACGCCGAGGCGGCGGAGATGGCCTTCCGCGCCGCCATGACCGGGCATCTGGTGTTCACCACCCTGCACACCCACTCCGCCCTGGGCGTGTTCCCGCGCCTCACCGACATGGGCATCCGCCCCGCCCTGCTGGCCGGCAATGTGCTGGCGGTCATCGCCCAGCGCCTGGTGCGCCGTCTCTGCCCGGCGTGCAAGGAAGCGCACGCGCCGGACGAGGCCGCACGCGCCCTGCTCGGCTCCGACGCCCCCATGCATCGCGCTCGCGGTTGCGTGCACTGCGCCTACAAGGGCTATCGCGGCCGCCTGCCCCTGATGGAACTGCTGCTCATGGACGAGGAACTCGACGAGGCCGTCCTGCGCGGCGCCACGCCGCGCGAGCTGGCCGCGCTGGCCGAGCAGCGGGGCTGGCGGCGCCTGCTCGAGGACGGTCTCGATCGCGTGCGCGCCGGGGAAACCTCGCTCGACGAACTTGGCCGGGTCGTCGACCTGGCCCGGCGCTGATGCCGCGCTTTCGCTACATCGCCGCCGACAGTCGCGGGCAGCGCGTGCGCGGCGACCTCTCGGCGCTCAACGACGTCGATCTCGACCTGCGCCTGCGCCGCGGCGGCCTCACCCTGATCCGCGCGCGTCCCGCCACCGGCGGCGGGCTGTGGCGGCCGCGACACGCCAGCCGCCGCGACCTCATCAGCTTCTGCTTCCACATGCAGCAGATCGCCCGCGCCAACGCGCCCCTCCTGGAAGGGATCAAGGAACTCATCGACAGCACCGAGAACTCGCGCTTCCGCGATCTGCTCACCCTGGTGGCGGATGACCTGGAAGGCGGCAAGCTGCTCTCCGAGGCGCTGGCGGCGCATCCCCACGTCTTCGACCACGTCTTCGTCGCCCTGGTGCGCGCGGCGGAAAAAAGCGACCGCATGGAAGCCCTGTTCGCCCGCCTGGAAAGCCGTCTCAAGCAGCAGGAAGAACTGCATGCCGAGTTCACCCGCCTGCTCATCTACCCCAGCCTGGCGGCGTTGGCGGTGCTGGCGGCGGCGGGCGTGCTGCTGTTCTACCTGACCCCGAAGCTGGCCATGCTGGTGCACAGCCTGCATCTGCCCATGCCCGCCACCACCCGCGCCCTGGTCGGCGCATCCGAACTGGCGCGCGACCATCTGCCCTGGCTGTTGTCCCTGCTGCTCCTCGCCAGCGGCGGCCTGGCCTTCGCCCTGCGCCGCTCCGCCACCCTGGCCGAACGCCTGGACGGCGTGCTGCTGGTTCTGCCGGCCGTCGGGACCGCCCTCAGGAAGCACATCCTGGCGCGCGTCACCGGCCTGCTCGCGCTGCTCCTGCAATCCGGCGTCGGCCTGCTCGACGCCCTGCGCGCCTGCGCCGAAAGCGCCGACAACCGCGTCATCCAGCGCAAGCTGCGCGCCGCCGGCCAGCTCATCTCGGCGGGCGGCGGCGTCAGCGACAGCCTGGGCCGGCAGGGACTGTTCCCCCCCCTGGTCCTGCGCATGGTGCACAGCGGCGAGAGCAACGGCGCCCTGGCCGAGGCCCTGGAGAACGTGGCCTGGTTCTTCGAGCGCGACTCGCGCGAAACCCTGACGCGCGCGCTGAAGCTGCTGGAACCCGCGCTCGCCGCCCTGCTCGGCCTGCTGCTCGCCCTGCTGCTGCTGGCGGTGTTCCTGCCCGTGTACCAGATCATCGGGGAGCTGCCGCTGTGAGGCTCTTGCCCATCCGCCTGGCTGCGCGGCAGCTGCTCTATGTCTCCGCCGCCGGCGCCAGTTGTGCCGTGTACCGTCGCGGCCGCCTCGCCGAGGTGCGCGCCCTGCCGCCGGGCGAGGAAGGCTGGCAGATGTTCAACGACCTGCTGCTGCGGCATGCGAACGTGCCGGTGGCGGTGGCCGTCGACACCGTCGACGAACTCTACCGCCCGGATCCCCTGCCGCATGCGCGCGGCCGCGACCGCCGCGAGATGACCGAGCGCCGCCTGCGCCAGATCATGCACCACTCGCCCTACCGCGCCGCCCTGCGCCAGGAGCCCATGCGCGACGACAGCCGGCGCGACCGCTACCTGATGATGGGACTTACCAATCCCGCCATGCTCGCCCCCTGGCTGGACATCCTGCACGTACGTGGCGCCTGGCTGGTCGGCATCTGGCTGGTGCCCGCCCTCGCGCCCGCCCTGGCCCGCCGCCTGGGTCTGGGCAGCGCGCGCCTGCTGCTGGTTTCCGAACAGACCGGCGGCCTGCGCCTGAGCTATCTGGAAAACGGCGAGCTGCGTTTCTCCCGGCTGGCGCCGGTGGACAGCCGGCAGCATGAAAACCCGCTGGAGAGCTACGCCGAGGAAATCGAGCGCACCCGCCAGGCCCTGGTCGGCCAGCGCCTGCTGGCGCGCGCGGAGCGCCTGCGCACCCTGCTGCTCGACCCGCTCGACACCCTCTCCGCCCTGCACGGCCTGCTGCCCGAATCCTCCGGTTTCCAGTGCGAAAGCATCGCCCGCGCGCGACTGCTCGACACCCTGAACCTGCCGCCTTCCCTGCTCGCGGAGTCCAGCGACGCCCTGTATCTGCGCCTGCTGCCGGACGCGCCCGCCGGCGCCAACCTGATGACGCCGGAACAGGGCAAGCTGGCGCGCGCACACGGACTCGGCCATGTCTTCCGCCGCGCAGCCCTGGCCTGCGCCGGAATCGCCGCGCTGAGCAGCGCCGGCCTGCTGCTGGACGCCTGGCGCCTGCACGGACAAAGCGAGCGCATGCTGCACGTCGCCGAGGAACTGCGCGAGCGGGAAAGCGTCCTGTTGCGCGAGGCCGGCGGCAGCGACGCGGTGCACCACCGCCTGCGCGCCCTGGATGCCTGGCAAACCGTCAGCGCCCTCGACCTGGCGCCGGGCCCCCTGCTGGAGGCGGCCATGCGCGCCGTCGCCGCCACCGGCGACATCCGCCCGCGGCGGCTGGATTGGACCTCCCCCCGCGCGCGCGACGGCGCCGCCGCCATGCTCGTTCTTGAGGGGGAAGTCAGCCCCTTCGACGGCGACTTCCGCCGCGCCCACGCGCGCGTCGACGCGTTGCGCGACCGCCTGCGCGCGGCATTGCCCGCCGGGCACGCCGTGGAAGTCGCGCTCTGGCCGCTCGACGCCGCGCCGGAGCATGGCCTCGAAGGTGAATTCGGCCAGGGCCGCCTGAACGCTCCTTTCCGCATCGAGGTGGCCTTGCGATGAAGCCCGCCGCTGATTTCTCCCCGCGCCGCCCCGCTCTCGCCCTGCTCGCCGCCGTCGTCCTCGGCGGCGGCGTGCTGTTCTGGGCGCTGGGCGTGCACGGCGAGCGCGCGGCCGCCGCCGCCGCCGCGCGACAGGTTCTCGACGCCGCCGCGCAAGCCGCTAATCTGGCCCCGGAAAAGCTGGCGCGCGACCGTGCGCAAACCGCCCCGCACCAGCACATCCGCGACATCGGCTTCATCGGCGAGGAAGACCGCGCCGCCTGGGTGAGCGCCCTCGCTGCGGCGCGCGCCGAGATCGGCTTCGACAGCCTGTCCTGGCGCCTGGCGCCGCGGGCGGAGAGTCCGCTCATGGCCGGCCTGCGGGTCAGCGTGCTGGAACTATCCGCCGGCAATCTCGACCTGGCCGGTCTGGAGGCCCTGCTGGCCCGCCTGCGCGCCGAGAAGGCGGGCTTCTTCACCGTCGAACGCTGCGCCCTGCAATTCCCGGCGGATGCGCCCAGCGGCCAGGCGGAATGCCGACTGCTGTGGTGGACCTGGCATGAGGCGGCCGATGCGCGCTGAACCCGACTGGCCGCGCCCGACCGGCGCAGGCGGCTTCACCCTGGTCGAACTGGCCATCGTCCTCTTCATCGTCACCCTGCTGCTGGGCGGCATGCTCATGCCCCTGGGCCGGCAGATCGCCGAACGCCAGGCCGCCGACACCCGGCGCGCCATGGAGCACGCGCGCACCGCCCTGGTCGGCTACGCCCTGGCCCGCCGCGCCGCCGATTCGCCGGGACATCTGCCCTGCCCCGACCTGCGCGCTCCGGCAGCGGGCGGGCGCGCCAACGACGGCCTCGAGGATCGCCTGCCGGACGGACGTTGCGCCGCCGACGCCGGCAACCTGCCCTGGCGCAGCCTGGGTCTGGCCGAGGGCGACGCCTGGGGCAATCGCCTCGGCTACGCCGTCACGCGGACCTGGAGCCGGCCCGGCGCGCACGCCGGCGGCACAGCGGAAACCCTGGAGATCTGCCGTGACGCCGCCTGCGCCGAGGCGCTGCCCGCCGCCGCCGTGCTCATCTCGCACGGCGGCAACGGCTTCGGCGCCGGCAACGCGCGCGGCGGCGTCAACCTGGCGCCGAGCGGCCGCGAGGAAATCGCCAACTCCCGCGGCGGCGAGCGCTATTTCATGCTGGCGCCGCGCGAGGCTGGGCACGCGCAAGGCGAATTCGACGACCTGCTGCTGCCGCTGTCGGCCGACTGGCTGCGCGGCCGCCTGTGCGACCCCGCCGCCCTCTGCGCGGCCGTGCGCTGATCAGCCTGCGGGTTCCTCGCAGACGGCCGGGGCGAGGCCCTGCGGCCAGCCCTGTCCCAGGCTCGCGGCGGGCGTGCCGCCCGCCCTCTCCTCCCAAAGCAAACGCACCGGCCCGGCTTCCGGCCGCGGCCCGTAGCGCAGTCCGCGCAATCCTTTCGCCTCCAGCGCGGCGGCGTGCGCGCGGGCCCTGTCCAAGCTGGGGAAGACGCCCAGGGACACGGCGTTGGCCAGGCGGCCGCCGCGCACCGCCGCAAAATCGCGGATGCCCTTGGCGCTTACCTCCTCCAGGGCCAGGCGCAAGGCCTCGGCGTCGGGCAGGGGCGGCAGATAGACCCACCAGCCCAAGGGTTTGTCGACACGGAATTCCCGCTCCGCCGCCACGCCGCGGCTGTCCAGATGCGCCTGCACCGCCGCCAGGCCGTCCGCATCGAGACGCGGCCAACTCAGACAGGCGCGCCGCGCCGCGGCCTCCTTCTGCGCGACCGGGTCCACCTCCGGGGCAGTGCCGGTCTCCTGCGCGGACTGCGGCGACTCCAGCAAGCGGATCTTGTCCGCATTGAACTCCGGCGTCGGCCCCGGCTTCGACAGCCACACGCCCAAGCCCAGCCCGGCCAGCAGAACGCCGCCGTTCAACAGCAGCAGCAGGCCAATCCAGCGTCCTCTCATGGGGTTCGCCCCGTTTCCGCCGCGATACATGCCAATCCCTCCAGAACCAGATCCTCGACTTCCCTCACCGGCCCCTCCAGCAGCGGCCGCGGTACATCCCGCGCGCCGCCGGTGAGCAGCACCAGGGGGTCGCCGCCCGCCTCCGCCAGGCGCGCACGCATGCCGTTCACCACCCCGGCCAGGGCCAGGGCGATGCCGGTGCTGACCGCGCCGCCGGTATCCAGGGGAAAGCGTGCCGCCTCCCCCGCCGCCGTGCCGACGCGGGCGGTACCGCGCAGCAAGGCGCCGCGCATGAGATGCGGGCCGGGGACGATGCAGCCGCCGAGAAAACGGCCGTCGCGCGTCAGCATGTCCGCGGTCAGTGCGGTACCCGCGCTCACCACCACGCAATCCCGCGCAAGACGACGCGCCGCCACCATGGCGGCATAGCGATCCGCACCGAGGGACTCGGGCGGTTGGTAGGGGTTGATGACGCCATGCGCGTGCGCGGCCGCGCGCAGCCAATGCAGCGTGGCGCCGGCGGCGCGCAGAAGTTCCTGCAAAAGCGCCCGCGTCGCCTCGTCGGCGACGCAGGACACCAGGGCCCGTTCGGGGCGCAAATCCATCCAGGCTACGCGCAGGCTTTCCAGGTCGTCGTTGGCGCGGGCGACTCCCGGCGTCAGCGTTCCCCCGGCCAGGGTCGCCCACTTGACGCGGCTGTTGCCGGCATCCACCAGCAACATCATGCCGCCTCCGGACGCAGGCTGACTTCGCCGGCGTGGAAACGGCGCACCCCGGTCTCCGTCTCCAGCAGCAACGCACCCTGCTCGTCCACCCCGAGGGCGCGGCCGACCACCGTGTGTTCCGGGCCGGCTTGCAGGCAAACACGGCGATCCTGGTGGGCATGGCATGCCTGCCATTCCGCGTGAAAGGCGGCAAACCCGCGCCGATCGAAGCGATCGAGCCCCTCCAGCAGGGCCGGCAGCAGTTCCAGCAACAATGCGTTGCGGTCGATCGGCCCAATGTGGCGCTGCACATCCGTCACCGGTTGCCCGACCTGGCGGCTCAGCCGTTCGCCATCGAGCACGTTGAGGCCGACCCCGATCACCGCCGCGCTCGGTCCCAGCATGTCGCCGCTGAGTTCGATGAGCACCCCCGCGAGTTTGGCCTCGTCCACCTGGATGTCGTTGGGCCACTTCACCATGGCCCGCGCCAGGCCGAGCCGACGCAGCACCCGCACCAGGGTCGCGCCGACCGCCAGAGAAAGACCGGACAACTCGGCCACCGGCCGGCCCGAACGCCACAGCAGGGAAAACAGCAGGCCGCTGCCCAGCGGCGCGAGCCAGGAACGCCCGCGACGCCCACGCCCCTGGCTCTGCGATTCAGCCGCCACCAGGGCGCGATGCGGCGCGCCGGTCTGCGCCCATTGCAGCAGATGCGCGTTGGTGGAAGGCAAATCGTCGAAACAGCGCAAGGCCACCCCGTGCGCCCGCAGCGCCTCGGCCAGTCGCGCCGCGTCCAGCCAGCTCATCGGGCGCGCCAGACGGTAACCGCGCCCGCGCACCGCATGCACCCGCACCCCGGCTTCCTCGGCCTCGCGCAGGGCGTTGTGCACCGTGGCGCGGGAACAACCGAGACGTTCCGCCACACGCTCGCCGGAGACGAAATCCTCGTGGGAAAGCTGGCGCAGGACGGAGAGCAGCAGGGAAGACATTGGGGCGGGGTAAGTGAAGAAAAGGCCGGGTTAAGCTGAATGGCGCTTACTTAAACACAAAACGACTGAAACTACCGCACTCGTCATTCCCGCGAAGGCGGGAATCCAGGATCGTCTTCTTTTCCGCAGTTTCTTTTTTTCCGCAGTTTCCGCGCCTTCGAGGAGAACCTGCGACATGCGCCACAAGAACGGATGACCCTTCGCCGGACCTATCTCCTGGCCGGCATCGCGCAAGTGCGTTTGCCCCACCGCCCGGATCGCGTCGAGCCCCGCGCAGTTAAGCGACGAACGCAGCCACATCCTCTCGTGACTCGACCCCGTCACATCCTTAGAGCAGAACTCCTCAAACAACGGCAGGCGCGTCATGAAGAGGGCTTAAGGTAGTGCCATTGGTGTCTGACCCCGTTCGTTTGACCCCGTGCCTGTCCCCTTTTCCCGTTTGCTTTTCCCTGAATCGCCGTGCCTGGCCCCTTACGACCCTTTTGACCCTTTTGACCGCGAGGATGTCGGAATAATCCTAAAAACCTCAGTTGACCGCTCCTTGGCCTTCGCAAAGACGCATGGAA
>JBBIPL010000042.1:0-18641 GCA_037442845.1 Hydrogenophilales bacterium | reverse complement strand
AAGCGCAGACCTGATTTGGCTGCCTCCCCATCGCACTCACCCGCAGCAGTGCTCATTGGCCCCAATAGCAAGTAGTTTGTTTGTAAACTCCGCACCACCAATCCCCCCGCCGCCATGCCGAAGACCACGAAACCCACTTCCGCCAATCAGGAGCTTTTCCCGGCGGAGAACGCGCCCAAGGATTTCGAGGGGGCCATGCGCGAGCTGGAACAGCTCGTCGAGAAGCTGGAGGCCGGTCAACTCTCCCTGGAAGAATCTCTGGCCGGCTACAAGCGCGGCATGCTGCTTTCGCAATACTGCCAACGCACCCTCGACGAAGCCGAACAGCAGGTGAAGATTCTGGAGAACGGCGTGCTGAAGGATTTCGATCCGGAAAACCGGGATGGCTGATTTCGCCGCCTGGTCCCGCGCCGTGCAGACGCGCATGGAAAGCGCCCTGGATCGGGCGCTGCCGGCGGAATCCCTGGCCCCGCAAAGACTGCACGCCGCCATGCGCTATGTCGCGCTGGGCGGCGGCAAGCGGGTGCGGCCCATGCTGGCCTTCGCCGCCGGCGAAGCGGCCGGCGCCGATGCCGACCGCGTCGAGCCGGCGGCCTGCGCGGTGGAACTGATCCACGTCTATTCGCTGACCCACGACGACCTGCCCTGCATGGACGATGACGATCTGCGCCGGGGCAAGCCCACCTGCCATGTACGCTTCGACGAGGCCACCGCCCTGCTCGTCGGAGACGCCCTGCAAAGCCTCGCCTTCGACGTGCTGGCACGGCCGCTGCCCGGGCTGGATGGCGAAACGCGCGTGGAAATGCTCGGCCTGCTGGCGCGCGCTTCCGGTTCGCGCGGCATGGCCGGGGGCCAGGCGGTGGACCTCGACAGCACCGGCAAGGCCCTGGATCTGGCCGAACTGGAATTCATGCACATCCACAAGACCGGAGCGCTGATCCAGGCCGCGGTGCTGCTCGGCGCGTTGTCCGCCGGTCCTCTGGACCCGGCCGCCCGTGCCGGCCTGGAACGTTACGCCCGCTGCGTCGGTCTCGCCTTCCAGGTCATGGATGACGTGCTCGACGCGGAAACCGATACCGCCACCCTGGGCAAGACCGCCGGCAAGGATGCCGCCCAGGGCAAGGCCACCTATCTCACCCTGATGACGGCCCGTGCTGCCCGCGGCTACGCGGCCGAGCTGATCGCCGACGCGGAACGGGCCGTCGAATCCTTCGGACCGGCCGGCCGCCGCCTGTCGGAGATCGCGCGTTTCATCGTCGAGCGCCGCTACTGATGCGAAAGTCCCCATGAGCCTGCTGGAAAACCTGCACAGCCCCGCCGACCTGAAGGCCATGGGCCGCGCCGACCTGAAATGCCTGGCCGGAGAATTGCGCGCCTTCATCATCGACAGCGTCTCCAGAACCGGTGGCCATCTGGCTTCCAACCTGGGCGTGGTGGAACTCACCCTGGCCCTGCACCACGTCTTCGACACCCCGGCGGATCGCATCGTCTGGGACGTGGGCCATCAGACCTACGTGCACAAGATCCTCACCGGGCGGCGCGAGCGCATGCACACCCTGCGCCAGACCGACGGCCTGTCGGGCTTCCCCAAGCGCGAGGAAAGCGAATACGACGCCTTCGTCGCCGGCCACTCCAGCACCTCGATCTCCGCCGCCCTGGGCATGGCCGTCGCCGCCCGCCTGAAAGGCGAGGAACGTCGCGTGGCGGCGGTCATCGGCGACGGCGCCATGACCGCCGGCATAGCCTTCGAGGCCCTCAACAACGCCGGCGCCATGGACGCCAACCTGCTGGTGATCCTCAACGACAACGACATGTCGATCAGCGCCAACGTCGGCGCGCTCAACGCCTACCTGACCAAGCTGATGTCCGGCCGCCTCTACAACAACCTGCGCAGCACCGGCGAGCGCCTGCTCTCGAATCTGCCGCCCATCCACGAACTGGCGCGGCGCGCCGAGGAACACCTGAAGGGCATGGTGACGCCCGGCACCCTGTTTGAGGAATTCGGCTTCAATTACCTGGGGCCGATCGACGGCCACGACCTGGACGCGCTGATTCCGACCCTGGCCAACATCCGCCAGCTCAAGGGCCCGCAATTCCTGCACATCATCACGCAGAAGGGGCGCGGCTATAACCCGGCCGAGGCCAATCCCTGCCTGTACCACGGCGTCGGCAAGTTCAAGATCGAGGTCGGCGTCGAAGCCAAGGCCGCCAGCAAACCCAGCTACACCGAGGTGTTCGGCCAGTGGCTGACCGACATGGCGACGGCCGACGAGCGTCTGGTGGGCATCACCCCGGCCATGTGCGAGGGTTCCGGACTCAACGATTTCGCCCAGCGCTTCCCCGAGCGCTACTTCGATGTCGGCATCGCCGAACAGCACGCCCTCACCTTCGCCGCGGGCCTCGCCTGCGAGGGCCGCAAGCCGGTGGTGGCGATCTATTCCACCTTCCTGCAGCGCGCCTACGACCAGCTCATCCACGACATCGCCCTGCAGAAGCTGCCGGTGCTGCTGGCCATCGACCGCGCCGGCCTGGTCGGTGCCGACGGTCCCACGCACGCGGGCGCCTTCGATCTCTCCTACCTGCGCTGCGTGCCCAATCTGCTCATCGCCGCGCCCTCCGACGAGGACGAATGCCGCCGTCTGCTCAGCACTGCGTTTCTGCACGACGGCCCCAGCGCGGTGCGCTATCCGCGCGGCACGGGGCCGGGCGCCGTCATCGATCCCGGCCTGGAGCCGCTGCCCGTCGGCCGCGGCGTGCCGCGCCGCGAGGGCCGCGACATCGCCATCCTGGCTTTCGGCAGCATGCTGGCGCCCGCCCTGGCGGCGGCCGACAAGCTGGATGCCAGCGTCGCCGACATGCGTTTCGTCAAACCCCTGGATCGCGATTTGCTGCGCCGGCTCGCCGAAACCCACAGTCATCTGGTGACCGTCGAGGAGAACGTGGTCATGGGCGGCGCCGGCGCCGCCGTCGCCGAAGCCCTGGCCGAGATGGGCGTGGTTCGCCCCATCCTGCACCTGGGCCTGCCCGACCGTTTCGTCGAGCATGGCGATCCGGCCGAACTGCTGCGGCGCTGCGGCCTGGACGCCGCCGGCATGGAAGCCGCCATCCGCGCGTTCGCGATTACCTGATCTGTTTACTCAACTATTGCCGCGGTTTATACTGCGTCCAACTCCATTCAGGAATTCGCCATGAGCACCTGCGAAGCGGTCTGCGATACCGCCAACCCCTGCCCCGCTCCGGCCATCGCCGACGTGCAGAATTATCCCGACTCGCGCCAGATCGCCATCGACAAGGTCGGCATCAAGGCCCTCCGCCACCCGGTGCGGGTCCTCGACAAGACCGGCGGCGCCCAGCACACCATCGCCAGCTTCGGCATGTACGTCTATCTGCCGCATCACTTCAAGGGCACCCACATGTCCCGCTTCATCGAAATCCTCAACGGCAACGAGCGGGAATTCTCGGTGGAATCCTTCGAGGACGTGCTGCGCCTGATGGTGAAGAAGCTGGAAGCGGAGTCCGGCCACATCGAGATGAACTTCCCCTACTTCGTCAACAAGAAGGCACCCGTGTCCGGGGTGGAAAGCCTGATGGACTACGACGTCACCTTCATCGGCGAAATCAAGAACGGCGAGTACCTGCAAACCATGAAGGTGCTGGCGCCCTGCACCAGCCTGTGCCCCTGCTCGAAGAAGATTTCCGAGTACGGCGCCCACAACCAGCGCTCGCACGTCACCATCAGCGTGCGCACCAATACCTTCGTGTGGATCGAGGACATCATCAAGATCGCCGAGGACAATGCCTCCAGCCAGCTCTATGGCCTGCTCAAGCGCCCGGACGAGAAATTCGTCACCGAACGCGCCTACGAGAACCCGAAGTTCGTGGAAGATCTGGTGCGCGACGTGGCGGCGGCGCTGAACCGGGATGCGCGCATCGATGCGTATGTGGTGGAAGCCGAAAACTTCGAAAGCATCCACAACCACTCCGCCTACGCGTTGATCGAGAACGACAAGACCCCGCGATCCTGAGCGGCGACCCCGGTCGCGTTTCTTCAGGGTTCTTCCCGCCAACCGGGACCCCCGCCTGGCTCCGGCATCAGGCGCATAATGCGCGACGTATCCCACGCTCATCCGCGCCGCATGCAGCCCATCGCCGTCTTCCGTCACGCCGCCAGTGAAGGTCCGGGGCATTTCGCCGAGGTCCTCGAAGCCCGCCAGTTGCCGTGGCGGCTCATCGCCATCGACGCGGGCGAACCCGCACCCGCCACGCCCGACGCCTTCTCCGGGCTGGTATTCATGGGCGGCCCGATGAGCGTCAACGACGACCTGCCCTGGATTCCGCCGGTCCTCGAACTCATCCGCGCGGCGGTGGCGCGCGATATCCCGGTGCTCGGCCACTGCCTCGGCGGACAACTCATCGCCAAGGCCCTGGGCGGCGTGGTCGGCCGCAACCCGGTGCAGGAGATCGGCTGGGGCGAGGTGCGCGTGGCCGACTCGCCCGAGGCGCGCGCCTGGTTCGGCGACATGCCTTCCTTCCAGGCCTTTCACTGGCATGGCGAAACCTTCTCCCTGCCGCCCGGCGCGGTCCACCTGCTGTCCAGCCCGCACTGCGCCAACCAGGCCTATGCCCTGGGCAAGCATCTGGGCATGCAATGCCACGTGGAGATGACCGAGGCCATGATCCAGGAATGGTGCGTGGCGGGCGCCGACGAACTCGCCGCCGCGCGCGGCCCGGCCGTGCAGAGCGCGGAGGAGATGCTTGGCCTGGCGGCGACCCACCTGCCCGCCCTGCGGCGTTGCGCCGAAGGGCTCTACGCGCACTGGCTGCGGGGCCTGCGCGCATGAACGAAATGGCCATCTCCCTGCCCCGCCTGCGCAGCCTGATCGGGCTGCGCGTGCGGCACCGGGGCGAGGTCTGCGTGGTGGTGGAAGTGCTGGAATCGCCCCCCGCCCTGGTCCTCGAACCGCAATCCGCCGCCACCCTATTGGTCGACCAGCATGGCCAGCCCTGGGAATACGGCCGCGAAAACCGCGTGCTGCATGTGCTCAGCGACGACCGCAGCGGTCTCAGCGACGAACTGCTGGAACTTGATCTGATCGATTGACGCGCGCGCCCGGGCCACGCAGCATACGCGGCAAACCACGCGCGAGGAGACCCGCGATGCGCGCCGGCGCGCAGTCCGCAACATCGAGTGACCGACATCACGGCTCGGTGCAGCCTGTCCTTCCCTGCCCCGGGCGACCGCGGCCGTGCCAACCCGCCGCCCGCGCCAGCGCGTGAAAACGCCCTCCGCCCTGGTCCCCGCGGTCGCCGGTTTCGGCGTCATCCTGCTGTTGCTGCTGTCGGTCGCCGCCATCGGCGTCACCCATATCCACCGCCTCAGCGACCAGCTCACCGCCATCGTCTCCGAGCGCAACCAGAAAGCCACATTCGCCACCGGCATGCACGGCCTGCATCAGGCCCGCCACCAATCCCTGCTGCTGGCCGCGAATCTGGAAGACCCCTTTGCGCGCGACGAGGAGTTGATGCGTTTTGCGCAGATGGCGGGCGCCTTCATCCAGGTCCGCGACCAGTTTCTCGCCCTGCCCCTGGATGGCGAGGAACTGAACCTCTGGCAGAACACCCGTGACGACTTGCGCCAGGTCGAGGAGATCACCGGGGAGATCATCGACCTGCTGCGGCGCGATGCCCTGCAAGCCGCCCGCGATCGCATCCACACGGTGCTCCATCCCCGCCAGGAAAGCATGATACGGGGCTGGCAGGCGCTGCTGGACATGCAGCGCGCGAAAAACGAGGCCGCCCTGCGCCTGGAGTGGAACGGCCACAGCCACCAGGTCGGCGCGAGCATCGGCGTGGTGCACGTACCGCCGCACTGGGCCTCGCTCGACGAATGCCTGGCGGCCGCCGACGCCGCCTGCTACAAAGCCAAGCAAAGCGGGCGCAACGCCATCGTCGTGCACGCCAACGGAGAGTGAACATGGCACACATCCTGCATCGCCTGAAGGTCCTGCTCGCAGCCCTCGACGCGTCCGCCCCCTGGCTCGCGCCGCTGGCCTTGCGCCTGCTGCTGGCCAAGGAATTCTGGGACGCGGGCGTGCAGAAATTCCATGGCCAGAACTGGTTCGGCGACATTCGGGACAACTTTCCCTTCCCCTTCAACCTTGTGCCGGCGGAACTGAGCTGGCAACTCGCCACCTGGGTCGAATTGCTCGGCGCCGTCGCCCTGGTGCTGGGGCTGGCCACCCGCTTCTTCGCCGTTTCCCTGTCCATCCTCACCCTGGTGGCCATCTACTCGGTGCATGCCGGCTTCGGCTACACCATCAGCGAGGGCGGCTGGAAACTGCCGCTGATCTATCTCGTCCTGTTCCTGCCCCTGATCCTCGCCGGCCCCGGCAAGCTCAGTCTCGACCATTGGCTGCGCGCGCATTACCTGCGCGCCGAACGCCGCCTCTGGTCATGATGGTGCTCGCCGGCGACATCGGCGGCACCCACTGTCGCCTGGCCATCGCCGTGGCCGGCCGGGACGGTGTCGACATCCTGCGCGAGACCCGCTATGCAAGCCGCGGGCATGCCGACCTGGCAGCCATCCTCACCGACTTCCTGAGCGCGGAGGCGGCGCCGGAAGCCTGCTGCCTGGCCGTCGCCGGGCCCACCGACGGTCGCCGCGCGCGCTTCACCAACCTCGACTGGAACGTCGACGCGTCCGCCCTGGCGGCCCGCTTCGGCTTCCGCAACGCCCTCCTGGTCAACGACTTCGCCGCCGTCGGCTGGGGTCTCGCCGGCCTCCGCGCGGAGCAGCTCGCGCCGCTGCAGGCCGGCAATGCCGTCGCCAACGCGCCTCGGCTCGCCCTGGGGGCCGGCACCGGCCTGGGCGTCTGCCTGTGCGTCTGGCAGGACGGCGGCTATCGCCCGCTCGCCTCGGAAGGCGGCCACATCGGCTTCGCCCCGCTCGACGCCACGCAGGACCGGCTGCTCTCCCATCTGCGCCGCGCGCACGGACGCGTTTCGGTGGAGCGCATCCTGTCCGGGCCGGGCATCGTCGAGCTGTACCGCTTCTGTCTGGCGGAAGCCGGCCGCGCCGATTCGCCCCTGCTGCGCGAAGCGCATGCCGCCCCGGCCATCACCGCCGCCGGTCTGGCCGGCGACGACGCGGCCGCCGCACAGGGCTTGCGCCTGTTCGCGCAAATCCTCGGCCAGACCGCCGGCGACCTGGCCCTGGCGGCGCGCGCCGAAGGCGGCGTCTATCTGGCCGGCGGCATCGCCCCGCAAGTCCTGCCGGCGCTGCGCAACGGCGACTTCCTGCGCGGGTTCCACGCCAAGGGGCGCTTCGCCGAATGGACGCGGAGCCTGCCGGTGGCGGTGGTGCTGGACGCCGACATCGGCCTGCGCGGCGCCGCGCGGGCGGCCATGCTGGAGGCTGGCGCCGCCTAAGCCGCGGCGCACGCGCGGACTACGCCGCATCGAACGGCAGGGCGAGCAGGGCCGGACGACGCATCACGAACGACGGCCGTAATCCCGGAAACGCTCGATCGCCGCGTCCATTTCCGCGCCGCTCAGCAGCACCGGCCCGCCCGCCTGCAGGCAACGCAGGTACTGGCCGCTGAGCGCCTCCACCTCCACCGCCAGGGCCAGCGCGTCGGCCAGGTCGCGGCCCCAGGCGAGCAGGCCGTGGTTGGCCATGAGACAGGCGCGGCGGTCGCGCAGCGCCTCCAGCACGGCGTCGGACAGGGCCTGGCTGCCGAAGGTGGCGTAGCGGGCGCAGCGGATGTCGGCGCCGCCCGCCATCGCCACCATGTAATGAAAGGCGGGGATGTCGCGGCGCAGGCAGGCCAGCGCCACGGCGAAGGGGGAATGGGCGTGGACGATGGCGCCGGCCTCGGCAAAGGCGGCATAGATGTCGCGGTGGAAGCGCCATTCGCTGGAAGGCTGCATGCCTTCCGGCGCGGCGCCGTCCATGTCCACCGGCACCATGTCGGCGGCGGCCAGCGCGCGCATGTCACGTGCCGAGGGCGTGATCAGGAAGCCGCCGGGTGAGCGGGCGCTCACATTCCCGGAAGCGCCCTGGTTGAGGCCGGCGGCCACGCTGCGGCGTGCACAGGCCGCGACCAGGGCGGGCAGATCGGAGGGATTCGGCGTCATGCGCGCTCCGGAAAAAGGGCCGCCAGGGCTTGCCGGCTGGCGGCGCACACCCCCCGCTCGGTGATGAGGCCGCTGACCAGGCGGGCGGGAGTGACGTCGAAGGCCGGGTTGGCGCAGGCGCTGCCGGCGGGGATCAGGCGCACGCTCAGCAGCCCGCCGTCGGGCGCCAGGCCCTGGATGCGGGCCACCTCCTCGGCGTCGCGCTCCTCGATGGGAATGTCCCCGCCCTCGGCCAGGCGGAAGTCGATGCTCGGCCCCGGCGCGGCGACGTAGAACGGCACGCCGTTGTCGAAGGCGGCCAGGGCCTTGAGATAGGTGCCGATCTTGTTGGCGACGTCGCCGTTGGCCGCGACCCGGTCGGCGCCGACGATGCACAGGTCGACGCGGCCGTGCTGCATCAGGTGGCCGCCGGCGTTGTCGGCGATGACCGTATGCGGAATGCCGGCCTGCGCCAGTTCCCAGGCGGTGAGGCTGGCGCCTTGGTTGCGCGGCCGCGTCTCGTCCACCCAGACGTGCACCGGCAGGCCTGCCTCGGCGGCGGCGAAGACGGGCGCCAGGGCGGTGCCCCAGTCGACGGTGGCGAGCCAGCCGGCGTTGCAGTGGGTGAGCACATGCAGCGGTCCATCCTGCACGGCGGCGCGCATCAGTTCCAGGCCGTGGCGGCCGATGGCGCGGTTCTGCTCGACGTCTTCCTCGCAGATCGCCGCCGCCTCGGCCCAGGCTGCCGGTGAGCGCTCGCTCACCGGGCGGGTCAGCAGATGCTTCAACATGCGTTCCGCCGCCCAGCGCAGATTGACTGCGGTCGGCCGGGTGGCGACGAGGACTTCGGCGACGCCCGCCATGCCCGCATCGGAAGCATCCCGGTCCGCCGCCAGCGCAAGTCCATAGGCCGCAGTGGCGCCGATCAGGGGAGCGCCGCGCACGCGCATGACGGCGATCGCCTCCGCCGCGTCCTCCGGCGAGGCCAGGGTGCGCAGGACGAACGCATGCGGCAGGCGGGTCTGGTCGATGATCTCGACCTGCCTCACCCCGCCGGTTTCGACGGGGCGGATGCTGCGGGTGGGGATACCTTGGACGAGCATGGCCGGTTCCTGTGCCGTGATGCGGCCGGATTATCGGCCTTGCAATACAATCCGACCATGCCCGCCGTCCCTCCGCCCGCTCCCCTGCTCGCCGCTCTCAACGCCCTGCTCGCCACCCAGCCCGCGGCGCGGGCGCGCCTGGCCGGGCACGCCGGCAAGGTGGTGCGCCTCGTCCTGCCCGGCGTCAACCTGGACCTGGGCGTGGATGCGGAGGGTGGCTTCGCGGCCGCGACTGCGGAAAGCGAAGCCGCCCTGCGCCTCACCCCCGACGCTGCCGCCCTGCCGCGCTGGCTCGGCGGCGGCACGCTGAACGAACTGTTCCGCGCCGAGGGCGACGGCGTGCTGGCCGCCGACCTGGCGCGAGCCCTGGGCGATTTCGACTGGGTGCTGGCCCTGCGCCCCTGGCTGGGCGACATCGCCGCCAGCCGGGTGGATGCCTTCCTGCGCGGCTTCGCCCCCTGGCGCGACACCACCTTGCAATCCGCCGGGCGCAACCTGGCGGAATACGCGGTGCACGAGGCCGGCCTGCTGGCCGACCCGCAAGCCATCCGCGCCTTCGTCGCCGAGGTGGACGCCCTGCGCGAAGACGCCGACCGGCTGCGGGCGCGCCTGCGCCATCTCGAAGCCCGGCGCCGCGGCTGATGTACCTTCTCCGCCTCCTGCGCATCCTGCTCACCGCCGCGCGCTTCGGCCTCGACGAGTTCTTCCTCGGCCACGAGCGCGTGCGCCTGGTGCGCATCGCGGTGTCGGCGCTGTTCTTCTGGCGCGACCTGTCGCGGCCGCGCGGCGAGCGCCTGCGCCTGGCCCTGGAATCGCTAGGGCCCGTCTTCGTCAAGTTCGGCCAGATGCTGTCCACCCGGCGCGACATGATTGACGCCGACATCGCCGACGAACTCGCCCGCCTGCAGGACCGCGTGCCGCCCATCGCCGGCGACCAGGCCCTGGCGGTGATCCGCCGCGCCTATGGCCGCGAGGCGGCGGAGGTGTTCGCCGAATTCGAGCCGGCGCCGGTGGCCTCGGCCTCCGTCGCCCAGGTGCACCGCGCCCGCCTGGTCAGCGGCGAGGCGGTGGCGGTGAAGGTGCTGCGCCCCGGCATCCAGGCGGTGATCAGCCATGACGTCCAGATCCTGTACGCCATCGCCGGCCTCATCGAGCGCCTCTGGTGGGACGGCAAGCGGCTGAAGCCGCGCGAGGTGGTGAAGGAATTCGCCAAGCATCTCGACGACGAGCTCGATCTGGTGCGGGAAGCAGCCAACTGCTCGCAGTTGCGCCGCAACTTCGCCGGCTCCGGCGCGCTGCGGGTGCCTGAGGTGTTCTGGGACTACTGCGCGTCGGAGGTCATGGTCATGACCTGGATGGACGGCACGCCCATCTCCCAGCTCGATGAATTGCGCCGGCGCGGCATCGACATCCCGCGCCTGGCCCGCTCAGGGGTGGAAATCTTCTTCACGCAGGTGTTCCGCGACGGTTTCTTCCACGCCGACATGCACCCGGGCAACGTCCTCGTCACCGACGACGGCGCGTACATCGCCCTCGACTTCGGCATCATGGGCACCCTCAACGAGGGCGACAAGAACTACCTGGCGCGGAACTTCCTGGCCTTCTTCCGGCGCGACTACAAGAAAGTGGCGCAGGCTCACCTCGACGCCGGCTGGGTGCCGCCGGAAACCCGCGCCGACGAATTCGAGGCCGCCATCCGCTCGGTGTGCGAGCCGGTGTTCGACCGGCCCCTCAAGGAAATCGCCTTCGGCAAGGTGCTGCTGCGCCTGTTCCAGACCTCGCGCCGCTTCGGCATGGAGATCCAGCCGCAACTGGTGATGCTGCAGAAGACCCTGCTCAACATCGAGGGCCTCGGCCGCCAGCTCGACCCCGAGTTGGACCTGTGGTCCACCGCCAAGCCTTATCTGGAACGCTGGATGAGCGAGCAGATCGGCTGGCGCGGCTGGCTGCGCACCTTCCGGGAAGAAGCGCCGTACTGGGGCGCCGTGCTGCCCCAGTTGCCGCGCCTGGCGCACCGCGCCCTGCGCGCCGACCGCCTGGAGAAAATCGAGGACGGCCTCGCCGACCTGCTGCGCCTGCAGCAGGTGCGCAACCGCCGCCTGCTGGCCATCGCCGCCCTGCTGGCGGTGCTGGCCCTGCTCAACCTGCCCGGACTGCGCTAACGGACATGACTTTGAGAAGACGCTTTGCGGCATGAATGTCATGTTTGTTTCCCTCTCTTGCAGGGCGCGCCCCGGACTGCATTCCGGGGCCGTTCGGCGGGCGCGGAGCATGCTCCGCGGACTGGACATTCTCATGAAGGATGCACGCACGCGGGAGGCGCCCATTTTCAGGATTGCCCGCGAACAAGGGGGGCTTGCTGTGAGCCTGGCCGATCTACCCGAGTACCGCGGAAACGCCCTGATGGCGATTGCTGTCGCCGCACGGGAAGCCCGCCATCTGGCCTCCACGACGCATCCACGTTTCTCCCGGAAAATGGATTTGCTGTGGGCCGAGGACAAGCGCATGGGCTGGGAGCAAAAGCCGCTCTCGCGGCTTGAAAAGCTGCAAGCACCCCAGGAGGGGCGCTGATCATGAGAACGCCCTTCCTGCTTTCCCGCCATCTGGTCTATCCCCTGCAGGAAAAGGCCTTCCGGCGCCCCACTTTTTCCTACCTTGCCCAACTGGATAAAAGCCAGTGGCTTTCCCGATCCGATCTGGAAAAGCTGCAACTCGACAAACTGCGCGCCCTGCTGGAAGTGGCCCACGCCCACTGTCCCTGGCACCGGCAGCGCATGCAGGCCGCGGGCCTGTCGCCGGACAACCTGCACGCTCTCGCCGATCTGCGTCGCCTGCCCACCATGGACAAGGCCGAGGCTGCCGCCAACCGGGAGCAACTGGTTTGGCGGCAGGCGCCCGGCGGGACCTTCCAATACAACACCGGCGGCTCCAGCGGCCAGCCCCTGATTTTCTTCTTCGGCCGCGACCGCCAGGCCTCGGACGCCGCCGGCCGCATCCGCGCCCGCCGCTGGTGGGGCGTCGAGGTGGGCGAGCCCGAGGTCTACATCTGGGGCGCGCCGGTGGAACTGAACAAGACGGACTGGGTGAAGACGGTACGCGACCGCCTGCTCAACCAGCTGGTGCTCAACGCCTTCGCCATGTCGCCGGAACGCATGGACCGCTATCTGGAGGCGTTGGAATCCTTCCAGCCCCGCTGCATCTATGGCTACTCCAGTTCCGTGGCCCTGCTCGCCGCCCACGCCCGCGAGCGGGGCCGGCGCCTGCGCCTGCCGAAGCTGAAAGTGGTGTGCACGACCGGCGAACCTCTTTATGAACACCAGCGCGCCCTGCTTACCGAAGTGTTCGGCGTGCCCGTGGCCAACGAGTTCGGCAGCCGCGACATCGGCTTCACCGCCCACGAAACGCCGCACGGCCAGATGTTGCTGATGAGCGAGAGCATCCTCCTGGAAGTGCTCGATCCCCTGGGCAATCCGGTGGTCCCCGGCGAAATGGGCGAGGCGGTGATGACGGGGCTGTGCTCCCAGGCCCAGCCTTTCCTCCGCTACCGCACCGGCGACATGGTGCGCATGAGCCCGGAAGCGGACAGGGACGGTCGCGGCCTCCATGTCATCGCCGAAGTCATGGGCCGGCAGACGGATTTCCTGGTGCGGGCCGACGGCGCCATCATGCACGCCCTGGCGGGCATCTATGTCTTGCGCGCCGTGGACGGCGTGGGTGAATTCAAGCTTATCCAGCACGACCGCCTGGACCTGGAGGTGCTGGTCGTCCCCAACCCCCGATGGCAGCCCGAGATGACCCGCTCCATCGAAGCCGGCCTGAAAAAGCGCCTGGGCGACGACGTTGTCCTGCGCGTGCGACTTTTGGATAGCATTCCGCCCGAAGCCTCCGGCAAGCACCGCTACGTGGTCAGCCATGTGCGCCTGGAAGGCGGGCTGGAGCATGCCGCCGGCCACCCTGCGCTGAAGGATTCACTTGATAAGCGGGGTAATCGGGAAGATTCAAGTGAACGACCAATTGAGCCGTAGTCATACAGAGCGCTCCATTGGGTAAACCCTGACCGTCTTGCAGCAAGGAACTGAATTGGACATCGCCAAACTCGTCGGCCTGCCCTTCCGCTATCAACCCTGGCGTCCCCGCCACCTGCGCCTGATCCTCGCGGACATCCCCAAGCCCGCCGTCCAGGAACAGCGGGAGCACAGGACCCATCTCGCCGCCGCCATCGACTGGCTGTGCCGCGCCCAGGACGTGCGCGAGGGCAAACCCGACGCCGGCGGCGTCTCCGCCGGCTGGAGCTTCGAGGACGGCTGGCTGCCCTCCTACCCCGAGACCACCGGCTACATCATCGAGACTTTCCTGGCCGCCGCGATAATCCTCGATCGCCCCGAGTTGGTGGATCGGGCGCAGCGCATGATCGACTGGGAGCTTTCCCTCCAGGCCGCGGACGGCGCCTTCCCTGGTCACTTCGGCGAACCGGGCTCGCACCCGGTGATCTTCAACCAGGGCCAGATCATGCACGGCCTGGTGGCGGGCTACACACAGCTTGGCCGCCAGGACTGCCTGGAGGCCATGGTGCGCGCCGGCCAATGGTTCATCCTGCAGCAGGACGCCGACGGCTGCTTCCGCAAGTTCGAGCACAACGCCACGCCCCACGTCTACAACACCCGCGCCACCTGGGCCCTGCTCGCGGCCGGCTTGGTATCCGGCGAGCAGGCCCTGGTCGAAGGCGCCCGTCGCAACCTGGACTGGGCGCTGACCCAGCAGACCGCATCGGGCTGGTATGCCGCCAATGCGTTCGTGCCGGAGCGTTCCCCCTTCACCCACACCATCGCCTACGCCATCCGCGGCTTCCTGGAATGCGGCGTGCTGCTGCACGAGCCACGCTACATCGACTCGGCGCTCAAGGCCGGCCGGGGCATGGCCCGGGCCCAGCGCCAGGACGGCTGGCTGGCGGGCGCCTACCGAGACGGTTGGGTGGCCGACGCCGCGTATGCCTGTCTCACCGGCATCGCCCAGATGAGCCTCAACTGGACGCGCATGGCCCAGGTCACCGGCGACGACGCCTTCCGCGAATGCGCGCGTTCCGCCCTGGCCTACCTCAAGTCCACCCAGCGGTTGGAAGACGACGACCCCGCCGTGCGCGGCGGCATCGCCGGTTCCAGCCCGATCTGGGGAGACTATTCGCGCTTCGAATATCCCAACTGGGCCGCCAAGTTCTTCGCCGATGCCCTGATGATGGATATGCAGGACATCTCCATTCCCCCCGTGCCCGAGGTGAAGCCCCATGGCTAAGCTGCGCGTCATGGTCCTGTGTGGCCGCAGCCCGCGGCATCTCTTCGTGGCCAATGCCCTGTGCGAAGGCGCCGACGTCGTGGCCATCGTGCAGGAGAACGGCGCGGAGTTTTCCTGGAAAAAACTCGCCAGAACCCTGCGCCCGGATCACTTCTTCCGCAAAGCCTGGCGCTGGCTGCGGGATCGCCGCCGCTACACCGGCAACCGGGAAGGCGCATTCTTCTTCGGCAATGGCCCCGCCCGGCTGAACCACCCGGAACTTGTGCGCGAATTCCCGCACATCAACCACCCGGACGTGGTGAAGTTGGCGCGGGAACTCAAGCCGGACATGCTCTGCGTGTTCGGCACCTCGCTCATCCGCGGCGATCTGCTCAGGGAAGGTCGCCTGGGCATCGCCAACCTGCATGGCGGCCTGTCGCCGGAATACCGGGGCGCCGACTGCACTTTCTGGGCCCTCTACAACGGCGAGCCGGAAAAAGTAGGCTGCACCCTGCACTGGATCGACGCCGGCATCGACACCGGCCGCCTCATCGCCCACATCAGCCCGGAAATTCGCCCCGACGATGACGAACTCAGCCTGTTTTGGCGCAGCGTCGAAACCAGCGCCGCGGTGTATGCCGAATTCCTGAGCCGCGTTGCTGTCGGCGAGCGCTTCGGCCAGACCCAGCCGCACAAGGGCCGGCTCTACCAGGTCAGGCAACGCGGTCTGCGGCACGAACGCGCGGTGGACAAGCGCTTGGCCGAAGGACTGCTCAAACCGCTCAAACTGGGTCCGCGCATTACCTGGTTCCGCGCCGACGCTTCCGAAAAATTCACAAGCTCTGAGCTCTCATGCGCGACCTATTCGTAGCCGCCGTCGTTTTCGGCCTTCTCCCCTGGGTACTGAGAAAGCCGCAGGTCGGCATCTACCTGTGGTGCTGGATCAGTTACATGAACCCGCACCGGCTGGCCTACGGCTTTGCATTCAACTTCCCCTGGGCCTACACAATCTTCATTGCCACCATGGTCGGCCTGTTTTTCAGCAAGGAGCCCAAGCGCATCCTGTGGACGCGGGAAACCATCCTCATGCTGGTGCTGATGGGATGGGCGCTGGTCACCACCTATTTCGCGTTCTTCCCGGATCTCGCCTGGGAGAGCTGGATCAAGTTCTTCAAGATCATGCTGATGACCTTCGTCACGCTCATCATCATCAACTGTCGGGAACGCGTCCTCGGCATGGTCTGGATGATCGCCCTGTCGCTCGGTTTCTACGGCATCAAGGGCGGCATCTTCACCATCGTCAACGGGGGCGTGTACCGCGTGCAGGGGCCGGACGGCACCTTCATCGCCGGCAATAACGAAATGGCCCTGGCCCTGATCATGGTCGTGCCGCTGATCCGCTACCTGCACCTGCAGGAACAGCGCCACTGGCTGAAACTCGGCCTGGCCGGGGCGATGATCCTCACCACCATCGCCGCCATCGGCAGCCAGTCGCGCGGCGCCCTGGTGGCCATCATCGGCATGGCCGTGTTCCTCTGGCTGAAGAGCCGGCAGAAAGTCATGACCGCCATCTACGTGGCGCTGGCCGTGGGCGCCGTCGGAGCGATCATGCCGCAGGAATGGTACGACCGCATGCACACCACCACGGAATACAAGGAGGATGCCTCCGCCCTGGGCCGCATCAACGCCTGGCACACCGCCTTCAACGTGGCCAAGGACCGCGTCACCGGCGGCGGCATGGAAATGTTCAGGCCCTCGGTATTTCGGGAATACGCGCCCGAGCCCTTCCGCGTGCACGACGCCCACAGCGTGTACTTCGAGGTGATGGGCGAGCAGGGCTTCATCGGTTTCGGCGTGTTCATGGCGATCATGGGCTTCGCCTGGCTGCGCGGCAGCTCCATCATCCGCCGCACGAAGAAGATTCCAGAACTGAAATGGGCGCACGACCTGGCGGCCATGACCCAGGTCAGCATCGTCGGCTATGCGACTGGCGGCCTCTTCCTGGGGCTCGCCAAATTCGATTTTTACTGGCACCTGGTGGCGATCCTGGTGATCCTCGATCACCTTGTCCGCCAAGCCCTGGCGGAGCGCGACGCCAAGGCCGCCGCGCCAGCGCCCCATGCCGCCAGGTTCCCGGTCGCCAAGCCGGTTTGAGCAGCTTGGCGCGTTGACGGCGGAGGCCGCGGCGCCGTTCAGGGTTGCCTACTTCGCCGCCGCTCTTGCCCTGAAGCGTCCGCGCTGCCCGAGTGAAGTCACGCCGACACAAGGCGGCGTTCTGGGCGCGGGCATCGCCCACAACCCGCAACACAAGTTTTTTCTCGGACTGCCGTAATAGAATCGCCAGGCCCAACGCGCGCCCCCATCCACCTTCCCCATGCTGCGAATCGCCAAGAACCTCTACGACTACCGCGAGCTCATGTTCACGCTCGCCTGGAAGAACATCGCTCTGCGCTACAAGCAGGCCTACCTGGGCATCGCCTGGGCCGTGGTGAAGCCGCTCATGCTCATGCTCATCTTCACCCTGGTGCGCAGCTTCGTCGGCATCGACAGCGGCAGCGTGCCCTACCCGGTGCTCACCTTCGCCGCCCTCATGCTGTGGATATTTTTCCAGGAGGCCGCCTCCGAGGGCGTCACCAGCGTGGTGGGCAACACCGCCCTCATCCGCAAGATCTACTTCCCGCGGGAAATCTTCCCGCTCACCAGCGTGCTCACCAAGCTGGTGGAACTCGGCATCAACTTTCTCATCATCATGGCGCTCATGGCCTGGTACGGCATCCTGCCCGGCGCCGAGGTGTTCTGGGTGCCGCTGCTCATCGCCTACACCATCCTCGCGGCCCTCACCATCGCCTTCGTCGGCGCCGCCATCAACGTCTATTACCGCGACGTGGGCAACGCCCTGCCGGTGCTGCTGTCCCTGGTCATGTATGTCTCGCCGGTGATCTACCCCCTGCACCTGGTCAAGGACAAGCTGGTGACCCAGCAGGCCGCCGGCGAATGGTCCAACCTGCTCTACCAGGCTTACCTGCTCAACCCCCTGGCCGGCCTCATCGACAGCTTCCAGAACGTCATGCTGCGCGGGCAGCCGCCGGACTTCTCCGCCATGGCCCCGGGCTTCGTGCTGGTGTGCTGCCTTTTGCCCCTAAGCTATCTGTATTTCAAGCGGGCCGAGGCCTATTTCGCTGACGTAATCTGAGGGGGTTTGGAAAAAATGCCAGCCCTCAAGATAACCGTCATCCCCGTTTTCGTGGGGATGGCTCACGGTGTTGTCGCCGTTGCGGAAAGATTCACAGGTTCTAAGCCATGCGCCTGACTCCCGCGCAAGTCGCCCTCATCAAGTCCGCGGTTGCCGACCTGGCCGGCCCCGAAGCCCGTGTGCGCCTCTTCGGCTCACGGCTGAATGACGATGCCCGCGGCGGCGATGTCGACCTCTTGCTGGAGCTGCCAGACCCCGTCGATCGCCCCGCCCTGCTCGCGGCGCGCCTGGCCGCCCGCATTTCGCGCGGCATGGACGGGCGCAAGGTGGATGTGTTGCTCAGCCCACCCAACCTGGAGACCCAGCCCATCCACGACATTGCCATTCGGGAGGGCCGTCTGCTGTGAAGCTGGAACCCGCCCTCGCCCAGCGTCTTCGTTTTCTTGCACGGGTCGTGCAAAAGGAAAGCCGGCATCTGGCCACCACGGATCAACGCCTGTTCACCAGCCCCTTCACGGTTGACCGCGCCGGGCAACTGGAGACCGATTCGGACCTCGCCGAGCGCGTGGAAGCCTTCGTCGGCCGCTTTGGCCGACTTCAGGACACCCTGGGCGACAAACTGCTACCCGCCCTGCTCACGGCCATGGGGGAAAAACCTGGTGCCGCGATCGACAACCTGGATCGCGCCGAACGCCTTGGACTCATCCACTCCACGGACGACTGGCTGACCCTGCGCCAACTGCGCAACAAAATGGTGCATGAATATGTGGAAGACCCCGCCCAACTCGCCGAGGCTCTGCAGACAGGGCACGAATTCGTAGCCATCCTCACCGCTGCCGCGCGGAACATGGTCGCGGAAAGTGAACGCCGAATCCCCGCCCCCGGCTAATCCACCATGACCACGTAAATGCTCATCGGCTCTACTGAGCCTCTTGCAAAACCCATCGTCTGATTGAACCTAA
>JBBIPL010000041.1:16031-18947 GCA_037442845.1 Hydrogenophilales bacterium | reverse complement strand
AAGGCCAAGGAGCGGTCAACTGTGGTTTTTAGGATTATTGATTGGTATTCATCTTCGCCACCCCTGAAAAACCGGCGCTGGAGCGCCGGGGTTGTAATCACGGCACCTGTTGGGTCGCGTGCTTCACTCTCAAAATCTCGACGGTGCGGGCCTCGGCCAGCACGCGATAAAAAACGATGTAGTTCGGATGCACCACAAGTTCGCGCAGCCACTCGGGCAAGCCCGGCCGCCCTTGGCGGCCAAGCTCTGGATGCTGTGCAAGCGGCTTGGTCTTGTCGCGCAGATCCTTGCCGAAGCTCTTGGCCCGTGTCGGGTTGTCCTTGCCGATGTAGCGCACGATGCCGCGCAAGTCCTCGCGGGCCATGGGCCGCCACTCAATGCGGTAAGGCTTGGCCGTCATGCGCGTTTTTTCTTCGGCAAGGCGGCAATGTCGGCGTCCGTCTCGGCCATGACTTCATCGTGAGGGATGTTCGGCCGGGGGTCGTCAATGGATGCCTGAATCTCGCCGGCCAGCCACTGGTTATAGGCGGCGGCTTCATGTGCGGCGCGCATGGCCTCGGCGCGGCTCTGCCGGCCGCGGGTCATGTCTTTTTGTTCGGGGTTCCAGTTGGTGGCGTCGATCTGGGCAACGGCAATGCCCACGTCACGCAGCACGATCAGCGCGGAAGCGGGATTACCAAAGCGGCGCGGCTCGGTCGTGCGGGCCTTCACCAAAAAGGCGGCTTGGCCGCTGCGGGTGGCGATTTCGACGAAGAAGCCGCCGCCCTGCCCTTTCAGGGTTACACCCGTCACGCCGCCGGCGTTGGCCGTGGCGCGTAGCTGCTCTAAGGTCATGCTCCGCATGGTGCGCTCCTTTATCAATCAAGGTTACTTGCAAAGTCTTATTTGTGCATGATTGATAGAAACCATGCAAGCGTTTCATGCTGCATGTTGAACAGTCTGAAAGGTGTCTCTAGTGTCTCAACCCATAAGTTTGCGTACATGCCGAGACGCGCATCCGCGCGCCGAGTGCGCGAAGCGAACCGCAGCCATAGCCCAGGTTTAACAACTTCCCCCCGTGTTTCATCAGCCCGCGTAGGGCGGAAAAGCGCAGCGCCTTCCGCCGTATGCAACCCCCAACGGCGGATAACGCCTTCGGCTCATCCGCCCTACGGCCCTGACCGTCATTCCCGCGTAGGCGGGAATCCAGATTGTGTATCCGATTGATTTTTCAATGAAGTTAGTATTACGAACTGGATTCCCGCCTGCGCGGGAACGACAGATTCGTAGATCGCGGACATTGTTTCACAACCGCTCAGGTGTTGAGCGCCGCCGGCTTGTCCAGCGGCGTGTGCCAGTGGTCGTCGGCGGCGGGGTCGGGATGGAACCAGTTCAGCTTTTCGTGCAGGCTGACCACGCTGCCGACGATGATCAGCGTGGGCGGCTTCAACTCCGCCCGCGCCGCCAGGGCGGGCAGCGTGTCCAGGGTGCCGGTGACGGTCTTCTGGTTGAGCGTGGTGCCCTGCTGCACGATGGCCGCCGGCGTGTCGCCCGGCATGCCGTGCTTCTTCATCTCGTCGCACAGGGTGAGCAGGCCTTTCAGGCCCATGTAGATGACGATGGTCTGGCGCGGGCGGCAGAGCATGTCCCAGTCGAGATCCATGCTGCCGTCCTTGAGGTGGCCGGTGACCAGGATGAGGGCCTGGGCATGGTCGCGGTGAGTGAGCGGAATGCCGGCGTAGGAAGCCACGCCCGCCGCCGCCGTGACCGCCGGCACCACCTGGAAGGGCACGCCGTGCTCGCGCAGGGTCTCGATCTCCTCGCCGCCGCGACCGAAGATGAAGGGGTCGCCGCCCTTCAGGCGCAGCACGCGCTTGCCCGCCTTGGCCAGGCGCACCAGCACCAGATTGATCTCCTCCTGCGGCACGGCGTGGTTGTCCCGTTCCTTGCCGACGTAGAAGCGGTCGGCGTCGCGCCGGCACATGTCGAGAATGGGCGGGGAAACGAGGCGGTCGTACACCACCACGTCGGCCTGCTGCATGAGGCGCAGGGCGCGGAAGGTGAGCAGGTCGGGGTTGCCGGGGCCGGCGCCGACCAGATAGACCTCGCCGCTGCCCGGCGCCTGGGCTTCGGCGTCCAGCATGGCGCGCAGGCTGGCCTCGGCCTCCTGCTCGCGGCCTGAGAACACCATTTCCGCGACGGGCGAGAGGAAGGCCTTTTCCCAGAACTTGCGGCGCGTCTCGGTGGTCGAGAAGCGGCGCCGCACGTCCTGCTTGAAGCGGCCGGCGAGGGCGGCGAGGCGGCCGTAGGCGGCGGGGATGAGGGTTTCCAGGCGGGCGCGCAGCAGCCGAGACAGCACCGGCGCCTCGCCGCCGCTGGATACCGCTACCATGACCGGCGAGCGATCGATGATGGCGGGCATGATGAAGGAACACTGGCCGGGCCGGTCCACCACGTTGACCGGGATGTGGCGGGCGCGCGCGGCGTCGTGCACGGCCTGGTCCAGATCGGCGTCGTCGCTGGCGGCGAAGACCACGTCCATGCCTTCGAGGTGTTCTGGGCGGAAATGGGCGCGCAGGTGGATGAGGCGATCGCTGCCGGCGTGCGCCGCGAAGGCCTCCGACAGGTCTTCGGCGGCGACCGCCGTGACCCAGGCCCCGGCATTGAGCATCAGCGCGGCCTTGCGCGCGGCGGTGTCGCCGCCGCCGACCACCAGGCCCTTGCGGCCGCGCAGGTCGAGGAAGATGGGTAAGTAGTCCATAGGCGTGAGGCGTTAGGCGTGAGGCGTGAGGCGTGAGGCGGTAAGGGGTAAGTTGGAAAGGGGGGCGGTAAGCGGTAAGCGGTAAGCGGTAAGCGGTAAGCGGTAAGCGTGGGGAAGGCATACGCCTCACGCCTCACGCCTCACGCCTCACCGATTTCAACTGCCGCAGCCGCCCG
>JBBIPL010000041.1:0-15931 GCA_037442845.1 Hydrogenophilales bacterium | reverse complement strand
ACGCCTCACGCCTCACGCCTCACGCCTCACCGATTTCAACTGCCGCAGCCGCCCGAGCCGCAGCCGCCGGATCCGCAGCCGCCGCCGGAACCGCAACCGCCACCCGCGCTGGCCTTCATGAAGACGAAGCGGGACTGGCCCGGCTGCACCTCGTTGAAATCGATGGTGACGTCGTCGAGATACGGCGCGGACTGGGCGTTGACGAGCAGGGTCACGCCCCAGGCATCGACGGCGGCGTCGTTGCTGCGCTCCTCGTCGAAGCCCATGCCGAACTCCAGCATGCCGGCGTCGTTGACGCGGGCGGCGACGCGCAGGCCCATGTTGCCGGCGCCGGACTGTTCCGCGGCGACGCGAATCTGCTCGGCGGCTTCCTTGGTCAAACTGATCATGTCTTGCTCCTTGTGAAAATAAGGTCAGGCGGCGAGTCGGGCCGCGTTCGGGTTTTCGGCGCGGGCCGCCATCGTGCGCAGAAACGGCAGAATCCAGCCGCGCTCGCCGCTGCCGCGGCGGTGGCAATAGGCGGCCAGCAGGTTGTCGCGTAGGTAACCGTCCCGGCTGCCGTCGATGCCGTGCCCGCGCAATACGCGATAGGCGCAGGCGAGGTCTTCGGGCAGTTGTTCCAGGCGCGAGTAGTGGAACTCGTGGGCGGGCATCTCGCCCGCTGGCGACGGCCACGGCGTCTCATGCGCCGCCTCCAGCAGGGCATAGCCGCGCCCGACCGGACGCTCGCCCATGACGGTGTCGCCCGGCACCAGACCGACCATTTCGCCGCGTCGCCCGTTCCACTGGATGGAACGCGACAGGTACATGAGGCCGCCGCATTCGGCGTAGGTCGGCAGGCCCGCCTCCACCGCCCGGCGGATGTCGGCGCGCAGGGCGGCATTGGCTTCCAGGGCCTCGATGAACATCTCCGGAAAGCCGCCGCCCAGCAGCAGGCCGTCGCAGTCGGGCAGGCGGGCGTCACGCAGGGTGTCAACGGGAACGAGGCGCACCCCGAGGTCGCGCAGGGTATCCAGGTCTTCCTGGTAATAGAACCCGAAGGCGCGGTCCTGCGCATAGGCCAGGCGCAGCCCCGCGAAGGCCTTCGCGGACTGCCGGGGAGCGGCGGCGCGGGGCGCCGCGGCGCGGCCGGCGACGGCCAGCACGGCGTCGAGGTCGACCTGCTCGGCGACGCGCGCGGCGATGGCCTCGATGCGCGCTTCGGCGGCCTCCGCCTCGTTGCCCGGCAGCAGGCCGAGATGGCGCTCGACGATGGCGAGGCCCGCGTCCAGGCGCACCGCGCCCAGCACCTTGACGTCGGTGTAGCGCTCGATCACCGCGCGCAGTTTGTCCTCGTGGCGCGGGCCGCCCACCTTGTTGAGGATGACGCCGGCGATGTCCACCTCGGCATCGAAAGCCTGGTAGCCGAGGATCAAAGGCGCCACGCCGCGGGTGACGCCGACGCTGTCCAGTACCAGCACCACGGGCGCGCGCAGGAGCTTGGCGAGGGCGGCATTGCTGTTGCCGCCTTCCAGGTCGAGGCCGTCGTAAAGCCCCTTGTTGCCTTCGATCAGGCTGAGGTCGGCGGTTGCCGCATGGCGGGCGAACAGCGCCTCGATTTCCGGCGTGGCCATCATGTGGAAATCCAGGTTGTAGCTGGGCCGGCCCGAGGCCAGGCCATGCCAGATCGGATCGATGTAGTCCGGCCCCTTCTTGAAGGCCTGCACGCGCAGGCCCCGCCGCCGCAAGGCGCGGCATAGGCCCAGCGTCAGCGTGGTCTTGCCGGACGATTTGTGGGCGGCGGAAATGAAGAGATGCGGCATGGCGGCATTTTACCGTAGCAAAAAACAAAAAGCCGACTAAATCTGTCGGCTTTTTGTCGGCTCGCGGCCGGCTTCAGTCTTTCCCGCTATCCAGGGCGTGGAAATCGTCCTGGGGCATGAACTTGAAGGTACGCACGGCAATGGTGGTCGCCAGGAAGGCGATGCCGATGCCGCCCATGCCCAGCATGAACTCCCAGATGCTGGGGCTGTACTGGGCGACGACCCCGTCGTAAAAGCTGCTGCTCTCCGCGAAACCCGGGAACATCTCCAGCGGGAAGGCCTGGCCGCCGACGATGGTCACGTACATCTGGGCATGCCCGCCGATAATCACCAGCAGGGCGGCCAGGGCCACCAGGGCCATGGACTTGCGCGCGGCGGAGGTGAACAGCAGGATCAAGGGAATGATGCCGCCGATCAGGATCTGGCCCACCCAGAACATGGCGGTATAAACCCCGCCCTCCAGCAGGATGAAGCGCTCGAATTCCCACTGCTTGGCGAAATAGAGGTTGGTGATGTGGAACACCACGGTGAAGTAGAGGGAGGCCGCCACGAACACCGCCAGCAGCTTCTCCATGCGCGCCTGCACGCGCTCGTCCAGGGTCAGGCCGTTCCACCAGTACATGGCGGTCTGCACCAGCAGGAACACCGCCAGGCCATAGGCGAAGGACATGATGACGAACATCGGCGCCATGAGGGCGGAGTTGTAGCCGGCGCGGGCGACGATGAAGCCGAAGATGGATCCGGTCGCCGTGGTCAGCGCCAGACGCCAGAGGAAGGCGACGAAACCGACCGGCGTGGAATATCCCTTCAGCTTTCGGTCCATCAGCGTGATCAGATACAGACCGACGATGACGAAGAAGCCGTTATAGAAGAGCATGTTCCAGGCGAAGATGGACTTGAAGTTGTAGTGCGTCATCGCCACGATGAGTCGATCGGGCCGGCCCAGGTCCAGCACCAGCACGGCCAAGCCGCCGGCCATCATGGCCAGCGCCAGCATGCCGGACAGCGGCGCGCGCGCCTTGTAGAGCTTCTTGCCGAACACGGAGCCGATGGAGGCGACGTTGAGCACCCCCGAGGCGGCGACGATGAGGAACACCGCGAAGACGTGCGGCAGGCCCCAGACGATCTGGTTGTTCATGCCGGTCAGCACGTGACCGTGATGCTCCAGGGTGAAGAAGGCGAACAGCGTGCCCAGCAGCACCAGCCCGCCGAGGGCGAGCAGCATGAGGAACTGGGGGGTGCGGCAGGCGGCTTGGTTGAGGCAGGTTTCGTTGGCCATGATTCAGATTCCCTGGTAACGCACGCCGGTGTTGAGGCCCAGGTCGGCGCGCACCTCGGTGCTGGCCTGGCTCTTCAGCGCTTTCGACAAGGCGCTCTCGGGATCCATGAGATCGCCGAACAGCATGGCCTGGCGGCCCTTGGCGTTGCAGGCCTCGACGCAGGCCGGCTGCTCCTCGCGATCGACGCGCTGCACGCAGAAGGTGCAGGATTCCACGCAACCCTTGCCGCGCGGCACCTCCGGGTTCTGCTCGGCGAGCGGCTCGTGCACGAAGGAACGCGCCTTGTAGGGACAGGCCATCATGCAGTAGCGACAGCCGATGCAGATGTGGCGGTCGACCAGGACGATGCCGTCGGCGCGCTGCATCGAGGCGCCGGTTGGACAGACGTCGACGCAAGGCGGGTGCTCGCAGTGCTGGCAGAGCATGGGCAGCTCGTGCACGCGGCCGCTGCGCAGATCCTTGATGTTGAGCTTGCGGATCCACTGGCTGTCCTGCGGGCCGGTCTTGCCGTCCAGGCCGTTCTCGGTGTTGCAGGCGGTGACGCAATCATTGCAACCGTCGCCGCACTGGTTGGTGTCGATCAGCATGCCCCAGCGCTGCTTCGCGCTCGCCGCCTGTTCGGGCGGGCGGCTGTGGGCGGCGCCGAATACCAGCACGCCGGAAGCGACGCCGGCGCCGGCGACGACCGCGCCGGCCTTCAGGAATTCACGACGTTCCTGCAGGGTTGCCTGCTTGTCGGATGCGCTCATTGACCGCCTCCTTGGTTGTGAACGGGATGCGGGGACGCGGCGGCGCCGGCGCCGAACACCGGTCGCTTGCCCGGTTTGCTGGCATGGCACTCCCAGCAGTCCAGCCGGGTTCCGGTATACACATGGCAGGCCATGCAGAAGTCATCCTTGCCGGCCGCGACGCTGCCGCTTTGGCTGCCGGCGTGGCACTCGACGCAGCCCTTGAGGCTGTGCTTGGTGGTGCGGATGCCCTTGCGCAGGGTGTCATCGCGCTGATGCTTGAGCAGTTCCATGTGGTTGCGGCGCATGAACTGCGTGTCTTCCACGCATTTCTCGCCCTTGCCCCGTTCCAGCTTGGGCAAGCCCACGCCCGCCGCCGCCTGGAAGGAAGGAACGGCCAATACCGCCGCCACCCCCGCCAGGACGACCAGACGCAACCAATCGGCCAGTTTCGCCATGCCGTTCATCCTTCTGATTACTCGCCCATGCCCATGACGATGTAGCCGGTGGGGCACACATCGGCGCAGATGTGGCAGCCGATGCACTTGGTGTAGTCGGTGTCCACGTAGCGGCCGGTGGTGGGGTTGTCCTTCTTCTTGACCTTGAACACGGCGGTCTGCGGGCAGTACACCACGCAGTTGTCGCATTCGAAGCAGAGGCCGCAGGACATGCAGCGCTTGGCTTCCGCCACGGTCTGCTTCTCGTCCAGGGCGTGCAGGCGATCCTCGAAGTTGCCCAGGGCGGAATCCTTGTCCAGCACCGTCACGCCACGCTGATTGCGGGGCACGTTGACGAAGTGGCCGAGGAACATCTCGGTGGAGGGGATCACGTAACGGCCGGAACGATCCTCGTAGTTGTGCAGGGTGTCCTTCCACTCGGAGGTGCCCCATTCCTGGCCGTGGTGCTCCTTGTAGTCGTGGCCGGTCTCCACCCAGCGCCGCACCATGTCCCAATGCGCCACGTCCACCTTGGGACGACGGTCCAGTTCCTCGCCCTTGAGGAAGGCGTCGATGCCCTCGGCGCAGATGCGGGCGTGGCCGATGGCGGTGGTCAGCAGGTGCGGGCGGATGACGTCGCCGGCGATGAACACGTTCTCCTTGCCGGGGAAGCGGTAGTTCTTGTCGGCGCGGATCAGGCCCTTGTTGTTGTTGAAGGTCTCCAGACCGGTGAAGTCGACGGCCTGGCCGATGGCCGAGACGATCAGGTCGCCATGGATGTCGTACTCGGTGCCCGCCTTGATCCTGGTCTCGTTGCCGACCATTTCGAACTCGGCCACACGCAGGGCGGTGGCGCGACCGTCCGGGCCCTTGACCACGGCGACCGGGGTGACGCCGCCGATGATCTCGATGCCCTCGGCCTTGGCCTGTTCCACTTCGTGCTTGTTGGCGGCCATCTTGTCGATGGTGGCGCGCGAGATCAGGACCACCTCGACGCCCTGGCGGGCGGCGATGGAAGCCACGTCATGCGCGGCGTGGCCGGCCAGCACCATCTCGGGCAGGTCGGACTTGGAAGCGTTGGTGACCTTGCCGAGACGGCGGGCGACAGTGGCCACGTCGATGGAGGTGTCGCCGCCGCCGATGACCACCACCCGGTCGCCGACGTGCTGCAGGCGGCCCTCGTTGAAGGCGCGCAGGAAAGCCATGGCGGTGACGCAGTTGGGGGCGTCGGCGCCGTCCACCGGCAGGCTGCGGCCGCCCTGGGCGCCCAGGGCGATGAGCACGGCGTCGAAGTCCTGCTCGATCCGCTCCATGGGAACATCGACGCCGACGCGGCAGTTCATGCGGGTGTCCACGCCCATGTCGAGAATGCGCTTGATCTCGCCGTCCAGCACTTCACGCGGGGTGCGGAAGCCGGGAATGCCGTAGCGCATCATGCCGCCGAGTTCGGCGTGCTCGTCGAAAATGGTGCAGCCATGGCCCATGCGCCGCAGCTGGTAGGCGGCGGCCAGACCGGCGGGGCCGCCGCCGATGATGGCGACCTTCTTGCCGGACTCGGTTTCGGGCTTGGCGAAAGCCATGTTGTTGTCCAGCGCCCAGTTACCCAGGAAGTGTTCGACGGAATTGATGCCGACGTTCTCCTCCACCATGTTGCGGTTGCAACCGGCTTCGCAGGGAGCGGGACAAACCCGGCCCATGACGGCGGGGAAGGGATTGGCGCTGGTCAGCCGGCGCCAGGCGTATTCCTGCCAGCTTTGGCCGCCGGTGGGCTTCTCGATGCCGCGCACGATGTTGAGATAGCCGCGGATGTCCTCGCCGGCCGGGCAGGAGCCCTGGCAAGGCGGGGTGGAGTGCACGTACTCGGGGCACTTGTGCGTCCAGCCAGCCTGGAAAATCTTTTCCTGGGAACGGCGATAGTTCCTTTCCGTCTCGCCGTCCTTGTAACGGCGCCAGGTCTGACCTTCGGTTTTTTTGACATCCTTGGATGTGACAGCCATCTTCGCTCTCCTATCGTCAATTTCGTGCGGCGCGTGCGCCAAACCACTTTGCTGCTCGGGTTGGCACGGAAGCCCGTGCCGCCATGTGTTGCGTCGATATCGATACATCAATCCAGCTTTATGGCCGTGCCGACGAGCTGGTGCACGCCGCCTACCATGTTGCGGTCGAATCCGTAATAAGGCAGAACCTTGGTGAACTGCGCCTTGCAGATGGCGCAGATGAGCGCCAGGAAGTTGACGCCCTGGCCCCGCACCACGTTGTTGTAGGCATTCATGCGCGGCAACGCGCCCTTCACCCGCACTTCGATGAGGTCGTCGGTCAGCAGGCCGCCGCCGCCGCCGCAGCAGAAGGTGGCTTCACCGATGGTTTCCGCCGCCATGTCCTGAAAATTATTGGCCACAGCGCGGATGATGTTGCGCGGAATGGTGAACTGGCCGCCCGGTTCCGTGCCCATGCGCGAGCCGCGCGCGACGTTGCAGGAATCGTGGAAAGTAATGACGCGGTCGTCGTTGAGCGACTTGTCGAACTTGAGCGCGCCCTGCTCGATGAGATCCCAGGTGTATTCGCAGATGTGCATGGGCTGCGGGAAACGCGGATCGAGCCGCTTCTGCAGTTCGACGGAGAAGGGATCGTCGCCGCCGTAGCCGATGCCGGTCAAGGTATTCCAGAAGGCGTAGGCGACGCGCCAGGCATGGCCGCACTCGCCGACGATGATGCGCTTCACGCCCAGTTCGAGGGCGGCGTCGCGGATGCGCATGGCGATGTTGCGCATGGTTTCGTAATTGCCGTTGAACAGGCCGAAATTACCGGCCTCCGATGCCTTGCTGGACAGGGTCCAGGACGCGCCGGCGGCATGGAACACCTTGGCATAGCCGATCAGCGACTCGACGTGCGGCTCGGAGAAGAAGTCGGCGGAGGGCGTCACCAGCAGAATTTCCGCGCCTTCGACGTCCAGCGGCAGCTTGACCGGCACGCCGGTGTCGGCCTCGATATCCTCCTCCAGGCCCAGCAGGGTGTCTTCCAGAGCCGGGCCGGGCAGGCCGAGGTTGTTGCCGACCTTCTGCACCTTCACCAGGATTTCGCTGGAATACTTCTGGCCGACGCCGACGTAGTTCAGGATCTCGCGCCCGGCCATGGTGATTTCGGCGGTATCGATGCCGTAGGGGCAGTACACCGAGCAGCGCCGGCACTCGGAGCACTGGTGGTAGTAGTTGTACCACTTGTTCAGCGTGTCCTCGGTGAGGTCCTCGGCGCCCACCAGCCAGGGGGCGAACTTGCCCGGCAGGGTGAAATAGCGCCGGTAGACCTTGCGCATCAGTTCCTGGCGCGCCACCGGCATGTTGTTGGGGTCGGCGGTACCCAGGAAATAATGGCATTTGTCGGTGCAGGCGCCGCAATGCACGCAGGCATCCATGAACACGCGCACCGAGCGGTACTTCTCCAGCACCTGGCCCATGCGGTCGATGACGCGTTCCTTCCAGTCCGCCGGCAACTGATGCGGATAGCCCAGGTAGGACTGGGTAGCCTCGGCGGCGATGAAGGACTTCAGGTGCGCGGTCGCCCCCTCCTTGATCTTGGGGACTTCCGTGTATTCGGTCAGCGCGGGGACTTCGAACTCGGGACCAGCCACGTTAGCTCCTTATCTCTCTCAGCTCGGTTCGCATCGTGCGTCAGCGGGCGGACTCAGGCCCTGTCGCGTTCCAGGGCCGCGGCCCAGGGCGCGATATGGCGGGTTTCACGCGGATCGTCGACCTGATTGCGGGTCGGGCTGAAGAAGATGCCCGGAGCGTGCAGCAGCTTGCTCACCGGGAAGATGATCATCAGCAACGCAACCAGCAACAGGTGGGCCATCAACACCGGGTCCGCGGGCATGGCATGGAAATCGAAGGTCATCAGGCCGAGCATGAAGGCCTTGACGGCGACGATGTCGGTATGCGCGACGAAGGTCATCAGCAAGCCGGACAGACCGATAGCGATGAGCAGGGCCAGCATCAGGTGATCGGAGGGCGTGGAGATGTAGCGCACGCGGTCGACCAGGAAGCGGCGCGCCCACAGGCCGGCCAAGCCGACGACCATGGCGAAGCTCGCGTACTTGCCGAAGGGCTGGATGAACTCGACCCAGAACCAGACCGGCTCCTGGAAATAGCGCAGATGTCGCAACAGGACCAGAGCCAGGCCGACATGGAACAGCCAGCCGAACAGCCAGATCCATTTGTTGGACTTGAACAGCGATTCGAACAGCACGACCTCGCGGGCCATGCGCACCGCCACGCCGCCCTTGCTGGTCGGCGCCGGCGTGGTGGGAATATTGAGGGGAGCCGGCGTACGGCCGTACTCGTAGATGCGATAGGCGACTCCGCCAAGCAACACCAGGGTGGCGAAGTAAAACAGCACCGTGTAGAAAATCGTCAACGAAGTCATCCCCACCTCTGCATGTCGGGCAGAACACCTCACCGGAACCTAAAACGGCATCCGGGCGGCTGCATTCACACTTGCACAAACACCTTCAACAGCGCCCGGCGGGCCAACCCGCCGGGTTGATGCGGCTCCGCGGAGCGGTCGATCAGATGCAGCCGGTCGGCTTCGGCAGGCCGGCGATCTTGCAGGCCTGCTTGGCGGGGCCGTAGGGGAACAGCTCGTACAGGTACTTGTTGTTGCCCTTGTCCGGACCCAGCTTCTTGGCGACGGCCTTGGTCAGCACGCGCACGGCGGGAGCGATTTGATACTCCTCGTAGTACTCGCGCAGGAAGTTGATCACTTCCCAGTGGCTATCGGTCAACTCGACCTTTTCATCCTTGGCCAGATATTCCCCGATTTCCCTAGTCCAGTCGGCCAGATTGGTCAGGTAACCCTCCTCGTCCACTTCGATGTCTTTGCCGGCGATATTTACGGTAGGCATTGCATTACTCCTTCACTAAGAAATTACAACCAGGATTGGCAGTTGGCCTGTTCAGCGACCAGATCCACAAAACCGCCGTAATCCACCAGGTGAACACCTTCGATCACCCGGTCGGCCATACCGCGGGCGGCCAGATCGGGTTGCAGGGCATAGATGGTTACATCGGCCATGGCGGACTTAACCTTCGTCTCGGCGGCGCCGCCTTTCGTGGCCGCGTAGACCGCGTCCTCGATCAGCAACACCTTGGAGCCTTTTTTCGCATGGGCGAGACAGCTTTCGACGCTGTTTCGCTCGCTGGGGGATTTGTTCACGATGTGCAGCATTTTTCGCGTTCTCCGGTCAGAAGCTGAGGACCACGTCCTGCTCGTTCATCAGGTCGGCCATTTCGGCGGTGCTCACCACCTGGACGTCCACCACCAGATCGTCCTCGGTCAGGCCACGCAGCTCCATGGACTCGCGCTCCACATAGAGCTTCTCGATGTCGTAGCCTTCCAATGCGCGATAGGTCTTGGAAAAGCTCTTCATCTCGATCCCCTCGGTGTTGACGTTCTTGACCAACTGGTAAACGCCGTCATCCACGAAGGCCAGGCTTACGTCCTGCTCGAAGGCGGCGGAGATGAGCACCACCTCCAGGCTTTCCAGGGCGTAGATGGTGCCGTAGGGCGCCTTGCGGTTCACGAACATGAACTTCTTGACCGTGCCGCCTTCTTCCATATCCATTTCGTCGGACATCTCAATCCCCCTTAATCACCGAAAGTCACCAGGCGATCGCACTGGATGCCCGCCTCGACCAACTGTCCCAGGCCAGAAATGCGGAACGCGGGATGGATGTTGTCGGCATCCTTGCCCTGCCGCTTGGCTTCGTTCTCGTCCATCATGCCGCGCCGCTGGGCGGCGGCGATGCACACCACCAGGTCAAGCTTGTGTTCCTCGGCCAGAGCCGCCCAGCGGTTGATGATGTGACGGTCGTCGGTCGGAGGCACGGCCAGACGCGTCGCGTTGTTGACGCCGTCGTGATAGAAGAACACGCGATACACCTCGTGCCCCTTGGCGAGCGCCGCCTTGGCGAACAGGTAGGCGGAATCGGAGGCTTGGTGCTGGTACGGGCCTTCGTTTACCAAAATACCAAATTTCATTTGTCTATCCCTATCTCCAAATATCTGTCTTGACCAGACCCCGGACCATCCGGGGGCGGTCAGCGACACGAATCAGAAGCGGATGTGCGCGGAAGCGTTCAGGCTGCTGCGACCACCGCGCCAGTTGTCGATGTGGTACTTGGTGAAGGGCAGACCGGTCTTCTCGAAGAACGCGGGCCAACCGATACGGTCGATCCAGTCGTTCATGCGCTCCCAGGGGCGACCATCGGCCTTGTAGACGGCCAGGATCTTCTTGACCACCTCGGCGACTTCGGGCCAACGCGGGGGGTTGTTGGGCAGGCCGGCGGCCACCAGCTTGTGGAAGGTGGGGCGCGAACGGGCGTTGGAGTTCTTGCCGCCGACCCAGATGGCAAACTTGGAATGCTCGGGGTCGTTGATCTGCATGGGCGGGCAGGGGGGGAAACAGGCGCCGCAGCAGATGCACTTCTTCTCGTCCACTTCCAGGGAAGGCTTGCCGTTCACCAGGGCGGGACGGATGGCGGCCACCGGGCAGCGGGCGACGACGGAGGGGCGCTCGCAGATGTTGGCGACCAGGTCGTGGTTGATCTTCGGCGGCTTGGTGTGCTGGATGACGATGGCGATGTCGGCCTGGCCGCCGCAGTTGATCTCGCAGCAGGAGGTGGACAGCTTGACCCGGTTGGGCATCTCGCAATTCACGAACTCGTTGTACAGCTCGTCCATCAAGGCCTTGACCGCACCCGAGGCGTCGGTGCCGGGAATGTCGCAGTGCAGCCAGCCCTGGGTGTGGGCGATCATGGACACGGAGTTGGCGGTGCCGCCGACCGGGAAACCGTTGTCAGTCAACGCCTTGATCAGAGGCTCCACCTTGGCCTGGTCGGTGACCATGTATTCGATGTTGGAACGGGTGGTGAAGCGAACGAAGCCGTCGGCAAACTGATCGGCGATGTCGGCCAGCTTGCGAATGGTGTAGTGGTCCATCTGACGCTGGGTACCGGCCTTCACCGTCCAGACTTCGGCGCCGCCTTCGGCGCGGTGGTAGAGCACGCCCGGCTTGGGATGGGAATGGAACACCCACTTGCCATAATTGTTTTTCATGACGGGGTGCATGTAGGGCATCGGGTCCGGCGCACCGGATTCGATGGTCTCGTGAGTTCTTTCAGCCATGCTTATCTCCAACCTATTGCGATCGAAAACCTTGCTTTACCCCGGCCCGCACGCGGACGGGCCGGGACACCGGAATCAGGCCGCGGCCTGCTTGCGCTCGAACCACTTCTCGGCTTCCTCGTCCCAGCCGTCGGTACGGACATAAGGATTGGAACGGGGGTGCACGATCATGTTCGGGTCCACTTCCAGACCGATACCCTCCAGGAAGTTCACCAGGCCGATGCGGTCGATCATCTCGCCGGTACGCTCGTGCTCCAGGGCGTTCTCGGCGAAGAAGTCGAGGATGTTGCGCGACAGCTCGTTCAGCTTCTCGAAGTCTTCGTCGGACTCCAGCTTCATGAACGGGATCACCACGGTACCCATGGTGGCGCCGATCTTCAGCACGCTCTTGCCGCCGACCAGGATGGTGACGCCCTTGTCCTTGCCGGGCAGCAGGGCGCCGGGCATGACGTTCAGGCAATGCATGCAGCGCACGCAGTTATGGTTATCGATTTCCAGGCAGTTGGCGTCGGACACCGCCACCTTGGTGATGCCCTCGCCGGCGGCGGCGCCGTCGTTCTTGACCAGGCGGATGGCGCGGGTCGGGCACATGGAAACGACCATGTTGGTCAGGTCTTCCATGCTGTGGCTGGCCATCCATTCGCGCGCCAGCTTCTCGTCGGCGCGTATGCTGTCGCGCCAGGTGCCGATGGTGGCCATGTCGGAACGCTGGATCGAGTTGACGCAGTCGTTGGGGCAGCCGGAGAACTTGAACTTGAACTTGTAGGGCAAGGACGGACGGTGCATGTCGTCCAGGTTGTTGTTGATGACGGTGCGCAGGGCGCGCGCCTCGTCGAAGCAGGACATCTCGCAGCGCGCGGCGCCGACGCAGGACATGGAGGTGCGCAGGGCGGGGCCGGCGCCGCCGAGGTCGAAGCCCATCTCGTTCAACTTGTCGAAGGCGCGCTGCACGTCCTCGGTCTTGATGCCCTGGAACATGATGTCGCCGGACTGGCCATGGAAGGCGATCAGGCCGGAACCCCCGGTCTCCAGCCAGGCGTCACACAGGTTGCGCAGCAGGTCGGAGGTGTAGTGCATGCCAGCCGGGGGCTGGATGCGCAGAGTGTGGAATTCGGCGGCTTCGGGAAACTTGGGTTTGCCGTCGGCATCCTTGAGTTCGGTGAAACGGGGGATGACGCCGCCGCCATAGCCGATCACGCCGACGGTGCCGCCCTTCCAGTAGCCGAACTTGGTCTCATAGGAGGTTTCGAGCTGGCCCATCAGGTCGACCATCATGTCGTTGTCTTTCGCCAGGCGCTTCAGACCGGTGACGAAGGAAGGCCACGGGCCTTTCTCGAGGTCGTCCAGGTTCGGCGTATCAATCATTTGCTTAGCCATCTGTCTTTCTCCTTGAAGTCTTGAACTACGGGTGTCGTCACAACTAACAGCACCTTGCCGCCGGCTTCAGACCGCGCGGTCCAGTCATCGCATATTAGTGAGCCCTAATCGAGCCTTCCATCATTCCGATGGGGTAACCGGACCCTTCACTCGGGTATCCTCGACCTACCCGAACGGGTAGGTTCCGGATAATCCAACTCGGAGCTGTAAATACCCGACTTAAAATATCAGATAATTAGCAAATCAACGAAAACTTATGAATTATGGACCAGATCACCTCGCTTGCGAAGTTCAGAAATCCTTATGGCAATCAGGACATCGAATTTCAGGACGTGCGCTACGAGGCGGGAGGCACGCCCATGTTGCGGCTGCGTATCCGCGAGCGCGGCGCGCGCTTCACGATCTTCGACATCGATCCGGTCACCGCGCGCTACTGGGCCGAGGAAATGCTCAAGTGGGCGGGTCCCCAGGATGGCGCCTCGCCGACCGACCGGGAGGCCTGATCCATGCGCATGTACAGCCCGGAATGGGAAGCCATCAAGGATTTCGAGCACATCGCCAAATTCCGCGAGATCCAGTTCGACCTGAACGGCTTCGAGCTTCCCCAGGACCACGGCTACGCCCTGTTCGAGGCCCTGACCCAACACCTGCCCTGGCTGCGTGAACTGCCGGATGCGGGCGTGCATCCGGTGCACGCCGCCCCCAGCGGCCGCAATGCCAACCTGGTCATCAACCGGCGCGTGAAGCTGGTGTTGCGCCTGCCCATCGAGCGCATCGCCGAGGCCCACGCCCTGCGGGGCCGCAGCATCGATCCCGGCGCCGGCGAAATCCTGATCGGCGCCGCGAAGGAAAAGCCCCTGACCCCCTATGCCACGCTCTACGCCCACTTCGTCGACCTGGGCACGATCGATGAAGTAGCCTTCCTCGAGGCGGCGCGACGGGAACTGGAGGCCATGGACATCCGCGCCGGCCTGATCCCGGGCAAGCGGCGCGACATGCACACCCCCAATGGGGTTATTGGCGGCTTCAGCCTGATGTTACACGATATCAGCCTGCTGCAATCGCTGACCGTGCAGGAACGCGGTCTTGGCCTGCATCGTGGTTACGGCTGCGGCATCTTCGTGCCGCACAAATCCATCAAGGAAGTGGGCGGCGGCTGAGCGATCCGGCCGCCGCGCACGTTATTTTCAACTTGTCTGATAGGAGAGAACCGTGGGATACGTTTTGAACGGCGAAGAACTGGAAGTGGATGACGATGGCTTTCTGCTGGAAGCCAATTTCAGCGACGAGATCGTCCCCGTCATCGCCGAGGCCGAAGGCATCAAGCTGACCGACGAGCACTGGCAGATCATCAACTACATGCGCCGCAAGTACCAGGAAGACGGCCACACGCCGAACTTCCGCAACATGGTGGCGGAACTGGACGAGGAAATCGAAGGCATGGACTGGAAGAAGAAACTCTATGAACTCTTCCCCATGCAACCCAACCGCCAGGCCGCCAAGGTGGCCGGCCTGACCAAGCCTTTCGGCAAGGGCGGCTACTGATCCCGTGAGGCGATAGGCGGGAGGCGGCAGGCGCATGCCTCCCCGCCCTTTCCGCCTCACGCCTCACGCCTCACGCCTCACCATGTTTTCAAATACCCTCGTCACCACCGAAGATCTCGCGGCGCATCTCGACGATCCCAACTGGATCGTGTTCGACTGCCGCTTCACCCTGACCGACCCCAACGCGGGCCGGGATGCCTACGGGAAACACCACATCCCCGGCGCCCGCTACGTCCATCTCGACGACGACCTGTCGGCGCCCATCACCGAGATCACCGGCCGCCATCCCCTGCCCGAACCGATGGCCTTCGCCGAGAAGCTCTGCCGCTGGGGCGTCGGCGTCAACAAGCAGGTGGTGGTCTACGACGACAGCTATGGCGCCATAGCCGTGCGCATGTGGTGGATGCTGCGCTGGCTGGGCCATCCCGGCGTCGCCCTGCTGGACGGCGGCTACCCCAAGTGGCAGCGCGAAAAACGCCCGGTCACCGCCGAAGTGCCGGAAAGCCGGCGCGGCAGTTGCGCCTGCCTGCCCGAGCCCAGCCAGATCGTCGACGCCGGCACCGTGCTGCGCGCCTCGCAAACCGCCGACGCTCTCATCATCGACGCCCGCCCGGAACGCCGCTTCAGCGGCGAATTCGAACCCCTGGACCCGGTCGCCGGGCACATCCCCGGCTCCATCAACTGGTCCTTCGAGGAGAACCTGGACATCGACGGCACCTACCTGCCGCCGGAAGCCCTGCGCGAGAACTTCCAGGCGCTGCTCAAGGGCCGCGCGCCCTGGCAGGTCATTCACACCTGCGGCTCCGGCGTCACCGCCTGCCATAACCTGCTGGCCATGGAAATCGCCGGCCTGCCCGGCTCCCGCCTCTACCCCGGCTCCTGGAGCGAGTGGATCCGCGATCCCTCGCGGCCCGTCGCCACCGGAGAATAAAACGTGCTGCGCGCGAAAACCGTCTGGTTCAAGAAGGAAGGCGAGCGCCCCGCCGAGGAAGTCGCCACGGTGCTGGCCTCGACCATCTGGCGCCTCGCCGACAAAGCCGTGGACAACCTGTCCAAGGCCAATTTCGACATCGTCACCCCCGAGCGCGGCTTCAAGATCATCGGCGAGCTCAGCTGCTTCCTGACGCATTACGTCGATCGCCTGGCCTTCGCACGCATGGACGACAGCAAACGCCAGAACCTGGTCAGCGCCGTCGGCGTGCGCCTGGCGGAGATCATGGAGCAGAACATCCTGGACCTGACCGGCGGCAAGACGGACCCCGACTACGACTACCAGGACGGCTACATCGACCTGCTCAACCGGCGCATGACGGATTATGCCGAGTTCGAGTTTCCCGAGGACAAAGCCAGCTTTCAGGCCCTGCGCTTCCTCAGCCTGATGATCCGCGAGGGCATGGAGAAAACCGACCAGACCTGGATCCAGGACCAGCTCATGGACATCGAAGTACCGGAGATGATGGGCATGGTGAAGAAGAACATGGACGGCTTTTATCCGGCGAGGAGCGAAGGCTAAGGAGCCCCCGCCTCACGCCTCACGCCTCACGCCTCACGCCTCACGCCTCACGCCTCACGCCTCACGCCTC
>JBBIPL010000040.1:0-18950 GCA_037442845.1 Hydrogenophilales bacterium | reverse complement strand
GTGATGATCGCCATCGACGACTTCGGCACGCAGTATTCATCGCTGAGCTACCTGCAGAAGTTTCCCATCCACACGCTGAAGATCGACAAGTCCTTCGTCTGGGAGATCGACCGGGAATACCGCCAGCACGCCATCATCAAGGCGATCATCTCCATCGCCCACGGCCTCGGCCTCAACCTCATCGCCGAGGGCGTGGAAACCGACGAGCAGCTCAGATTCCTGGAGAACCAGGGTTGCGACGAAATCCAGGGCTACCTGATCAGCAAGCCGCTCAAACGCGAAGCCCTGAAGTCGCTGCTGACGCGGGGCCTGGAACTCCACCCCGCGCCGCACTAACGCGTGCCCGCGTCAGGCGGGCTTGCGGCTCGCCAGGCGCATCCAGGTGCTGACCACCGTGTCCGGGTTGAGGGACATGGAGTCGATGCCCTGTTCCAGCAGCCAGTCGGCCAGGTCCGGGTGGTCGGAGGGGCCCTGGCCGCAGATGCCGACGTATTTGCCGTTGCGCTTGCAGGCGGCGATGGCTTCCGAAAGCAGCTTCTTCACCGCCGGGTTGCGTTCGTCGAAGGAGGCCGCCACCAGGCTGGAATCGCGGTCCACGCCCAGGGTGAGCTGGGTGAGGTCGTTGGAGCCGATGGAGAAACCGTCGAAGCGCTGGAGGAAGTCGTCGGCGATCAGCACGTTGGCGGGGATCTCGCACATCATGACGATCTTGAGGCCGTCCCTGCCCCGCTCCAGGTCGTTCTCCGCCAGCACCCGCAGGGCGGCGTCGGCATCGTGCAGGGTGCGCACGAAGGGCAGCATGATCTCCACGTTGCTCAGCCCCATGTCGTTGCGCACCCGCTTGATGGCCCGGCATTCGAGCTGGAAGGCGCGCAGGAACCGCGGGCTGGCGTAGCGGCCGGCGCCGCGGAAGCCGAGCATGGGATTTTCCTCGTGCGGTTCGTACTGCGGACCGCCGACGAGGTTGGCGTACTCGTTCGACTTGAAGTCGGACATGCGCACGATGACCCGCTTCGGCCAGAAGGCGCAGGCGATGGTGGCGATGCCCTCGGCGAGCTTTTCGACATAGAAGTTCACCGGGTCGCCGTAGCCGTGGATCTTGGCGTCGATCGCCGCCTTCACCTCCTCGGGCATCTTGCGGTATTCCAGCGCCGCGTTGGGATGGATGCCGATGGCGTTGTTGATGATGAACTCCAGCCGGGCGAGGCCGACGCCCTCGTGCGGCAGCGAGGCGAAGTGGAAGGCCTGCTCCGGGTTGCCGACGTTCATCATGATCTTGACCGGGATCTCGGGCATGGCCTGCATGACCACTTCGCTCTTCTCGAACTTCAGCAGGCCCTCGTAGACGTAGCCGTCCTCGCCCTCGGCGCAGGAGACGGTGACCTCGGCGCCGTCGGGGATGGTCTGCGTCGCGTCGCCCGCGCCGACCACCGCCGGCACGCCCATCTCGCGGGCGATGATGGCGGCGTGGCAGGTGCGGCCGCCGCGGTTGGTGACGATGGCGGAGGCCCGCTTCATCACCGGTTCCCAATCCGGATCGGTCATGTCGGCGATGAGCACGTCGCCCGGCTGGACATGGTGCATCTGGTCGATGGACTGGATGACCCGCGCCGGGCCCTGGCCGATCTTGCTGCCGATGGCGCGGCCCTGCACCAGCACCGGGCCCTTCTCCAGCATCCTGAAGTGCACCTGCACGTTGCCGGCGCGGGATTTCACGGTCTCGGGGCGGGCCTGCAGGATGTAGAGCCTGCCGTCGCGGCCGTCGCGGCCCCATTCGATGTCCATGGGGCGGCCGTAGTGCGCCTCGATGCTCATGGCGTAGCGGGCCAGTTCCAGGATCTCGTCGTCGTTCAGGGCGAACTGGTGGCGCATGGTGGGCGGCACGTCCTCCACCCGGGTGGAGCGCTCGGCCACGGATTCGCTGGCGAACACCATGCGGATCGCCTTCTCGCCCAGCTTCTTGCGCACCACGGCGCGCTTGCCCTCGCGCAGCTTGGGCTTGTGCACGTAGTACTCGTCGGGGTTGACCGAGCCCTGCACCACGGTCTCGCCCAGGCCGTAGGAGGCGTTGATGAAGACCACGTCGCGGAAGCCGGACTCGGTGTCGATGGTGAACATGACGCCGGCGGCGCCCAGGTCGGAACGCACCATGCGCTGGATGCCGGCGGACAGGGCCGCCACTTCGTGGGCGAAGCCGCTGTGCACGCGGTAGGCGATGGCGCGGTCGTTGTAGAGGGAGGCGAAGCAGCGCTTGACGGCGTCGATGAGGTTATCGGCGCCCTTGATGTTGAGGAAGGTTTCCTGCTGGCCGGCGAAGGAGGCGTCGGGTAGGTCCTCGGCGGTGGCGGAGGAGCGCACGGCGAATTCCAGGTCTTCCTCGGCCTCGGCGCACATCAACCGGTGGTTGTGGCGGATGCCTGCTTCCAGACCGGCGGGCAGCGGGTTTTCCATCATCCAGCCGCGGATCTCGCGCCCGGCCTCGGCCAGGGCGATGGTGTCATCCACGTTCAGGGCCCTGAGCTTGGCGGCGATCCGGTCGGCCAGGCCATTGTTGGCCAGGAATTCACGGAAGGCGTCGGCGGTGGTGGCGAAGCCGCCGGGGACGCGGACCCCCTGGTCGGTGAGGTTGTGGATCATCTCCCCCAGGGAAGCGTTCTTCCCGCCGACCTTGTCCACGTCGCGCATGGACAGTGTTTCAAAGCGCGCGATATAGTCCATTTCATTCCTCGAAATGTTGACTGAAGCGCCGCTTCCTTCCCCCAATGACCCCCGCGCGGCCGGTCTTTTTCATTTCCGACCATACAGGCATCACCGCCGAGATCATCGGCAAGAGTCTCCTCTCGCAATTTCCCGACGAAGCGTTCGCGCAGGTGAGTTTACCCTTCGTCGACTCGCTGGAAAAAGCAAATCTTGCAGCGCAGCAAGTGCGCGAGGCCTGGAAGGAAAAGACCCTCCGGCCTTTCGTCTTCTCCACCCTCACCGACCCCGGCGCGCGCGCCGCCCTGGACGGCTGCGGCGGCCTGGTGATGGACATTTACGGCCACTTCCTGGGCATGATGGTGGACGAGATCGGCTACCCGCCCGAGCCCCTGCGCGGACGCTTCCATGGCATGGAGGATCCGAACGCCTACCGTTCCCGCATCGACGCGGTGAACTTCGCCCTGGCGGCGGACGATGGCCTGAGCGTGGAGAAGTACGAACGCGCCGACCTGATCCTGGTGGGGGTCTCGCGCAGCGGCAAGACGCCGACTTCGCTCTATATGGCCATGCAGTATGGCCTGTGCGTGGCGAACTATCCGCTGACCCCGGAAAACTTCGAACAGCCCGGCCTGCCCAGAATTCTTCAACCCTACCGCAGCAAGTTGCGCGGCCTCACGCTTGAGCCGGAGCGACTCGCCTCGATCCGCTCGGAACGCCGTCCCAACAGCCAGTACGCTTCCCTGGAGACCTGCAAGCAGGAGTTGAAGCAGGCGGAATTGCTGATGCGCGGCGAAGGCATTCCCATCATCGATTCCTCGCATCGCTCGGTGGAGGAAATCGCCGCGATGATCAAGCATTCCCTGCCCGGCGGCATGCCGCGCGCGCTCTGATCAGTCGATGCCGGACTGACGCAGCCGCTCGAACAGACAGACCGCCGCCGCGGCGGCGACGTTGAGGCTTTCCACCCCCGCCGCCATGGGGATGGTGAAGGGTCGGCACGCTTGCCGCAGGGCCTCGCTCAGACCCGCGCCCTCGTTGCCGAAGGCGAAGCCAACGCGGCCCCGCAGGTCCAGCGTCCACAGGGAAACCCCGGCGCCCAGCACGGCGGCATGCAGCGTACCCGGGAAATCCCGCGCCACCGCCGTAAGGTCCTGGCCTTCCCGGATGGCGAGACGGAAGTGGGCGCCCTGGCCGCCGCGCAGGCATTTCGGCGACCACGCCTCGGCGCATCCCGACGAGAGATGCACCGCGCGCATCCCCGCGGCGGCGCTAACACGCAGTAGCGCGCCGAGATTGCCGGGATCCTGGATGTTCTCCAGCAGCACGATGCAGCCGCCAGGCACGGGCTCCTGACGGGGAATCGCGATCTGCGCGAGCAAGCCGGTGGGCGTGTCCACCGGCGTCAGCCCCGCGAGCAGGCGCTCGGGCAGGAGCAGCACGGGGACGCCGGCGAGGCGCTGGCGCCAGGCGCCGAACTCGCCTGCCAACGCAGACTCGGCATAGATCAGACGCTCGACGGCAATGCCCGCCTGTACGGCCGCCTCCAGCAGGTGGGGACCATCCAGCAGGGTCCTGCCGGCTTCACGACGCGCCCGACGGTCCGTCGCCAGAGCGCGCAGTTCCCGGTACAGCGGGTTGTCGCGGGAGCGGATCGACTTCACCGGCAGGCGCCCTGGGCGCCCTCCTGGCAGGTGCGGCCATCGCTCCAGATGGCCTTGCCGAGGTGCGTGCCGTCGATGCGTGTACCGCCCAGACGGGCGCCGCTCAGATTCGCGTAGCGCAAATCCGCGCCGGTGAGATCCGCGCCGGACAGGTCCGCGCCGGTGAGATCCGCCCCCAGCAGGCTGGCGCCGCGCAACTGGGCGTTGCGCAGGCTGGCGCCCTTGAGCCATGCGTAGGCCAGGTCGGCGCCAGCCAGGCGAGCGTCATCGAGCCGGATGTTTTCGAGTCTGGCGTTGCGCGCCCGCGCGCCGGGCTGTTGCAAGCCGCGTTTGTCGCAGCCGCGCCAGTTGACGCGATCGGCCAGCTCGCCGGCACAGTCCGCCGACGCGCCGATCATGGTGAGGATCGGTTCATCCGACTGGCCCCACCAGACAGCCAGGCCGATCAACAGCAACAGCAGCATCCCCAACAACGCCGCCAAGGGAGAGGTCCGCCGGTTCTGCCGCAGTCGCAGCAATTCTTCCGTCCTGGCGTGATCTTCGGCCACCGCCTGGCGCGCCTCGGCATCAAGAGCGACATCGTGCGGATCGAGGACGTCCGCCTCGTCACCCTGCTCCAGCCAGCGTCGGCGCGCGCGCAGGCGTTCCTCGCGCCAGGCCGGGCCCGCGCCATCCGCTTGCGCCGCCGCCGGCGCGGCGGGCGCTGCGGTGAACTGGCCGCTCTCGCCGATGCCGATCCAGTCGGCCTCATCCAGGCTGATCTCCCAGTCCGGGCCAATATCTCCTTCCTCGAGCGCGGTCTCGATCTGCGGCCGCGGAAACGGCCCGTACACCTTGCCTTCATGCCGCAGATACCAGAGTGGTTGTGTCATGGAGCCGGCTCCCAAGCAGAGCCGATTGTCGCCACCAGCGGAACAAAAAAAAAGCCCGGTCGGGTGACCGGGCTAAATCCACCTTAGAAGGAGGATGGAGGAGACAACACTGGTAACACTCAGGGAGTAAGTGTTGGCATCAGTGTCATTAGAATTATCTAATATGTTTATGTGCTGCTCAATCAATTTCGCCGGTTTATTGAAGAAATCCGGCGAATCAGGCGATCTGTTGTTTACGTACTACACCGGCTTGGCTACCCTGTCAGGCGCACTGCAAATTCGCCATACGCACCATGCGAATCCAGCCACGGCGATCCCCTCCGCAACCCGCGCGATGACGCCTGTCCCGTGGAACGTCCCTTTTTCTCCATGACCGATCGTTTTACATCATGAGCATCCTCCCCTCCTCCAAAATAAGAGCCCTGGCCATGGTCGGACATGGCGGCGCCGGCAAGACCACCCTGATCGAAACCCTGTTGGCCGCGGCCGGCGCCATTCCCAGCGCCGGCTCGGTGGAGCGCGGCACCACCGTGTGCGACTACGATCCGCTCGAGAAGGCGCACCTGCATTCCGTGAAGCTGGCCGTATGCCATCTCCAGCACCAAGACACCCTGATCCATATCCTCGACACGCCGGGCTTTCCGGACTACATGGGTCAGGCGATGTGCGCCCTGGATGCGGTGGATACCGCGGTCGTCGTCCTGGATGCCAAGAAGGGTATCGAGCTCACCGCGCACCGCATGATGCACTGGGCGCAGACCCGCAAGCTGTGCCGCATGATCGTGGTGAACAAGATGGACGTGCCGGAAGCGGACCTGCCCGCCCTCCTCGCCGACATCCAGGCCACCTTCGGCCGCGAATGCTTGCCCATCAACCTGCCCGCCGGCAATGGCGCCCGCGTCACCGACTGTTTCTTCAATCCTGCCGGCGACGCTGATTTCTCCAGCGTCGAGGAAGCGCACAGCGCCCTGGTCGACCAGGTGGTGGAAGTCGACGAGGAACTCATGTCCCTCTATCTGGAGCAAGGGGAAATCGCTCCCGAGCAGTTGCACGCACCCTTCGAACAGGCCCTGCGCGACGGCCATCTGGTTCCGGTCTGCTTCGTGTCCGCGCAAACCGGCGCGGGCATCCGCGAACTGCTGGACATCATGGTGAAATTGCTGCCCCACCCCGGCGAGGCCAATCCGCCTCTGTTTCTGCTCGGCGAAGGCGAGGAAGCCCGGCCCCTGCTGGTGGCGCCCGACCCGGCGAAGCACGTGCTGGCGCATGTCTTCAAGGTTGAGGTGGACTCCTACATCGGCCGCATCACCGCCCTGCGCGTGCACCAGGGCACGCTTACGGAGAACGCCCAGCTCTATATCGGCGAGCTGCGCAAGCCCTTCAAGGTCGCCCATCTCTACCGGCTGCTCGGCAAGCAACTGGTGGCGGTGGAGGCTTGCGGCCCCGGCGACATCTGCGCCATTACCAAGGTGGACGACATCACCTTCGACTCTGTGCTGCACGATGCGCCGGAAGACGACCACATCCACATGCAGCCGCTGGAGTTTCCCCATGCCGTGTTCGGCCTGGCGGTGCGGCCCAAGAAGCAGTCCGACGCCGACAAGCTGGCCGACATCCTGCACCGTCTGGTGGCCGAGGATCCCGGTCTGCATGTGGATCACGACCCCAACACGCACGAGGCCGTGATCCGCGGCCTGGGAGAAACCCATCTGGGCAGCGTGCTGGAAAAGATGCGCGAGCAGTTCCGTCTGGAGGTGGACACGCACCCGCCGACCATCGCCTACAAGGAAACCATCACCCTGCCCGCCGAAGGCCATCACCGTCACAAGAAGCAGACCGGCGGCGCCGGCCAGTTCGGCGAGGTGTTCCTGAGGATCGAGCCGATGGAGCGCGGCGCGGGCTTCCAGTTCGTCGATGCGGTGAAGGGCGGCGTCATCCCCAACACCTTCATCCCCGCCGTGGAAAAGGGCGTGCGCCAGGCCATGTCCGCCGGCAGCGTGGCCGGCTTCCCCATGCAGGACATCAAGGTCACCGTCTATGACGGCAAGAACCACCCGGTCGACGGCAAGGAGATCGCCTTCGTCACCGCCGGAAAAAAAGCTTTCCTGGATGCCGCGACCAAGGCCAGGCCCATCGTCCTGGAACCCATCGTCAAGATCGAATTGACCACCCCGGAAAGCGCGGTCGGCGATGTCAGCGGCGATCTTTCCTCCAGGCGCGGCCAGATCACCGGTCATCAGACCGGCCGCGGCGGCATGATCACCATCGTCGGCCATGCGCCCCTGGCGGAACTGGACAGCTTCCAGTCGCGGGTCAAGTCGCTCACCGGCGGCCAGGGTTCCTACACCCTGGAATTCAGCCACTACGAGCAGGCGCCGCCGCAGGTCCAGCAGCAACTGGCGGCCCAGTTCAAGCCGGAGCAGGACGAGCAGTAAACACCCTTGCAGCCGATACGAAAAAGGGCCTCCGCGGAGGTCCTTTTTTCATGTGCGCCCGGCACGGGCGCACTCTTGTGGATGCAAGTCCTGCCGTAAGTTGATCACAGTTTGCAAGTATAGCGGGGGTCCAGTGACAGGCTCCGCAACCCCAGGCAAGCTGATCAGCCTGTGCCCTGAATCACCCCGCCCCCCAGGCAGTTCTCCCCGTCGTACATCACCACCGACTGGCCCGGCGTCACCGCCCACTGGTCCTCGTCGAAGCGCAGCACCAGGCGGTTGTCCTCGATGACTTGCACCGTGCAGGCCGCGTCCTGCTGGCGGTAGCGGGTCTTGGCGGCGTAGCGACCGCCCGGCTGGGGCGGTTCCCCCACCCAACTCAAATCAGCCGCTGCCAGGGTGGGGGACCGCAGCAAGGGATGCTCGTGGCCCCGCACGACGATGAGCCGGTTGTTGGCCAGGTCCTTGCCCGCGACGAACCAGGGGGCGCCCTCCTCCTCCCCTTTCACGCCGCCTATCCCTAAGCCCTGGCGCTGGCCCAGGGTGTAGTACATGAGGCCCTGGTGGCGGCCTACCACGCGGCCTTCGGGGGTGAGCATGTCGCCGGGTTGGGTGGGCAGGTAGCGTTGCAGGAATTCCCGGAACGGCCGCTCGCCGATGAAGCAGATGCCGGTGCTGTCCTTTTTTTCCGCCACCGGCAGGCCCGCATGGCGGGCGAGTTCGCGCACCCGCGGCTTGGGCAGGTGGCCGATGGGGAACAGGGCTTTTTCGATCTGGCGCTGGTTGAGGCGGTAGAGGAAGTAGCTCTGGTCCTTGTTGGGGTCCAGGCCCTTGAGCAGGCGGCGCTTGGGAAAGGCGCCCTCCAGGCGGGCGTAGTGGCCGGTGGCGATGTGGTCGGCGCCCAGGCCCAGGGCGTGCTCCAGGAAGGCCTTGAACTTGATTTCGGCGTTGCACAGCACGTCCGGGTTGGGGGTGCGGCCGGCCTGGTATTCGGCGAGGAAGTATGCGAACACCCGGTCCTGGTATGCCTGGCTGAAGTTGACCAGCTCCACCTCGATGCCGAGGACGTCGGCGATGGCCAGCACGTCCTGGAAATCCTGGCGGATCGGGCAATCCTCCTCAAGGTCGTCCGCCTCCCAGTTCTTCATGAACACGCCCACCACCTCGTGGCCCTGCTGCTTCAGCAGGTAGGCGGTGACGGCGGAATCGACGCCGCCGGAGAGGCCGACGACGATGCGGCTCATGCGGCGGGAGTCGGTTCGTCCGCGAAATCCGTCAGCAATTCCAGCGGATAGGCGCGTCCGGCGAGATGGTCCTGCATGCAGCGCATCAACAACGGGCTGCGGTGGCGGTGGCTGGTGGCGCGGATTTCCTCGGGGCTCATCCAGACGGCGCGCAGGATGCCCCGATCCAGCGGCGCGGTGGGGTCGTAGCCGGCGATGACCCCGGAAAAGGCGAAACGCAGGTAGGTGCGGTTGCGCCGCTTGGGGTGGCGCCAGCGGTAGATGCCCACCAAGGCTTGCGGCTCGAAGTGGTGGGCGGTTTCCTCGAAGCATTCGCGCCGCACCGCGTCGAGCAGGGATTCGCCCTCGTCCAGGTGGCCGGCGGGCTGGTTGAAGAGGATGCCGTCGTCGGTCCTTTCCTCCACCAGCAGGAACCTGCCGTCCTGCTCGACGATGGCGGCCACTACCACGTGCGGTTTCCAGTTCTCGCTCATGTCAGTTCCGCACGGCCGTTCCGAAGAAACTGACCTCCCCCTCGGGGGGAAACGAGCGCAGCGAATAAGGAGCCTGTTTCAATCCTAGGCCTTCATCAGGGTCCAGATGCCGATGACGATGAAACCGGCGCCGGCGATGTAGCGCAACTGCTTTTCGCCGATGTACTCGCTGAGCACGCCGCCGGCCAGCACGCCCAGAGCCGAGGTCGCCACCAGGGCCAGGGAGGCGCCCATGAACACGACCCACTTGCTGACTTCCTTGTCGGCGGCGAACAGCATGGTGGCCAACTGGGTCTTGTCGCCGAGTTCGGCGATGAACACGGTGGCGAACACGGTCAAGAGTATTTTGTAATCCATGATGGTCCTAACGGGTTAAACGGGCTTACCCCAGAGGTCGTAGTCGTCGGCGCGGGTGATCCTGACCTTCACGAAATCTCCCGGTTGCAGCCCCCGGCCCTGGGCGATATGCACGACGCCGTCGATTTCCGGAGCGTCGGCATGGCTGCGGGCGACGGCGCGGCCGCCGCCGGTTTCGTCCACCAGCACGGTCATCTCGCGGCCGATCTTCGCCCTCAGCCGGGCGGCGCTGATGTCGGCCTGCACGTCCATGAAGCGGGCCAGGCGGTCCTGCTGGATGTCCGCGTCCACCGGGTCCGGCAGGGCGTTGGCGGCGGCGCCGTCCACCGGCGAATAGGCGAAGGCGCCCACGCGGTCGAGCTGGGCGGCTTCGAGAAAATCCAGGAGTTCGTCGAAGTCGGCCTCGGTCTCGCCGGGAAAGCCGACGATGAAGGTGCTGCGGATGGCGAGATGCGGGCAGATTTCCCGCCATTTCTCGATGCGGCGCAGGACGTTCTCGGCATGGGCCGGGCGCTTCATGGCCTTGAGGATGCGCTGGCTGGCATGCTGGAAGGGTACGTCCAGGTAAGGCAGGACCTTGCCCTCGGCCATGAGCGGGATGACCTCGTCGACGCTGGGATAGGGATAGACGTAGTGCAGCCGCACCCATACCCCCAGCCGGGCCAGTTCCCGCACCAGTTCCAGCATGCGGGTCTTCACCGGGCGGCCGTTGTAAAACCCCATGCGATACTTCAAGTCCACCCCGTAAGCGCTTGTATCCTGAGAAATAACCAGCAGTTCCTTGACGCCGGCCTTGACCAGGGCCTCGGCCTCGGCGAGCACGTCGCCGATCGGCCTGGACACCAGGTCGCCGCGCAGGCTGGGGATGATGCAGAAGCTGCAGCGGTGGTTGCAGCCCTCGGAAATCTTCAGGTAGGCGTAGTGGCGCGGGGTCAGTTTGAGGCCGCCGGGAGGGATGAGGTCGGCGAAGGGATCGTGCGGCTTGGGCAGGTGGGCGTGCACCGCCGTCATCACCGCCTCGCTGGCGTGCGGTCCGGTCACCGCCAGCACCTGCGGGTGGGCTGCGGTGATCACCGATTCGCGCGCGCCCAAACAGCCGGTGACGATGACCTTGCCGTTCTCGCGCAGGGCCTCGCCGACCGCGTCCAGGCTTTCCTCCACCGCCGCGTCGATGAAACCGCAGGTGTTGACCACCACCAGATCGGCGTCCTGGTAACTGGGCACGATGAGATAACCCTCGGCCCGCAACTGGGTGAGGATGCGCTCGGAGTCGTAGGCGTTCTTCGGGCAGCCGAGGGAGACGAAGCCGATTTTCGGGAGACTGCTCATGGGTGCGGGGCTCCTGCTCAGGCAAGTTTGCGGCCTACGGCCTGGAAGGCGGCGTAGCGGAAGATGGCATCCGGGTCGTCCGCCAGCCTGGCGAAATCGGCCCGCAGCGCGGCGATGTCCGCCTCGTCCGCCCGACCGTGCGCGCGCAGTTGCTCGGCGCCGCTCAACAGCAGGGTCTGCCAGAAGTCGAGGAATTCGCGGCGGGCGGCCGGTGCGCGGGTGCGTCCGTCCAGTTGCGGCGAGGTTTCACGTAAAACGACGCCGGTGAAGCCGGCCTGCTGCATCAGTGCGGCCAGACGCACGCCGACGTCGGGATCGCCGCCGAGCTCCCGTTGCAAGTCGTTGAAGGCCCGCCACCAGCGTTGCAGGCCGGGCAGGGCCGGCGCGCTGTAGAGACCGCTGTTGAACACCTCGGTGCAGTACAGCACGCCGCCCGGCTTTAGCACCCGCAGGGCTTCCCGCAATAGCGCCGGGTGATCGCCGAGGTGCTCCAGCACCCAGAAGGTGCAGGCGCCGTCGAAGCTGGCGTCCGCGAAAGGCAGACGGAAGGCGGAAGCCTCCACCAGTTCCACCCGCCCGGCTTCGAGGGGCTCGGCCAGCAGACGCCGCGCCTGGGCCAACTGGTCGGGCGACAGATCGATGCCGGTGAAATGACTGCGGGGAAAGCGATCCAGCAATACCCGCAACTGCGCGCCCACGCCGCAACCCAGCTCCAGCACCCGGGCGCAGGCCGAGAAATCCACGCCGGGCTGCACCCACGGCGCCAGGAATTCGCCCTGGCGCAGCAGGCGGGCCTGCTCGGCCGCCGAGAAGGAGTGGATGTAGCGCGCCGCGGTGCTCATGGTCCGGAGAACTCGGCCGCCGGCCTCAGTGGACGTGGCCGTGCCCACCCATCCAGTCATGGGCCAGGCCGGCGGCCAGCCAGACGGTCAGCACGCCGAGGACGATGAGCAAGGCCTGCTGCGCGGTGTGGCCGAGTTCCGCCCGCCGGTGCAGGCCGGGAATGAGGTCGGCCACCGCCACGTAGATCATGCCGGCGGCGGCCAGGGCCAGCATGTAGGGCAGGAATTCCTGCATGGGGGCGAGCAGGAAGTAGCCCAGCAGCGCGCCCAGCATCATGGCGGCGCTGGATACAAGGTTGAGCAGCAGCGCCTTGCCCTTGCTGTAGCCGGAATGCAGCAGGATGAGGAAATCGCCGAGTTCCTGGGGCACCTCGTGGGCGGCGATGGCGATGGTGGTCACCACCCCCAGTTTCACGTCCACCAGGAAGGCGGCGGCGATCATCATGCCGTCGACGAAGTTGTGCACGGTGTCGCCCACGGTGATCATCAGGCCGGAGCGGCCATGGTCGTGCGCCGGGGCATCGGCGCCGTGCGCCTCGCAATGCTCGGTATGGCAATGTCGCCAGAGCACCAGCTTTTCCAGGATGAAGAAGCCGAAGATGCCGGCCAGGACGGTGCCGCTCACCGCCTGGAAACTGCCCGCGTGTTCGAGGGCATGCGGCAGGATTTCCAGGAAGGCCGCGCCCAGCAGGGCGCCGATGGCGTAGCTCACCATCACCGGCACCCACTCCGCCTTGAGTTTCAGCGCCACCCCCGCCAGCAACACGGAGAGCAGGCCGCCGGCGGCGCTGGCGAGGAGGATGACGGCGAGCAGGGACATGGCGGGCGTTGCCGGAAAAAGCGGGATTCTAGCCGCTTCCGGGCGAACCCTCGATCCAGATCAGGCTGGCCATGCGGCCGGTTTGGCCATCGCGCCGGTAGGAGAAGAAGCGCCGCGCATCCTTGAAGGTGCAGGACGCATCCGCGTACACCCGTTCGACGCCGACAGCCGCGAGGCGGATGCGGGCCAGCATCCGCAGGTCGGCCAGCCACTTGCGCGGCGATTCGTCCAGGGCGCCGGGCAAGGCCGGGCGGAAGGCGATGCCGGCCATCGGGTTGCCGGCGACGAAAGCTTCCCGCACTTCCTCGCCCACCTCGAAACTGGCGGGACCGATGGCCGGCCCCAGCCAGGCCAGGATGCGTTCCGGCGCGACGCGCATGGCCCGCACCGTTTCTTCCAGCACGCCGCCGGCCAGGCCGCGCCAGCCGGCGTGGGCGGCGGCCGCCACCTGGCCGGCATCGTCGCAGAACAACACCGGCAGGCAATCGGCGGTGAGCACCGCGCAGACCAGGCCGGGCTGCCGGGTCAGGCTTGCATCCGCCTCCGGAGTCACTTCCCCCCGTTGGAAATGGAGGGTTGGGGGAGATTCAGACACCTCCCCTGTCGCCCCCTTCAATGCCGATAGCGAACTTTGCATGGGGGGAGGCGAAACCTCGACCACCCGTATGCCGTGCACCTGGTTCAGCCACAGGGGTTCCGACGGCAAGGCCTGGCGCAGGATGCGCCGGTTCTCCGCGACGGCGGCGGGCGCGTCGCCGACGTGGGCGGCGGGGTTCATGCTGTCGTAAGGCGTGACGCTGACGCCGCCGGCGCGGCTGGTGACCAGGGCGCGCACGCCGGCGGGGGCCGGCCAGTCGGGGACGATCCAGTCAGGGTGCATCGGCTTGCTCCAGTTCGTTGAGGAGGCGGCGGAAGTCCTCGGGCGGTGGGGCTTCCCACTCCATGCTTTCACCGGTAGCCGGATGCCGCAGCCCCAGCCGCACGGCGTGCAGGGCCTGGCGCCGGAAGCCTGCGTTCGCCTGCGCTAGGCGGCCGCGATACACCGGATCGCCTAGCAGGGGATGGCCGAGATGGGCGAGATGCACCCGGATCTGGTGGGTGCGGCCGGTCGCCAGGCGGCACTCCACCCAGGCGGCGCGGGCGTACTGGCGCAACACCTTCCAGTAGGTCAGGGCCGGCTTGGCGCCCGCCGCGCCTTCGTCCAGCACGGCCATTTTCGTGCGCTGGGTGGGATGCCGACCAATGGCGGCTGCCGCCTCGCCCTCGGCGCGGGCGAACACGCCCAGGGCCACGGCCCAGTAAATCCGCTTCACCTCGCGCGCCTGCAGGTCGCGCACCAGGCGGGTCTGCGCCTCCAGAGTCTTGGCCACCACCATGAGGCCGCTGGTGTCCTTGTCCAGGCGATGCACGATGCCCGCCCGCGGCAGGGAGGCGGCGCCTGGCACGTGATGCAGCACGGCGTTGAGCAAGGTGCCCTGCCAGTTGCCGGCGCCGGGATGGGTGACCAGTCCGGCCGGCTTGTCGATGACCAGGATGGCATCGTCCTCGTAGACCACGTCGAGGCCGATGGCTTCGGCGCGGAAGGCGGTCTCCTCAGCGCCCGCCTGGGCTTCCACGTCCACCTGCTCGCCCCCCCATACCTTCTGCCGTCTGCAGGCGGGCGCGCCGCCCAGGGTGACGTGGCCGGCCTCGATCCAGTCCTGCAGGCGGCTGCGGGAATACTCCGGCAGCAGTTCCGCCAGACTCTGGTCCAGGCGTCTGCCGGCATGTTCGAAGGGAATGGTGAGCTGTCTGGGGGAATTCATCACGAGAGGGCGTGGCGGACTGGGTATAATTCGCCGCTGTTCTTGGGGACTGCAATGCCGCGAATTCTAGCCTTGACCTGGTCGAAACTCCGTCTTCCTCTCCTGCTCGCACTGGCCCTCGGCCTGACGGCGGGGTGCGGGCTATTGCCCGAACAGATCGACGAAACCAAGAACTGGTCCGCATCCAAGCTCTACTTCGCGGGCAAGGAGGCGCTCTCGGACGGTGACTACGCAAAGTCCATCAAGCTGTTCGAGACCCTGGAGGCCCGCTATCCCTACGGCGTTTTCGCCCAGCAGGCCAAGCTGGAAGTGGCCTACGCCTACTACAAGGACAACGAGCCCGCCTCGGCCGTCGCCGCCGCCGAACGCTTCATCAAGCTGCATCCCAACCACCCGCACGTGGATTACGCCTATTACCTGCGCGGCCTCGCCAATTTCGTCGAGGACCGCAGCCTGCTCGCGCGCTTCGGCGACCAGGACATGAGCGACCGCGATCCCAAGTCCGCGCGTGAAGCCTTCGACGCCTTCCAGCAACTGGCGGCGCGCTTTCCGGAGAGCAAGTACACCCCCGATGCGGTGGCGCGCATGAAATACCTGGTCAACGCCCTCGCCTCCAGCGAAGTGCACGTGGCCAACTACTACTACAAGCGCGGCGCCTACGTCGCCGCCGTCAACCGCAGCAAGTATGTGCTCGAGCATTACCGGCAATCGCCGGCGGTGGAGGAAGCCCTGGCGGTCATGGCCAAGAGCTATGAACAGCTGGGCTTGAACGACCTGCGCGACGACACCCTGCGCGTACTCAAGCTGAATTTCCCCAACAGCCCTTTCCTGGGCGGCGAGCTCAAGTCTCGCGAAAAGGCCTGGTGGAAGTTCTGGTAGGAAATCAGGGGCAAGATTGCAGATACGAGGGGCAGGAGCTCCCTTTGACCGCATGTCCCATGCGTTTACTTGCATCTTGAGTCTTGCATCTTGCGCCTGAGCTACTGAATGGTCGCCCACGCCTACGCCCTGGCGCCGAATGATGCGGAATCCTGGCTTGCCAGCCTGGAGGGGCGCTTTCCGGCCGAGCAGATTCAGATCCTGACCCGCGCCGCCGAGTGGCTCGCGGACCACGGCGGCGAGGAAACGGCGGACACCGGCGAACCGCTCATCGCCCACAGCCTGGGCACCGCCGCCCTGCTCGCGGGCATGCGCTTCGACGCTGAAGCCGTGGCGGCCGCCCTGCTCTGCGGCCTGCCGGAAAAGTCCGTGAAGCGCGACTCCCTGCTGGCCCGCTTCGGTCCCCATCTCACCGCGCTGGTGGAAGGGGCGGCGAAGCTGTCGCGCATGGACACCCTGTTCACCCACCTCAACGCCGAGGGCGGCCAGAGCGAGGCCCTGCGCCAGATGCTGCTGGCCATGACCGACGACATCCGCGTGGTGTTCATCAAGCTGGCGGAACGCGCCCAGGCCCTGCGCGAACTGGCCGACGGCGATGAAAGCCTGCGCCGCAAGATCGCCGCCGACGTGCGCGAACTCTACGCGCCCCTGGCCAACCGACTGGGCGTGTGGCAGTTGAAATGGGAGCTGGAAGACCTCTCCTGCCGCTATCTCGAACCGGAAACCTACCGGCAGATCGCCAAACTCCTGGACGAACGCCGCCTCGACCGGGAGTGGTACATCGACCAAGTGGTGCGGCAGCTGGGCGCCGCCCTGCAAGCCGAGGGCCTCGCCGGCCATTCGATCAGCGGCCGGCCCAAGCACATCGCCAGCATCCTGGCAAAGATGCGCAAGAAGCGCCTGTCCTTCGACGAGGTCTACGACGTACGCGCCCTGCGCGTGCTGGTCCCGGACGTCAAGGACTGTTTCCACGTGCTGGGCCTGGTGCACAGCCTCTGGCAGCCGATTCCCGGCCAGTTCGACGACTACATCTCGCGCCCCAAGGGCAACGGCTACAAAAGCCTGCATACCGCCGTGGTGGGCCCCGAGAACAAGGCCCTGGAGGTGCAGATCCGCACCTTCGACATGCACCAGGAAGCCGAGCTGGGCGCCGCCGCGCACTGGCGCTACAAGGAAGGCGGCGGCAAGGGCGGCGGCGACGGGGCGCATGACAAGATCGCCTGGCTGCGCCAGTTGCTGGCCTGGAAGCAGGAAATCGCCGACAGCCACGAGCTGGCCCAGCATTTCCGCAACGAACTGTTTCAGGACGAGATCTTCGTGCTGACGCCGCAGGGCAAGGTGATCGCCCTGGCGAGCGGCGCCACGCCGCTGGATTTCGCCTACGCCGTGCATACCGAGCTGGGGCATCGCTGCCGCGGCGCCAAGGTGGATGGCGTGCTGGCGCCACTGGACACCACCCTGGCCACCGGCCAGCGCGTGGAAATCCTCACGGTCAAGCAGGGCGGTCCCAGCCGCGACTGGCTCAACCCGCATCTCGGCGTGCTGAAGACTCATCGCGCGCGCGCCAAGGTGCGGCAATGGTTCAAACAGCAGGACCACGACACGCATGTGCGGGAAGGCCGCGAACTGCTGGACCGCGAGCTGCGCCGTCTGAACCTGCTCAACGCCAATCTCTACAAGATCGCCGCGCGCCTCAAATTCCCCGGCCCGGACGAACTCTGCGCCGCGCTGGGACGCGGCGAACTCGGCATCGGCCAGCTCGACCGCGCCCTGCAGGACGAATTCGCGCCGGCCCAGGAAAAACCGCTGGTGGCGGCCTCGCGGCGGCGGGACGATGCCGGCGGCGTGCTGGTGGAGGGCGAGCCGGGCCTGCTCGCGCACATGGCTGGCTGCTGCAAGCCGGCGCCGCCGGACGCCATTGTCGGCTACACCACGCAAGGCCACGGCCTCACCATCCACCGCGCCGACTGCCCGATGGTGGCCCACCTGCCGGCGGACAAGCGGGCGCGGCTGCTGCGCGCGGCATGGGGCGGGCGCGACGATCAGGTGTTCGCGGTGGATGTGGAACTGCTGGCGCAGGACCGGCCGGGCCTGCTGAAGGACGTCTCGGAAATCCTGTCGCAGGAAAAAATCAACGTCGTTCGCCTCAACACCCTCTCCCAGCACGATACGGCGCGCATGGAATTCACCCTGGAAGTGCGCGACCTGACGCAGCTCACCCGCTTTCTGACGCGGGCGGGCCATGTCCGCGGCATGCACGAGGCGCGCAGAAAATAGCCTTTGCCTCTGTATTTCGCCCCCCCGCTGGGGGTATGCTTCTCACCTCAAGCCCACCGATACGGGCTTTTCCCGACACACCGCGACATCCCGGAGGAGCCATGCGGCGTTTTTTGTTGGTGCTTGCCCTGCTGCCAATCGCCTTCGTCGCGCCTGCGCAAGCGGCGGGCGGCCTGATCCAGGACCATCGCATCGTCATCCCGGTGAGCAAGGCGGAGCGCAATCTGCTGCTCCTGGAAATGCGCGAGTACCTGCACGGGCTGCACGCCATCCAATACGCTCTGGCCAGCAAGGACACGAAAACCCTAGACCTCGTCGCCAGGGACATGGCGCCGCGCCTGGAACGCCTGCCCGCCAGCCTGCGCGAGCGCTTCCCCGAGGATTTCACGCAACTGGCCATCGCCCAGAAGGAAGCCTTCCTGGCCCTGGCGCGCCTGAGCGGTAGCGAACTCGACGTCGGCGCCGCGCTGGAACAGACCGGGGAAATCTTCACCTATTGCTCCGGCTGCCACGACACCTATCGCTTCGAAATCCGGACCGCGCCCGCGCGCCGAAAATAGCGGCTCACCGGTATTTACCGAGCCAGCAGAATGCGGGCCAGATCCAGGTCTCGCGGATAGGTGACCTTGAGGTTGCCCGCATCGCTTTCCACCAGTTTCGGCGCGTAGCCCGCGAGTTCAAGCGCGGAGGCTTCGTCGGTCACCTGGTTCCCGGCCGCTTCCAGGGCTTCCCGCAGCAGGCCGTGGCGGAACATCTGCGGGGTCTGCGCGGCCCACAGTCCGGCGCGCGGCACAGTCTCGGCGATGCGCGCGTCTTCCGCCGCCCGCTTCAGGGTATCCGCCACCGGCATGGCGAGGATGCCGCCCACCGCGTCGTCATCCACTTCGGCGATCAACTTGTCGAGCAGGGCCTGACTCAGGCAGGGTCGCGCCGCGTCGTGCACCAGCACCCAGTCCGTCGACCCCACTTCGCCCGCCATCGCCGCCAGACCGTTGAGCACGCTTTGCGCGCGGCTGGCGCCGCCGACCCGCCAGACCTTGAGCTTGTCGAAGCCCGACCAGTCATAGCCGGACCACCAGCCATCCTCGGCGGAGAGCACCACGTGCATGCCGGCGATGCCGGCATGCCGCTGGAAGGCGTCGAGGGCATGCCAGAGCATGGGGCGGCCGAGGATATCCAGGTACTGCTTGGGATGTCCCGCGCCCATGCGGGCGCCCACGCCGGCGGCGGGCAGCAAGGCGAATCGTTTCATCATC
>JBBIPL010000039.1:0-19191 GCA_037442845.1 Hydrogenophilales bacterium | reverse complement strand
CCTGGGATGCGCGCGAGCCGCCCCTGGCCGAACGCGCGCGCGATTTCGCGGCGCGCTACCCGCGCAGCCCGCTGTCGCCGGGGAAAACCCTGCTCGCCGCGCCGGGCCTGGAAGCCGCCGCGCGCGCGGCCGAGGAACTGGTGCTGCGCTGGCTGGCCGAAGGCCTGCGCGACATCGCCCTGGTGGCCGCGGACCGGCTCATGGCGCGCCGCCTGCGCGCCCTGCTGGAGCGACACGGCATCCTGACGCAGGACGAGACCGGCTGGGCGTTCGCCACCGCCTCCGCCAGCCATCTGCCGGAGGCCTGGCTCAGGCTGCTGAGCGCGGACGCATGGTTTCGCGACCTGCTGGACTTGCTCAAGTCCCCCTACGTCTTCGCCGATGCCGGCGAACTCCGCGAGCGCGCCGTGCACGAGCTGGACGCGGCGTTTCGCCGGCATGGCGCGCCGGACGGCCTGGCCGGCCACCTCGAACTGGCCCGGCGCGAAGGCCTGCACGCGGCGCTGCCGCTGTTGCGGCGCATCGATGCGGCCATGCGCGCCTTCGGGCGCGGCCGCCAGACGCTGGGGGAATGGACCCTCCGCCTGCTCGCCGCCTTGCGCGCCCTGGCCGCCGAGGAAGCGCTGTGCGCCGACCCGGTGGGTCGGCAACTGTGGTCGTTGCTGGAGACCCTGGCGCGCGAGGGCGCCGCGCATCGCACCCGCTACGCCCTCGCCGACTGGAGGCGCTGGCTGTTCCACCATCTGGAAGAGTCCACCTTCCTGGACGGCACGGTGTCCAGCCCCGTGCGCCTGACCCATCTGGCCGCCGCGCACACCCGCGACTGGCAGGGCGTCATCGTCCTCGGCGCGGGCGCCGCGCATCTGCCGGGGGCGCCGTCCGCCGCCCTGTTCAACGACGCCACCCGCCTGCAACTGGGTCTGCCCGCGGCGGCGGAGCGGGAACTCGAACTGCGCGCCGCGCTCGGCGACGTCCTCGCCCGCGTCCCTCGCGTGGCCCTGATCTGGCAGAGCGAACGCGACGGCGATCCGGCGCCGCTGTCGCCCTGGCTGGTGCATCTGGACGCCTTCCAGCGCGCGGCCTGGGATGCAGCCTGGTTGACCCCGGCGCCGCCGCGCCCCCTGGCGGGCCGAGCGGCCGGCGCCCGGCGGGAGGAAGCGTTTCCGGCTCCCGGCGCGCCGGCCGTGCCCGCGCGCATGAGCGTGAGCGCCTGGCAGAGTCTGGTGGCCTGTCCATATCAATTCTTCGCCCGCCATGTGCTCAGGCTCAATGAGCGGGACGAGGCGCCGGAGGAAATGGACAAGGCCGACTACGGCAGCCTGGTGCACCGCATCCTGGCGCGCTTCCACGAAAGCCGGCCGGTGCTGGGCGATGCCGCCGCCGAAGAACTGGCCCAAGTCCTCAGCGAACTCTCCCGCGCCGTCTTCGCCCCGGCGGAGGCCGCCAGCTACCTGGCGCTGGCCTGGCGCCTGCGCTGGGAGCGGCAGATTGCCGCCTACGTGGACTGGGCGTTGCGGCGCGAGCGCGAGGGCTATCGCTTCGGCACCGCGGAAGCGCCGCTGGCCCGGGAGGTCAACTGGGGCGAAGCCGGCGTCACCCAACTGCACGGCCGCGCCGACCGTCTGGACGAGCACGCGGTCGGTCCGGTCCTGCTGGACTACAAGACCCAGTCGCGGCAGGCCCTGAAGCGCAAGCTGGACTCCGGCGGCGAGGATGTCCAGTTGCCCGCCTACGCCTGGCTTGCCGGCGCCGTCGAGGCGGGCTTCGTCAGCGTCGACGCGGACAGGGTGGAAACCCTGGCCTGGCCGGAGGACCTGGCGGCAGCCGCCGAAGCCGAGTCCGCGCGCCTGCGCGCCACCCTGGCCGACTTGGCGGCGGGCGCCCCGCTGCCCGCCCGTGCCGCTCCCGAAACCTGCGTCTGGTGTGAAATGCGCGGCCTCTGCCGGATCGAGCATCGGGACCCGCCTCAGGCATAATCGGCCGGCTTGTCGGCGGCACGCCCGGCAGGATCCACCGAAGGAGACACACCACAATGAAGATCGAAACCATCGCCGTGCACGGCGGATACAGCACGGAACCCACCACCAAGGCGGTGGCGCCGCCCATCTACCAGACCACCTCCTACGCCTTCGACTCCACCCAGCACGGCGCCGACCTGTTCGACCTGAAGGTGGCGGGCAACATCTACACTCGCATCATGAACCCCACCACGGACGTGCTGGAGAAGCGGGTGGCGGAGATGGAAGGGGGCATCGGCGGCCTGGCCCTGGCCAGCGGCATGGCGGCCATCACCTACGCCATCATGACCATCGCCGAGGCGGGGGACAACATCGTCACCAGTTCCACCCTCTATGGCGGCACCTACAACCTGTTCGCCCACACCCTGCCGCGTTACGGCATCGAGGTGCGCTTCGCCGACTACCGCGAGCCGGACAGCTTCGCCAAGCTCATCGACCAGCGCACCAAGGCCATATTCTGCGAATCCGTGGGCAACCCCCTGGGCAACGTCACCGACTTCGAGAAGCTGGCCGAGCTGGCCCACGCCAACGGCATTCCCCTCATCGTCGACAACACCGTGCCCACGCCCTACCTGTGCCGGCCCTTCGAGCACGGCGCCGACATCGTCGTGCACGCGCTGACCAAGTACCTGGGCGGCCACGGCAACAGCATCGGCGGCTGCATCGTCGATTCCGGCAAATTCCCCTGGGCCGAGCACAAGACCCGCTTCGCCCGCCTCAACGAGCCCGACATCTCCTACCACGGCGTCGTCTACACCGAGGCCCTGGGCCCGGCGGCCTACATCGGCCGCGCCCGCGTCGTGCCGCTGCGCAACATGGGCGCCGCCATCAGCCCCTTCAACAGCTTCCTCATCCTGCAAGGCATCGAGACCCTGCACCTGCGCATGGACCGCATCTGCGACAACGCAACGGCGGTGGCCCGGCATCTGGCGTCGCATCCCCAGGTGTCCTGGGTCAACTACGCCGGCCTGCCCGAGCACAAGGACCACGCCCTGGTGCGGAAGTACATGGGCGGCAAGGCCTCCGGCATCGTCTCCTTCGGCATCAAGGGCGGCCGCGAGGCCGGCGCCAAGTTCATCGACGCCCTCAAGCTGGTGGTGCGTCTGGTGAACATCGGCGACGCCAAGAGCCTGGCCTGCCACCCGGCCACCACCACCCATCGCCAGTTGTCGCCCGAGGAACTCGCCAAGGCCGGCGTCTCCGAAGACCTGGTGCGCCTGTCCATCGGCATCGAGCACATCGACGACCTCATGGAAGACATCGAGCAGGCGCTGGCGGCGGCGAAGTAAGGGGCATTCGCCTCCCGGATCGCACGCGGCTTCGGCCGGGTTTTTCTTATCAACCTGCGTTGCTCCTCCTTACGACACAGGGCAGGCGCATGTTGTTCACGGCGCCGGAGGATCTGAGTGCCCGCCTGGGGGCTTGGCCTGAACGTCCAAGCAAGCGCGGGAAATGCTGGAGACCCCGGTGGCGTTCGCCTACCCGCCGGCCCCGGCGGTGAATCCCGGAACCCTGCCGGCGCCGCGCCACCCTAAGAGCCTGTCGGACTTGAGGCTGATCGGGCCTCACTTGCGGGCGGCTTCCTTGTCGGCTTTCGCGTCTTTCGCCAGGGCGTCGGAATCCCGTTGCAGGGCTGCCAGCTCCTTGTCCAGCTCGGCCTTGCGCTGGGCCCGCTGCTCCGGGGGGACGTCGCTCTTTTCCAGGTCGGCCAGATCTTCCTCCAGCTTGCCCTTGCGCTCCTCCAGGGTCTGGATGCGCTTGAGCAGGCCGGCGTCCAGCTTCTGGGCGCCCTCCCGCAACTTCACGTAGGCGGCGCCCAGCTTGTCCAGGGCATCGTCGTACTTGCCGGCGTCGAACTTCTCCTTTTCCGACTTGGCCAGCTGGCCCACGGAGACCGCGACTTCCTTCATCTGACCGAAGGTCTTGGCCGACTGGGCCTTCTCCTCCGCGTCGCCGAAGAAGTAGTTGTAGGCCAGGACGCCGATGACCACGACGATGGCGAGCTTGATGAAAAAACCGATCATGGCGTCTCCTAGTGGGTGCCGCCGACGGTCAGCCCATCGATCTTCAGGGTCGGCTGGCCGACGCCCACCGGCACGCTCTGGCCTTCCTTGCCGCAGGTGCCGACACCCGGGTCCAGCTTCATGTCGTTGCCGATCATGGAGACGCGGGTGAGCACGTCGGGGCCGTTGCCGATGAGGGTGGCGCCCTTCACCGGGTAGGCGATCCTGCCGTCCTCGATCATGTAGGCCTCGGCGGCGGAGAAGACGAACTTGCCGCTGGTGATGTCCACCTGGCCGCCGCCGAAGTTGACGGCGTACAGGCCCTTCTTCACGGAACGGATGATTTCCGCCGGGTCCTTGTCGCCGGCCAGCATGTAGGTGTTGGTCATGCGCGGCATGGGCAGGTGGGCGAAGGATTCGCGGCGGGCGTTGCCGGTGGTGGCCATGCCCATCAGGCGGGCGTTCATGGAATCCTGCATGTAGCCGCGCAGGATGCCGTTCTCGATGAGCACGGTGCGCTGGGTCGGGGTGCCCTCGTCGTCCACGTTGAGGGAGCCGCGCCGGTCGGGAATCGTGCCGTCGTCCACCACGGTGACGCCGTCGGCGGCCACGCGCTGGCCGATACGGCCGGAGAAGGCGGAGGAACCCTTGCGGTTGAAGTCGCCCTCCAGGCCGTGGCCGATGGCTTCGTGCAGCAGGATGCCGGGCCAGCCGGAGCCCAGCACCACGGTCATGCTGCCAGCCGGGGCGGGCTGGGCGTTGAGGTTGGTGATGGCCTGGTCCACTGCCAGTTGGGCATATTCCTTGAGACGCTCGTCGCTGAAATACGCGTAGTCGAAGCGCCCGCCGCCGCCGGCGCTGCCCTGTTCGCGGCGGCCGTCCTGTTCGACGATGACCTGCAACGAGACCCGCACCAGGGGCCGCACGTCGGCGGCGCTGCGGCCATCCAGGCGGGTGACGAAGACCACCTCGTACTCGCCGGCCAGGCTGGCGATGACCTGGGTGATCCGGCTGTCCTGCTTGCGGGCGTAGTCCTCCAGGCGGTGCAGCAGGCTGACCTTGTCGGCTTCGCTGAGGGAGGCCAGGGGGTCGATGGGGGCGTACAGGCCGCGTCCCTCCGTCCGGCTCGGTACCCGAGCGATGGCCGACTGCCCGGCGGCGGCGATGGCCCGCACGGTGTTGGCGGCTTCCCGGATGGCGGGCAGGCGGATGTCGTCGGAATAGGCGAAGGCGGTTTTGTCGCCCACCACGGCGCGCACGCCCACGCCCTGGTCGATGTTGAAGCTGCCGGATTTCACCTGGCCCTCTTCCAGGCTCCAGGCTTCGGAGCGGGTGTACTGGAAGTAGAGGTCGGCGTCGTCCACCCGATGCGCGGCGAGCTGGCTGAAGATGCCGTCGAGTTGGGCGGGGTCCACCTCGTTGGGGGCGAGCAGGGCGGATTCGGCGGCGGTGAAGGCTTGGACAGTGGACATGGGAGGGAAAAGGGGAAAGGGAAAAGGATGAGGATGAGGAAAGGGGTTTACGCCTCACGCCTGAGCGCCGCAGGCGCGCACCCCTCACGCCTCACCCTGTTTTTACGAAATCCACCGGCGTGCCGGCGGCGCAATCCAGGGTGCGATGCTTGAGGGCGGGGAGACTCTTGCGCAGGCTTTCCTGGTAGGCCCGGTTGATGCCGGCCACCACCACGCCGGAGCCGCGCGGCAGGCGGTCGAGGATGTTGCCCCAGGGATCGACGATCATGGAGTCGCCATGGGTTTCCCGGCCGGAGACGTGGTAGCCGCCCTGCGCGGGGGCGATGACGTAGGCCAGGTTCTCGATGGCGCGGGCGCGGATCAGGGTCTCGAAATGGGCCTTGCCGGTGGTGGCGGTGAAGGCCGCCGGCACGACGATGAGGTCGACGTTGCCCATGGCCCGGTACAGCTCGGGGAAGCGCAGGTCGTAGCAGACCGACAGGCCCAGGCGGCCGAAGGGCGTTTCCACCACCACCACGCGGTCGCCGGCTTCGATGGTGGTCTGCTCCTTGTAATGCTCGTTGCCCAGGTCGAGGCCGAACAGGTGGATCTTGTCGTAGCGCGCCACCTGCTTGCCCTTGTCGTCGTAGACCAGGCAGGCGTTGCGCACTTTCTTCGGGTTGTCGCAGGCCAGCGGAACCGAACCGCCCACCAGCCAGATGCAGTGCTTCTTGGCCTGGACGGCAAGGAATTTCTGGATCGGGCCCTTGCCCTCGACTTCCCGCACGTTGACCTTGTCGGCATCCTTCATGCCCATGATGGCGAAGAACTCCGGCAGCGCCACCAGCTTGGCGCCGGCGGCCGCGGCCATCTCGATGAGTCGTTCCGCTTCCGCCAGGTTGGCGGCGACATTCGGGCCGGAAGCCATCTGCACGGCGGCCACGCGCACGATGCCGCCGCCATCGGCGGTGGACTTGGGGGTGGCGCGGGACCTGGTTTTCGCGAAGCTGGCGGAATTGGCGCGGGTCACGGAGGGCTCCGGCTGGATTGAGCGTGTTCGAGGGTACACAAGGATTTCATGCCGCCGCAATAGCGCGCGGCGCGAAATCAGGGTGCGGGGGGGTCGCCAGCGCCCTCCGCCTTGCGGCGAGTGAGCTTGCTCACGTTCGGCTCCGCCCAACCGCCGGTGACGGCGTATTCGAAGGTGGTGGCCTGGCCCACCGGATCCTTCAGCACCTTGCCGGCGATGAGGGCGCCCAGGCCCACCGCCGGGCCGCCGAGCAATGCGCCCGCCACCGCCAGGGAGTCGTCCAGCCGGGGCTGCACGCTGACCCGCAGGTTCTGGCTTTCCCGCCGCAGGTCGATGACGCCGCTCATCAGCACGCGCGCGGCGGCGCCGTTCATGCGCAGGTCATTGGTGTAGGCGGAGCCGCGCTCCAGGTGGATGTTGCCGGAGATGTCCTGGAAGGCGAAGCCATCGGAAAAGACGTCGCGGAAATCCAGGGCGATGCGCCGGGGCAGGGCCTGCAGGCTGAGGATGCCGAGCAGCTTGGCGACGCCGGGATCGGCCTTGAGAAACTGGCCCTGGCCGACTTTCACGTCGAGGTCGCCGAACAGCGTGGCCAGGCTGAAGTCCTCCAGGCCGCCGGTCCAGCCGAGCACGCCGCTGGCCTGCATGGGGCCGTCCTTGAGCAGGCCCGGCTTGCCCAGGTTGCCGAGCATCCTGCCGAGGCTGCCGGTATCCAGTTTCAGGTCCATGCGCGTGGTCTGGCGCGGATGCTCGGCCAGCACGCCCTTGCCTTCCAGGCGGCTTTCCGGCATCGCCACCTGGAAATGTTCGACCTGGTAGCCGCCGCGCGCGGGCATCATGCGCAGGCGCAGATCGGACAGTTCATGCCCTTTCCAGGTGAGCTTGCCGACCACCAGATCGAGGGCGCCGAGGGAGGCGTCGGTGCGCTCGGCGGGGACGGCTCCGGGTTCCGCGTCGGGCAGGGTGAGGCGCTTGAAATTCGCCAGCACGCGGGTCTTGCCGTCTTCCGGCACGGTGGTGACCTCGCCCGCCAGCTCGCGACCGGCGAGGCTTGCCTGCCAGCCGTTGCCGGCGGGGCGCAGGCGCACGCTGGTGTCGTGCAGGCGGCGGCCGAGCACGCGTGCTTCGTTGAAGGTGACCTGGGCGCCGCGCAGGGGGGGGGCCCCGCCGCCCCGTCGCTCGGCGTCCTCGTGCAGGCGCAGGGCGAGCCAGGCATCGAGGTCGATGAAGCGCAGGTTGCCGCTGATCCACAGGCCCGGGTCGGTCGGCGCCGGCGCATCGCCGGGGCCCAGCCGCACCTGCATCTTCGCAGGCGCGTCGCGCGCCAGTTCGGCGCGCACCGCCACCTGATCGCCATAGCGGACATGTAGGCTGGAGCGGGCGCCGTCCTCGGGCCGCCGGGTCATGCGCAGCGGGATGGCGTCGGCGGCATTCTTGCCCAGCGGCGCCGGCAGATTGATGCGCAGGCCGCTGAGATCGGAGGTGACGGCGAGTTCCATGCGGCCGTCGGCATTCAGGCCGATATCCGCGCGCCAGTCGGCGGCGCCGCTCAGCCGCTCGGCCAGGGCATCGGGCATTTCGGGTTTGAGCCGCTCGGCGTCTACGCGTCCGCGCGCGCCGATGCGCACCCCGCTGGTCTGGCCCGGCGCGCCGCCGCTGCCGAGGTCCACCAGGACCGGCATGCCCGCGACCTGGACGCGCACGTCCTTGGCCCGCATGTCCTTCTCGGTGAACTGCACGCTGCCGGTGATCGCCTCGATGAGCGGCAGGCCGCCGCCGGGTTCCAGCCGGTTGTCCCGCATGCCGAAGCTGCCGCTGACGGTGGCGGCCCCCAGCCTGCGCACCGGCAGGCGCAGGCGCAGCGACAGCTCCCCGCGGCCCTGCGCCTTGAACGGCGCGGTGAAGCCATCGGTGTGGGCGTGCACCGGCGATTGCCGGATGAAATCCAGGAAGGACTGGGTGTCGCCCTGGACCTGTCCGTCCACCAGCACGACCTCGTCCCTGGTATGCACCAGGTCCGGAATCACCACCTTCACCGCGTCGATGCGGGTGGCCAGGATGCTGCCGGAGTTCGCCTCCAGGGTCATGGCCTTGTCGTGGAAGCGCAGTTGGCCGTGGATGTCGCGGATCGGCGGCCAGTCCGGCGCGTACCTGAGCACGCCGTTCACCATGTTGATGGCGATGTTGAAGGCGCCGCCGCCCTGGTCGAAGGGGAAACGCTCGAGATCGCCGCGCAGGGTCAGGCGCACGTCGTCGGAATGGCCGCCCAGCAGGCTGTCGCGCAGCCAGGCGTAGGCGTCCTCGCCGACCGCGTGGGGCAGATAGCGGTACACCGCCGCGGCCTGGCCATGGCTCAGGCGGGCGCCGAGGTCGACCCGCGCGGAGCCGCCGCGCGGCAGCTCGATGCGGCCTTGTGCGCCGCCCTCCAGGTCGGCGTTGGCGATGCGCTCGACGTCGAAATCCAGGCGCAGGCCGTCCTTGCCGGTCCGCCAGTCCGCATCGGCCTGCAGATGGCTGAAGGCGAGGGCATGGCGGAACACCCGCGGCCAGTCCAGGCGCAGACCGGGGCTGTCCAGTTCGACGCGGCCCGCGTCCTGGTTGGCCTGGATGCGGGCGGACAGGCCGGAGATGCCGGGCAGATCGCCGTAGGCCTGGGCGCCGGCCTCGCGCAGGCGCAGCTTCAGGCTGTAGCGACCGTCGCTTTCCCAGTGTCCCTCGCCGCTTTCCACCAGGCCGCGCGGCTTCAGGCTGTCGAGCAGGTCGCGGCCCTGGCGCGGCAGGGGCAGGGCGCCGGCGAGGGCGGTGACGGTTTCCAGGCGCAGGTTGCTGGCGGTGGCGCCGACGCGGCGGTAACCGCCCTTGCCGTCCGGCGCCAGACTCAGGCGGAGCGAGGCGGGCTCAGTCTGGGTAATGCCGGCGCGCTGGAAGCGCAACTTCTCCACGAAATAACTCTGGCTGTCTTGGTCGCGCGACCAGCCGATGCGCCCGCCCAGGCTGTCGAAGAGCATGTCCGGCAGGTCGGGGTGCAGCTTGATCGCCACCTCTTCCAGGCGGGCGTCGCCGAGCAGGCCGGAGGCCTCTCCGTTCTTGACGTCCAGCCAGAAACGCAGCTTGCCGACGCCGCCCTTCACCGATCCCTGCGCCCAGGGCGCCCAACGGCCCCACTGGTGCAGACGGGCGTCATCGACGCGGGCATAGGCCTCGCCGTTCCAGGAGGCGAGATCCTGCACGCCGCGGCCGCGGAAGTCGCCGCGCAGTTCGAGGCGGCCGGCGGCGTCGCTGTCGGGCAGGGCGACGCCGCCGAAGCGATGGCGGCCGAAACGGTTTTCCAGCCGCAGCCGTACCTGCGAGAACCTCAGTGGCGGCGCCCCCAGCTTCTCGTCCAGCCAGGTGAGCTCGGCATCCTTGACCAGGATGCGCGGCTGGCGCAGCAGCCAGTCGGGGAAGGGGCTGGGCTCACCGGCCGTGTTCAGCGGGATGCCCGCCAGGGTGATGAGGCCGGCGGTGTCGCGGCGCACCGCGACTTGCGGCCGGTCGATGATTAGGTGCGCCAGGCGCATGTCGAACAGCGGCAGCGACAGCCAGGAACCCACCGCCTCCACGCGCGGCAGCAGCAGCGGCGCGCCGGCGGGCGGCTGGATGCGCACGTCGCGCAGCACCACGCGCGGATTGAGGCCGTGCCAGTCGGCTTCCAGGGCGCCGACGTCGACGGGCTGGCCCACCGCGGCGCTGGCCGCTTCTTCCAGCAGGCCCTCGTAGGCGGAAATGTTCGGCAGGATCCAGAAGCGCAAGGCCAGGGCGAGCACGCACACCGCGAAGACGGCGCCGCCGGCGACGTAGAAGGCGTAATGGTAGGCACGGCGCAGAAGCCGGATGACGCGGGGCATCATGGCGCCAGCCAGCTTGTCAGGACGGCGCGCAGCGTGGATGCGTCGAGCCCGGCGAAGGCTTCGCGGGTGGAGACCGAGAACACGCCGGCCATCTCGCTCCAGCCGAAGCCGACGCTCCAGGCTTCGAGGGCGACCTCGCCCTGGCGCGCGCGCGGGATCAGCATCAGGCCGTCGCCGTCGTAAACCAGGTTGTAGGCGGTGCCGGCGCAGTGCAGCGCATCCAGATGCAGCCAGGCGGCCCGCGCGTCGTCATGTCGGTACACGGACAGCGGATGGCCCGCCGCGTCCGCTTGCGCGGGTAGCGGCGTATCGCGCACGAAGCTCTGGAAATGCAGGTGATTGACCGAGGCGAAGGCGCCGTAGCTGTTGTAGGCGAGGCCGAAGCCCGGTATCGCGGCGGCGGCCGCGCCGGCGACGCGCCAGGCCCAGTCGTGCATCTCCGGCGTGAGGTACTGCGGCCGCGCCTGTTCCGGTTCCGGCACCAGCAGGCCATGCAGCGGCGCGAAGGGAAACTTGTTGTACAGCAGCCGGGCTGCCTTGCCGGCAAGTTCGCCGCGCCACAGCACCTCCTTGTCCAGGAAGGGCTTGTTGAAGTGGAAGCCGCGCGAGTCGAAAGGCCGCATGATGGCTTCGACGCGTTCGCGGCTCATGCGTTCGGGCCGCAGCGCGCGCACCGGATTGAACAGGAGCTCCCAGCGCGGCCCGCCTTGCGCGGGATCCGCCGCCACGCGGCGCGATTCGACGGGGGCGAGATGACTGAAGCCGATGGCCATCAGCTTCAGAAATACCGTCAGATCATCCTCCGGCGCCGCCGGCGCGCGGCCCTGGCGCAGCGCCTCGCCGACGCGCCCGGCGTGGCGCGCGTGGCTGTCCGCGAGGAGCGCGCGCAGATCCTGCCAGAGCGTGGCGTCCTGCACCGCGTTGGCCAGCACGAGAATGTGCGCGCCGAGTTCGTCATGCGCGGCCAGCATGGCCCGCAGGCCGGTGTTGAAGATCTCTTCAAGATGGGCGCGCGAGGCGAACGGCGGCAACCTCATTCGTTCTCGCGCGCGCCGGCGGACCGTCGCCACAGCGGCAGGGCCCAGTCGGCCAGGTCGAACAGCGCGTCCTGCACGTCGAGGCAGCGGACCCAGGCCTGCGGCAGAGCTTCGATGCCGCGCTGCGCGGCGAACAACTGGCCGGCGATGCCGGCGCCGATGTCGGAGAGACCGTCCTGGTTGGCGGCGATGGCCAGCACCTCGCGGAAATCCGTGCTGCGGTGGACGGCGTAGTAGCCGATGGCCAGCGCCTCCTCGCCGCTGCGGCCGGCGCCCAGCGCCGCCGGCAGGACGGCGCCCTGAGGACGCACGCTGGCTTCCAGCGCCGCCTCCAGGTGGCGCACCACCGGCGCGTGGCCGGGCCAGGCGCGGGCCTGGTCGCAAGCGTGGATGAGGGCGGTTTGCAGGGGCTTGCCTTCCAGCAGACCGCACAGGGTGGCGGCCAGGATGCCGGTGGACAGGAAGCCGGCGGGATGGCCGTGGGTCAGGGCGGCGGCGCGCGCGGCGAGGCGGAAGGCGCGTTCGGCGTTCATCTCCGGCATGCAGGCCACCGCCGCCGCGCGCAACAGGACGCCGGCCTCGCGGCTGTCGTTGACCGGCTCCTCCGGAGTGCCGGCGGCGCCGGCGCGCAGCGACTCGATGCAGGATTTCGCGGGCGAGCGCCGCGCGTGCAGGGCGGCGTGCTTGAGCAGGCGGGTGGGGTGGTTGCCGTCGGCGGGAGACACCCCCTGGCATTCCAGCCAGTCGAGGTAGGCCAGCCGCACCTGTTCCAGCAGTTCGCGGTCGCTCAGGCCGCCGGCGTGGGCGGCGCGGGTGAGGCCCTCGAGGGTGAACAGGGCGAGCTGGGTGTCGTCCGACACCTTCAGTTGCCGTTTGTGGAACTCCGGCTCGCGCAGACCGGCGGGGCCGTGGCGTTGCTGGATCGCCGCCAGGCTCGCGAAGGCCACCGGGTAGCCGAAGGCATCGCCGAGGGCGCCGCCGAGCAGGCAGCCCAGGCGGCGCGAGATGGCCTCGTCCTGCGCCGGCGCGATGCGGCGCGCCCGATGCACGTGATGTTCCTGCTCGGCGGTCTGGATGGCGCCGGGGCGCGCCTTGCGCACCAGGGAGACGGCTTCCGCCGGCGGCACGCCCAGTTCCACCAGCAGTCGCGCGGCGATGGCGCCGGCGCGACCGAGACCGGCCCGGCAGTGCAACACCACGCGCCCACCCCGGCGCAGCAGGCGGCGCAGGCGGGCGCCGGCATAGATCCAGCGGCGTTCGAACTGCCAGCCGGGTTCGCCCATGTCTGGAATGGGCAGGTGGTACCAGTCGAGGCCGGCGGCTTCCGCCGAGTCGCCCATGCGGCCGACGTGCAGCAGGTCGAACTCGTGGTCCTCGAGCAAGGTGACCAGGGCGTGCGCGCCCCAGCCGCGGATGGCGCCCAGGTCCAGCGGCAGGTCGCGCGCCCAGGGGCCGTTGTGGGCGTAGGGATCGTACTTGCCGGGGCAGAAGGTGAGGCCCAGCGTGCCCTCGCCGGTGGGTATCGGCAGGGTGGCGATCCGCAGGGGATGCGTGGTGCTGGAACGGGTCATGCGCTCATGTCCCCGGGTTCAATTCGTATAGGCCAGGTTCGGCGCCAGCCAGCGCTCGGCGGTGGCCATGTCCCAGCCCTTGCGGCGGGCGTAGTCGGCCACCTGGTCGCGGTCGATGCGGGACACTGCGAAATAGCGCGCCTCGGGATGCGCGAGGTAGAAACCGGAGACGGAAGCGGCGGGCCACATGGCGTAGGTTTCGGTGAGTCTCACTCCTATGCTAGGCGTAACATCGAGCAGCGCAAACAAGTCGCCCTTCGGGCTGTGCTCCGGGCAGGCCGGGTAGCCTGGAGCGGGGCGGATGCCGCGATAGGCCTCGGCGATGAGCTCTTCGTTGCTCAACGCTTCGGCGCCGGCATACCCCCAGAACTCCGTGCGCACGCGCTGGTGCAGGCGCTCGGCGAAGGCCTCGGCGAGGCGGTCGCAAAGCGACTTGAAGAGGATGGCCGAGTAGTCGTCGTGGGCCGCCTCGAAGGCCTTCGCCTTGTCGTCTTCGCCAATGCCCGCCGTGACGACGAAGGCGCCGACGTAGTCGCGGACGCCGCTGTCCCAAGGCGCGACGAAGTCGGCTAGGCACCAGTTCGGCTGTCCGGCCGGCCGCGCCATCTGCTGGCGCAGGTTGTGCCAGACCATCAGCGTTTCCCGTTTCCCGTTTCCCGTCTCCCGGTAGATCTCGATGTCGTCCCCCCGGCTGTTCGCCGGGAACAGGCCGAACACCGCGCGCGCCTCCACCCAGCCTTCGGCGATGAGCTTTTGCAGCATGGCCTGGGCGTCATTGAACAGCTTGCGCGCCTCCTCGCCGACCTTGGCGTCGTCCAGGATGGCCGGGTAGCGGCCGTGCAGTTCCCAGGCCTGGAAAAAGGGGGTCCAGTCGATGCAGCGCGCCAGTTCGGCGAGGTCGTATGCCTTGAATACGTGGATGCCGAGGGCCTTGGGAACCGCAGGCGTATAGCTCGACCAGTCGGTCCTGAACGCATTCGCGCGCGCCTCCGCCAGCGTCACCCGCCTGCTCTCGCCGCGCTGGGCGGCATGGCGCTCGCGCACCTCGGCGTAGTCCGCCTTGGTCCTGGCGACGAAGTCGGCCGACAGGTCGTCCGACAGCAGTTGCGTGCAGACGCCGACCGCGCGGCTGGCATCCTTCACGTACACCACCGGGCCGTCGTACTGGGTGTCGATCTTCACCGCCGTGTGCGCCAGGCTGGTGGTGGCGCCGCCGATCAGCAGCGGCTGCGTGTGTCCCAGGCGCTGCATCTCCCTGGCGATGTGGCTCATCTCCTCCAGCGAGGGCGTGATGAGACCGGACAGGCCGATGATGTCGACGTTCTGCTCGCGCGCCGTCTGCAGGATCTTGTCGGCCGGCACCATGACGCCCAGGTCGACGACGTCGTAGGCGTTGCAGCCCAGCACCACGCCGACGATGTTCTTGCCGATGTCGTGCACGTCGCCCTTCACCGTGGCCATGAGGATGCGGCCCTTCGGTTTGGCGTCGGCGGTCTTGGTCGCCTCGATGAACGGCGTCAGGTAGGCGACGGCCTGTTTCATGACGCGCGCCGATTTCACCACCTGCGGCAGGAACATCTTGCCGGCGCCGAACAGGTCGCCGACCACGTTCATGCCGTCCATCAGCGGGCCTTCGATGACCTTGACCGGGTGGTCGACGGCGGCGCGCGCTTCTTCCGTATCGGCCTCGATGTACTGGGTGATGCCCTTCACCAGCGCGTGGGTGAGGCGCTGGCCGACCGGCAGTTCGCGCCAGGCCAGGTCCTCGGCCTGCTCCCTGGCCGAACCTTTGACGGTGTTGGCGAACTCGACCAGGCGATCGCCGGCATCCGGGCGGCGGTTGAGCACCACGTCCTCGACGCGGACGCGCAGTTCCGCCTCGATCTCGTCATAGACGCCGAGCTGCCCGGCGTTGACGATGCCCATGTCCATGCCGGCCTGGATGGCGTGATAGAGGAAGACGGTGTGGATGGCCTCGCGCACCGGCTCGTTGCCCCGGAACGAGAAGGACACGTTGGAGACGCCGCCGGAAACGTGGGCATGCGGCAGGTTGCGGCGGATCCAGCGCGTCGCCTCGATGAAATCCACCGCGTAGTTGGCGTGTTCCTCGATGCCGGTGGCGATGGCGAAGATGTTCGGGTCGAAGATGATGTCTTCGGCCGGGAAGCCGACCTGCTCGGTGAGCAGTTTGTAGGCGCGGCCGCAGATTTCCGTCTTGCGCGCGTAGGTGTCGGCCTGACCCTTTTCGTCGAAGGCCATGACGATGACGGCGGCGCCGTAGCGGCGCGCCAGCTTCGCCTTGTCGATAAAGGCGGCCTCGCCCTCCTTCATGGAGATCGAGTTGATGATGGGCTTGCCCTGCACGCACTTGAGGCCCGCCTCGATGATCTCCCACTTGGACGAGTCGAGCATGATCGGCGCCTTGGCGATGTCCGGCTCGGAAGCGATCAGATTGAGGAAGCGGGTCATGGCGGCGACGCCGTCGAGCATGGCCTCGTCCATGTTGATGTCGATCACCTGGGCGCCGTTTTCCACCTGCTGGCGGGCGATGGCCAGGGCCTCGTCGTAGTTGCCGTCGATGATCAGGCGCTTGAACTTGGCCGAGCCGGTGACGTTGGTGCGCTCGCCGACGTTGCAGAACAGGTCGCCGGCGCCGAGGTTGTAGGGTTCCAGGCCGGAGACGCGCAGCTTGGGTTCAATCGTCGGAAGCGCGCGCGGTGCACAGTCCGCCACCGCCTCGGCGATCGCCTGGATGTGCTCCGGCGTGGTGCCGCAGCAGCCGCCGACGATGTTGAGCAGCCCCGCCTGCGCCCACTCGCGGATCTCGGCGGCCATCTGTTCGGCGGTCTCGTCGTAGCCGCCGAAGGCGTTGGGCAGGCCGGCGTTGGGATGGGCGGAGATCAGGCAGCTTGCCTTGCCGGCCATTTCCTCGACGTGCTGGCGTAATTCCTTCGCGCCCAGCGCGCAGTTGAAGCCGAACGAGAAGGGCTCGGCGTGGGCCAGCGAATTCCAGAACGCCTCGGCGGTCTGGCCCGACAGCGTGCGGCCGGAGGCGTCGGTGATGGTGCCGGAGATCATGATCGGCCGGGTGATTCCCGCCTCGTCGAAGTATTGTTTCACCGCGAACACGGCGGCCTTGGCGTTCAGGGTGTCGAACACCGTCTCGATCAGGATGAGGTCGGCGCCGCCCCGCACCAGGCCGTCGGTGGCCTCGTAATAGGTGGCGACAAGTTCGTCCCAGGTGACGTTGCGCAAGCCCGGGTCGTTGACGTCGGGCGAGATCGACAGCGTGCGCGAGGTCGGTCCCAGCACGCCGGCGACGAAGCGCGGCTTGTCGGGCGTGGAGTATTGATCGGCGACCTCGCGCGCCAGCCGGGCGCCCTCGAAGTTCAACTCGCGCACCAGCGACTCCATGCCGTAGTCGGCCATGGAAACGCTGTTGGCGTTGAAGGTGTTGGTTTCCAGGAGGTCGGCGCCGGCCGCCAGATACTGCCCGTGAATCTCGCGGATCACCTGCGGCCGGGTCAGCAGCAGCAGATCGTTGTTGCCCTTCAGGTCGCGCGGCCAGTCCTTGAAGCGCTCGCCGCGGTAGTCGGCCTCGGCCAGGCCATAGCGCTGAATCATGGTGCCCATGGCGCCATCCAGGATGAGGATGCGGCGCGCGCAATGGGCTAGGAGTTCTGCGGTGCGGTCGGCCATGTGGGTGTGCTGAAAAAAGCGGCGGATTGTAGCACCCGGACCCGGCAGGACCCGGCGCGGGGCGGCTGTTTACGATGAATAAGAAAAACTGTTGCCTATATAAATAGTGTAAATAGAATCCGCGCAAAGGATGGAGCCCTTCATGCGCATCCCGGTGGCCGCCGCAGGGCGAGGGGGTGCGCCGGCCCAGCGAAGGGGACGGCTCCGATCCATGCCCTCGTCAACCTCGCAGGAGCCCGCATTCGGGGAACACAGCGCCATGAAACATCTCACCCCCAAGGAAACCGCCGCATTCCTCCAAGCCAACACGAACGCCGTGTTCATCGATTGCCGTTCGGAATGGGAGTTCCTGTTCGTCGGCCATCCCAAAAACGCCCTGCTGATTCCCTGGTACGAAGGGGAAAACTGGGACATCAACCCGCGTTTCCTCGGCGAGGTGCGCATCGCCGCCTCGCACAACCGGCCGGTGGTGCTCATCTGCCGTTCCGGCAACCGCTCGCGGGAAGCCGGCGAGTTCCTCGAACAGCATGGTTTCAGCGACGTGTACAACGTGCTGTACGGCTTCGAGGGCGAACTCGACGACGACCACCACCGCAGTACCCGCAACGGCTGGCGCCACGACGGCCTGCCGTGGGAGCAGTGCTGAGCCCTACGCAGGCTCCATATCCGGCGGGGCGGATGGCTGCACCGCGCCGGGCACGAAAAAGCGCGTGCCCAGGTCTTCCAGGCCCAGGCTGGCAAGGATTTCCCGCAGACGGCTGGCGGCGCGCCCGCCGGGCAGGTGCTGCTGGCTGGCGAGGATCAACTCGTTCTTCATGGAGTGCTCCCAGCCCACCAGTTCGGTGACCTTGACCTGGTAGCCGTGCGCCTCGAGTTGCAGGCAGCGCAGCACGTTGGTGACGTGACTGCCGAATTCGCGGGTGTGGATGGGGTGACGCCAGAGCTCGGCCAGGGGAGCGCGCAGCGCCCGCCCCTTGTTCGCGCGCAGGGCCGCCGCCACCTCCGCCTGGCAACAGGGCGCCAGCACGATGAAGCGGGCCTGTTTCGCCAGGGCGAAGCGGATGGCGTCGTCGGTGGCGGTGTTGCAGGCGTGCAGGGCGGTCACCACCTCCACCCGTTCCGGCAGTCGGTCCGAGGCGATCGAATCCGCCACCGACAGGTTGAGGAATGCCATGTGATCGAAGCCCAGCCGCCGGGCCAGGTCCCGCGAGCGCTCCACCAGCTCGTCCCGGCTTTCGATGCCGAAGATGCGGGCATGCGGCGCCTCGGCCTTGAAGAACAGGTCGTAGAGGATGAAGCCCAGGTAGGACTTGCCGGCGCCGTGGTCCACCAGGCTGAAATCCGGTCGTTCCGCCAGCGCCTGGCGCAGCAGCGGCTCGATGAACTGGAACAGGTGGTAGACCTGCTTCAGCTTGCGCCGGCTGTCCTGGTTCATCTTCCCCTCGCGGGTGAGGATGTGCAGCGCCTTCAACAGTTCGACGGACTGGCCGGGGCGGACTTCGTACATGGGGGGAACGCTTTGAGCCGGGACGCCAATGCTGAGGGGACTCATTCCCGCGCGTCAACAACCCATCGCCCGCGGGCCGCCTGATCAACCTGAAAGACGCGCCAGCGCCTTGCGCGGGCGGGGTCGGTGGCGTGATGCGCGCAGGCTACCGCGGCATCCTGTGCGTGCCAGTCGCGGGGGGCGTATCGATGGCGGGCTGGGTCATGGTCGGTTGGCATCGTGACGAGGGCCGCGGGCGGGAAGTTCCGGCGTACTGTCGGTCACGTCCGCGCGCCCGAGCGCGCCGCGGGATGGTGGCGACGGCATGCGCAGCGCGGATCGGCTGTTGCAAGATGGACAATCCGGGATTATGCAGATTCAAGCGGCCCATGCCTGCCGGAGCGACTGCTGGGATAATCATGCGCATGTCCCGCCTCCTCCTCATCCCGCGCCGCGCCGCCGCCCTGCCAGCGGCCGTGCCGGCGCCCAATCCGCCCGCCCCGGTTTACATGGGCCAGGCCTTTGCCCACCATGGCCCGGCCCGTTTTGACGCACTGCGCAAACAGCTACGCCCATGATCCTCGGCATCGGCACCGACATCGTCGCGGTCGCGCGCCTGCGCACCATGCACGACCGCCATGGCGATCGTCTGGCGCGCCGCCTTCTGGCGCCGGCGGAATGGGACGACTATGCGCGCGCCGCCGAGCCGCATCGCCTGCTGGCCAAGCGTTTCGCCGCCAAGGAGGCCCTGGGCAAGGCAGTCGGCAGCGGCATCCGCGCGCCGCTGACGCTGACCGCCTGCTGGGTGGCGCACGACGCCCTCGGCCGCCCGGAGTTCGCCTGCGCCCCGCAACTGGCGGGCTGGCTGCGCGAGCGCGGCGCCGGCGCGCTGCATCTTTCCCTGTCCGACGAGCAGGACACCGTGGTCGCCTTCGTCGTCGTGGAGCGCCTATGATCTTTTCCACCGCGCGGCATCTGCCCCTGGGCCCGGTCATGGCCGATGTGG
>JBBIPL010000038.1:10261-19357 GCA_037442845.1 Hydrogenophilales bacterium | reverse complement strand
TGCGCGCCCGCCGCGCGTCCTGGTAAGGTGCTGAGGGAAACGGGCATGACTTTCATGCTACGGGGCGTCTTCTCAAAGTCATGTCCGTTAGTCGGCTTTTCCTGCGGTGATTGGGAGAAGATACTTATCGAGTCACCTCCCCCTCACCCCCAGCCCCCCGCCCCACGGCTTGCGCTGCATCGCAAGCCGGCTGCGAGGGCGGAATGCTGGGCATTCCGAATTCCCCTCTCGCCCCGCTTGCGGGCGAGGGGAGCTTCGTGAGTCGCTGTCGCGACTTCGGAGAACGCAGGAGCCCGCCATGACCACCATCCGCCAGGAAGACTTCATCCAGTCGATCGCCGACGCCTTACAGTACATCTCCATCTATCACCCGCTCGATTTCGTGCGCGCCATGACCGCCGCCTACGAAGCGGAAGCCTCGCCCGCCGCGAAGGACGCCATGGCCCAGATCCTCGTCAATTCCCGCCTGTGCGCGGTGGGCCACCGCCCCATCTGCCAGGATACGGGCATGGTGGTGGCCTTCCTGAAGATCGGCATGGCGGTGCAGTGGGAAGGCTCCCTGTCGATCCACGACATGATCAACGAGGGCGTGCGCCGGGCCTACACGCATGCGGACAACCCGCTGCGCGCCTCGGTCCTCAGCGACCCGGCGGGGGCGCGCAAGAACACCCGGGACAACACCCCGGCGGTGACCTACCTGGACCTGGTGCCCGGCGACACGGTGGACGTGAAGATCGCCGCCAAGGGCGGCGGCTCGGAAAACAAGGCGCGTTTTGTCGTGTTGAACCCCTCCGATTCACTCGTCGATTGGGTGCTGGAACAGTTGCCCGAGATGGGCGCCGGCTGGTGCCCGCCCGGCATCCTCGGCATCGGCATCGGCGGCACGCCGGAAAAAGCCCTGCTGATGGCCAAGGAAGCCCTGCTCGACCCCATCGACATCCAGGACCTAAAGGCGCGCGGCGCGCGCAACAAGGTCGAGGAACTGCGCCTGGAGTTGCTGGAAAAGGTGAACGCCCTGGGCATCGGCGCCCAGGGCCTGGGCGGCCTCACCACCGTGCTCGACGTGAAGATCCTCGACTACCCGACGCACGCGTCCAGCCTGCCGGTGGGCCTCATCCCCAACTGCGCGGCGACCCGGCACATCCATTTCAGCCTGGACGGTTCCGGCCCCGCCGTTTTCACGCCGCCGCCCCTGTCGGCATGGCCGGAGATCGCCATGCAGGGTCCTGCCACCGCGCGCCGCGTCAACCTGAATACCCTGACCCGGGCGCAGACCGCCGCCTGGAAGGCGGGCGAGCAACTGCTGCTCAGCGGCAAACTGCTCACCGGCCGCGACGCGGCCCACAAGAAGCTGGCCGACCTGGTATCGAGCGGCCAGCCGCTGCCGGTGGATTTCCGCAACCGTTTCATCTACTACGTCGGCCCGGTCGACCCCATCGCCGGCGAAGCGGTGGGTCCGGCCGGCCCCACCACCGCCTCGCGCATGGACAAGTTCACCGACCTGATGCTGGGCGAACAGGTGGGCCTGATCGGCATGGTGGGCAAGTCGGAACGCGGAGCGGAGGCCATCGCCTCCATCCGCGCGCATGGCGGCGTCTACTGCATCGCCGTCGGCGGCGCCGCCTACCTGGTGGCCAAGGCCGTCAAGGCGGCCAGGGTGCTGGCCTTCCCGGAACTGGGCATGGAAGCGATCTACGAATTCGACGTGGAGAACATGCCGGTCACCGTGGCGGTGGACAGCGCCGGCAACTCCGTGCACGACACGGGGCCGCGCGAATGGCGCATGAAGATCGGCAAGATCCCCCGCGCGGCCCGCTGAGGGCGGAGGCGGCGGGAGCGGCTGCCCGCTCCCGCGGTACACCTTATTTCTTCGCCAGGCTCAGCCGCGACATGTAGTCGCTGACGGCTTCCACGTCGGCGTCGCTGTAGCCCTTCAGCACCTTGACCATGTCGGGACTGGCGTTGCGCCGGCCCTGGTCGCGGCTCTCGCGGGTCTCGCGCACGAGATAGCCGTAATGCTGGTGGGCGACCATGGGGTAGAACTTCTTGTGGTCGCCCTCGCCGTTGGCGCCGTGGCAACTGGCGCAATCCTTGTCGTACAGGGCCTTGCCCTTGGCCAGGTTCTTGCCGTCGCCCTTGCTGTTGTTCGCGGGGGGCGGCAGGCTCTTGATGTGGGCGGCGATGTCCGCCAGTTCCTCCACGGTGACGATCCATTCGCCGACGAAGGGCGCCATGGCCGGGTTGTCGCGGCGGCCGGCGCGGATGTCCATCAGTTGTTTGAGGGTGACGCTTAGGTGCTGGCCGGCGATCTGCGGATACAGCGCGTCGGGCTTGCCGTAGCCGTCGGGCAGGTGGCAACCGCGACAGATCTTGTAGGCGACCAGGCCGCGTTTGGCGCTGGCCTTGTAGCCGAGGGCGCGGTTGAGATCCTGGTCGGGGGTGTTCCAGACGTAGCCGGGGCTTTCGATGCCCTTGGCGCGGGGCTGCCGCTCGCTCTGGGCGAGGGCGGACTGGGCCGCCAGGATGCCCAGGGCGGCGAGAACGAAGGATCGAAGAGTGGTTTTCATCGGGCTTGTTCCTCGGGAATTAGGGCATGCTGGCCATGTATTCGGCAACCGCGCGGGTTTCCTTCTCGCTCATGCGCTCGGCGATGGTCCGCATGACGCGGGTGCCATTGGTGCGCTTGCCGGAGGCGTAGAGCCGGAACTGCTCCAGCAGGTACTCGACGTTCTGGCCGGCGACGCGCGGAAACTTGCCCGAGCCGCTGCCGTCGACCTCGTGACAGCTTTCACAGCTGGGGATGTCGCTGGCGGCGTTGCCCTTGAGGTAGAGCGTCTTGCCCACGGGCAGCAGGGAGGGCTCCGTGACGGCGCCGGGCGCGGGTTTCTGCGAGGCAAAGAACGCGGCGAGATTGGCCAGGTCCTCGTCGGTCAGGCCGGCGACCAAGGGTCCCATCACTTCATTCTGGCGCCTGCCGGACTTGTAGTCCTTCAGCTCGCGCAGCAGATACACGGCCTGCTGGCCGGCCAGCTTGGGGAAATTGGGGATGGCGCTGTTGCCGTCCTCGCCATGGCAGGCCGCGCAGAGATTGCCGGCCAGACTGATGGCCTTGGCGGCGTCCCCCGCCTGCGCCGCCAGCGGACTCGCCAACGCCGCGATAAGCAATAAGGTTTGGGTGGTCATGGAATGTCCGATCGAAAGTACAACATGCACAGCATACCCAGACGCGCTTGCATGCGTGACTGGGCCGGGGGAGGCGATGTGCATTTAATTTGACCGCGGTCAAGAAACATGCGCCGGATTGCCTGCTTGCCGGCGCATCCGCCTCAGGCAGAATGGCGGCGAACACGTGAAGGGAAACCGCATGGCGGACGTGGTAATAAAGCGCTTGGCGACGGCAGACCATCCGTGGAACACTTCGTACCGAAGCCTACTGTTAAAGTGAAATCTAAAGAGTTCACTTCAAGCGCCGATATTTGCTACATTGCATCCATCAAGACCGCATGGCCCACGGGGTGAGAAATTGAAAAGAACATGGCTGCTCCTGATCTTCGCGGCATTTCTGGCCTCGCCGCTGGCAAGCTACGCGCCTGCGCAGGCCGCCGGCCAGCAACCGACCAAGGTCCAGAAAAAGACGAAAACCGTCCAGGCCAAGAAGACCTCGGCCAAGAAAAAGAAGCTCAAGGCAAAGACCAAGAAAAAAAGGACCAAGGTCGGCAAGCGCGCCCGCGAGGCCTACAACCCGAATACGCCGCTGCGCGCCCTGCAGGCCTCCTATGACACCGCCTGGCGCGACAGCGATCTGGATCTGCAGTCCGCCGCCGCATTGGTGATCGACCAGAAAACCGGCGAAGCCCTGTACGCCAAGAACGCCGAGGTGGCCACGCCCATCGCCTCCATCACCAAGCTGATGACCGCGATGGTCACCCTGGATGCCGGCCTGCCCCTGGATGAAGAAATCGTCATCGGCGCGGAGGACATGGATCGCCTCAAGGGTACCGGCTCCCGTCTGGCCCTTGGCACCCGCCTCACCCGGGAAGAGTTGCTGTATCTCGCGCTCATGGCTTCGGAGAATCGCGCCGCCGCCGCCCTGTCGCGCGCCTACCCCGGTGGACGCGCGGCCTTCATCGCCGCCATGAACCGCAAGGCCAGGGCCATCGGCATGGAACACGCGCATTTCGTCGACGGCACCGGTCTTAGCAGCGGCAACCGCGCCACCGCCGCGGATCTGGCCAAGCTGGTGAATGCCTCGTATCGCTACCCGCTCATCCGTCAGAGCAGTACCGCCGACAGCTATGACGTCTCCGTGCCGGGCCGCAAGGTGGTGCGCATCAAGCAGAACGGCAAGGTGAAGCGCGTCGCCAAGAGCGTCACCCGGCATGTAGCCTTCCACAACACCAACAGCCTCACCCGCAACAGCGAGTGGAACATCGGCGTCTCCAAGACCGGCTACATCAGCGAGGCCGGCCGCTGCCTGGTGATGCAGGCCAGCATCGCCGAACGCAAGGTCATCATCGTGCTGCTCGATTCCTGGGGAAAATGGAGCCGCATCGGCGACGCCCAGCGCATCAAAAAATGGCTGGAGCAGGACCGCCAGCTGGCCCGCGGGGGCTCGCGCGTTTCCGCCTGAAGCGGCGCTGCCGCCGCATCCCGCGGCCCGCTTCTTCACCGAGTGGGGCGACTGACCGGGATCGAGGGGGCGCGGCGCCTGCCGCGACCTCCCTCAGAACAGGATGGTGGCGCGCACCCAGGCTTCCGGCAGCAGATCGAGGACGCGCGCTTCCAGCCATTTGTCGGCGCCGCTGAGGATGGCGATGCCGACCAGCAGGATGATCAGGCCGAAAGTCTTCTTGATCGCGTCGATGCGCGCCAGCACCCAGCCGCGCGCGCGATTGAAGCCGGCGCGCGAGGCATAGGCCGCGGCCACCAGGGGAATCGCCGCGCCAATCCCGAACAGGCCGAGGATGAGACCGCCGCGCACAGCGCCGCCCTCGCTCGCCGCCAGCGCCAGGGCGGAGGCGAGCAACGGACCCGAACAGGGGCTCCAGACCAGGCCGAGGACCGCCCCCAGCAGCAGGGCGCCGCCCAGCGAACCGCCGTCGAGTCTCGCCGAGGCGGCGTTGGCGCCGGAAGCGATGGGCATCATCCAGGCAGTGAAACGCTCGTTGAGGAAAGGCGCCAGCATCACCAGGCCGAAAACGATGAGCAGCCAGGCGCCGAACACGCGCACATGCTCGGAGTCGATGCCCAGGGCCGGCCCCAGGGCGCCCAGCAGGATGCCGATGACGGCGAACGAGGCCGCCATGCCGATGCCCATGGCCACCGGCGCCAGGCGGTTGCCCTGCACCGCGCCGCCCAGCACCAGGGGAAGGATGGGGAACACGCAGGGCGACAGCGTGGTGAGGCTGCCGGCGGCCAGGCTCAGGCCGAAATGCGCGAGGGGAATGTCCACGCGCGCTTACCACTGGCCCTTGAAGACGGCGCGCAAATCTTCCGCGTCGGTCATGCCGCCGACGCGGGCGGCCTCCTTGCCGCCCTTGTAGAGGATGATGGTGGATTGGCTGCGCACCCCCAACTCGCGGCGCAGATCGCGCGCCTTGTCGTAGTCCACCACCAGCAGCGTGCCCGGTATCGAGGCGTCGCCCTGCCAACTCTTGAACACCCGCTCCTGGGCGCGGCAGGCGGGGCACCAGTCGGCGTGGAAATGCAGGGCGACGGGCTGGCCGGACTGGCGCAGGCGCTCGAAGGTCGCCGCGTCGTAGGGCTTGATGTCGATGGCCAGGACATTGAGGGAAGCCAGCAGCAAAGTGGCGAATACAAACACGACGACTTTCATGGCGCATCTCCTCTCGATCGGTTTCTTCGGTCATGCGCGGGGGCCGGAACTCGGCGCGGCGCGCACGGCATGCTCGCCGATTTCAGATGCTCCGCCAATCCCGTGAGTTCCCGCCGCGCGTCACAGGTCCTTGCGCGGATCCTTCGCCGCCGCGGCGCGGCCTGCCTCGATGCGGCGCATAGCGTCGTCGTCCGTATAGCGGATCAGGGACTGGTCGACGCGGCCGGAATAACGCCGGGCAAGCAGGGTTTGCGTGGCGGTTTTCCAAGTATGCGTGCGGTTCTCGAAGACGACCCCCTTCAGATTGCGCAGGGTTTCCCGCGCCAGCGCGGGCTCGCCGTACTTGCCGCGCAGGGCCTCGACGATCTCGGCGAAGCGGGCCTCGTCGACGTGCATGGAAATGCTGGTCAGGCGGCCGTCGTAATAGAAGAAAAAGATGGAACGCACCGGCGCGCCGGCGATGGTTTCGCGCTCGCGCGGCCGCAGTCCGCAGATGGTGTCCGCCGCCGGCGCGTTGGCGGTGCGGCATTCGTACCTGGGATGGTTGGCTACGGCGGCGATGCCGGAGCCCAGTTCGATGCCCTTGAAGGCGAAGCCGCCGGCGGCGGCCGCGGCGACCGGCGCGCACAGCAGGCAGAAGACCCGCAGGACAAGCCCGCGCGGGCTCAATCGACTTCCTCGATCCAGGCCTGCTGGATGGCTTCCAGGATCTTCTCGCCGGAACGGTTGGCATCATCGGAAAAATCCGGCAGTTCCATCACCCAGCGGTGCAGGTCGGTGAAGCGCACATAGCGCGGGTCCACGTCCGGGTGGTGCTCGGCGAGGGCGATGGCGATGTCCAGGGTGTCGATCCATTTCATGACTTATCCTCGGTGATGGGTAAGGAGTGAGAAGTGAGGAGAAAACCCTCCACACGCCCCCACTCCTTACTCCTCACGCCTCACGCCTCACCCTTTTCAATGTCCTTCCTTCACCATGTTGATGGTGTATTTCGGGATTTCCACCACCACATCCTCCTTGCCCATGAGGGCCTGGCAGGACAGGCGGGAGGTGGGTTCCAGGCCCCAGGCCTTGTCGAGCAGGTCGTCCTCCAACTCGGTGGCCTCGGACAGGCTGTTGAAGCCTTCCCGCACCACCACGTGACAGGTGGTGCAGGCGCAGGATTTCTCGCAGGCGTGCTCGATCTCGATGCCGTTCTCCAGCAGGGTATCGCAGATCGACACGCCTTTTTGCGCATCGATGACGGCGCCGTCGGGGCAGAGCTCCACATGGGGCAGGACGATCAGTTGGGGCATTTTTCCTATTCTAAATTTCCAGCTCATCCAGCCGGTGGCCGGTGAGGGCTTTCTTGACGGACCGGTCCATGCGCCGCGCGGCGAATTCCACGGTGCCCTGGTTGAGCGCCTCGGTGGCGCGCTTGACGGCGGCGGGATCGTCGCCGGCCAGGGCGGCGCGCAGGGCATGCATGAGGGCGTCGATGCCGGCGCGCTCGGCCGGCGTCAGCAGTTCGCCGCCGTTCTCCGCCAGGGCCGCCTCGCTGGCTTCCAGCAGCCGACGGCCGTCCACCTTGGCCTCGAGCAGGTTGCGCGCGGCCATGTCGTCCTGGGCGTGCGCGTAGGAATCCTTGAGCATGTTCGCCACTTCGTCGTCCGTCAGCCCGTAGGACGGCTTCACGGCGATGCTGGACTCGATGCCGGTGCCCGTCTCGCGCGCCGTCACCGAGAGCAGTCCATCGGCGTCGACCTGGAAGGTGACGCGCACCCGCGCCGCCCCCGCCACCATCGGCGGAATGCCGCGCAGCTCGAAGCGGGCCAGGCTGCGGCAGTCGGACACCAGTTCGCGCTCGCCCTGCACCACGTGGATGCTCATGGCGGTCTGGCCGTCCTTGTAGGTGGTGAATTCCTGCGCCCGCGCGGTGGGGATGGCGGCATTGCGCGGGATGATCTTCTCGGCGAGGCCGCCCATGGTCTCCAGGCCCAGCGACAGCGGCACCACGTCCAGCAGCAGCCAGTCGTCGCCGCTCTTGTTGCCGGCCAGCACGTTGGCCTGGATGGCGGCGCCCAGGGCCACCACCTTGTCCGGGTCGAGGTTGGTCAGCGGCGTTTGCCCGAAGAACTCGCCCACCGCCGCCTGGATGCGCGGAATGCGGGTGGAGCCGCCGACCATGACCACGCCCTTGACGTCCTCCGCCCGCAGGCCGGCGTCGCGCAGGGCCTTGCGGCAGGGCAGCAGGGTCTTGTTGACCAGGCTCGCGGTGATTTCGTTGAAGATCGCCTCGCTGAGCCGCAGGTCGACGACCTCGCCGGTGGTCAGCACGGCGGTGATGTGGGCCTCGCCGTGCTCGGACAGACTCTCCTTGGCTTCGCGCGCGTGCGCCATCAGCAGGGCCTTGTCCGCGTCCGCCAGGGTGTGGATGCGCGCCTGGTCGAGCGCCCAGCAGTAAATGCGGCGATCGAAGTCGTCGCCGCCCAGGGCGGAGTCACCGTTGGCGGCCAGCACCTCGAAGACGCCCTGGGTGAGCCTGAGGATGGAGATGTCGAAGGTGCCGCCGCCCAGGTCGTAGACCGCGTAAATGCCCTCGGCGGCGTTGTCCAGGCCGTAGGCGATGGCGGCGGCGGTGGGTTCGTTGAGCAGGCGCAGGACGTTGACGCCCGCCACGCGGGCGGCATCCTTGGTGGCCTGGCGCTGGGCATCGTCGAAGTAGGCCGGCACGGTGATGACCGCGCCCACCAGTTCGCCGCCCAGGGCGGCCTCGGCGCGGGCCTTCAGCACTTTCAGGATTTCGGCCGACGCCTCGACCGGACTCTTCACCCCCGCCACGGTCTTGATCCGCACCATGCCCGGCGCGTCGACGAACTGGTAGGGCAGGGTGGCGGCATCCGGGATGTCCTTGATGCCGCGCCCCATGAAGCGCTTGGCGGAGATGAGGGTGTTGTGCGGATCCTCGGCTGCCTGCATCAGGGCGGACAGCCCGACGGTGGTCGAACCATCCTTGTGGTAGCGCACCACCGAGGGCAGCAGGCCGTGGCCGCGGGCGTCGTTGAGCACCACCGAGACGCCGTTGCGCACCGTCGCCACCAGGGAATTGGTGGTGCCCAGGTCGATCCCCACCGCCAGGCGATGCTGGTGCGGCGCGGTGGAGAGGCCGGGTTCGGCGATTTGCAGGAGGGCCATGGGTCTTAGCGGGAAACGGGAAACGGGAAAAGGGAAACGGGAAACGGGAAACGGGAAATGGGAAACGGGAAACGGGAAATGGGAAA
>JBBIPL010000038.1:0-10161 GCA_037442845.1 Hydrogenophilales bacterium | reverse complement strand
GGGAAACGGGAAATGGGAAATGGGAGAAGAGAAACGAAAGCCACGCGACTTGTGCGTTTCCCGTTTCCCTTTTCCCTTTTCCCCATATCAATCCAACGCTTCATAGGCCGCACCCACCTCTTCCAGCAACTTGTCCATGAAGCGCAACTTGCGCAGGGTATCACTCGCGCCTGCATAGTCGCGCCGCTTGTCCAGCAACTCGCCGAGCAGGTCCCGCATCTCCTGCGCGCGGGCTTTCAGGGTGCGCTCCAGCGTCTCCAGGGCGGCCCCATCCCGCGCGGCGCGAGCATTCTCCAGGGCCTCGCGCCATGTCATCTGCGCCAGGATGAAGTCCGCCGGCATGGACGTATTCATGGGGTCCATGGCATCGACGCCGTTGAGCAGCAACAGGTAGCGCGCCCGCTCGAACGGCTTCTTCAGGGTCTGGTAGGCCTCGTTGACCTTGGTGGTCCACTGCATGGCCAGGCGCTGTTCCGCTTCGCCGGCGTGGGCGAACCTGTCCGGATGGATTTCCGCCTGGATGTCCCGGTAAGCCTTGTCCAGCTTGTCAGCGTCCAGGGCGAAGGCTTGCGGCAGGCCGAACAGGTCGAAGTGGTTCTGGTTGAAGTTCATTCGTGAGGCGTGAGGCGTCAGGCGTGAGGGGCGGGCCACCGAATTACGCCTCACGCCTCACGCCTTACGCCTCACCGATCTAAACGTTGAACGATTCCCCGCAGCCGCAGGCCGACTTGACGTTGGGGTTGTGGAACTTGAAGCCTTCGTTGAGGCCTTCGCGCACGTAGTCCAGCTCGGTGCCGGCCAGATACGAGAGGCTCTTGGGATCGACGTAGACGGCGACGCCATGGCACTCGAACTTCACGTCCTCGGGGTCTTCCATATCGACGAATTCCAGCTTGTAGGCCATGCCGGAACAGCCGGAAGTGCGCACGCCCAGCTTGATGCCCAAGCCCTTGCCGCGCTTGGCGAGGAAGTTCCTGATGTGGCTGGCGGCGCGCTCTGAAAGGGTGATCGAACCGCTGGCGGGACCGATGTCCAGTTGGGCCAGGTCCGAGGGCATCCCTTCGGGGACGGCGCAGGTGGCGGCTCCCATCTCAGTGCTCCTTGGGCGGGTTGCAGGCGGTGTATTCGGCGCTGCCGCCGGCTTTGCCGTGCTTTTGCTTGTAGTCGGCGACGGCGGCCTTGATGGCGTCCTCGGCCAGGATCGAGCAGTGGATCTTCACCGGCGGCAGGGCCAGTTCCTCGGCGATCTGCGTGTTCTTCAGGTTCATCGCCTCGTCCAGGGTCTTGCCCTTGACCCACTCGGTCACCAGGGAAGAGGAAGCGATGGCGGAACCGCAACCGTAGGTCTTGAACTTGGCGTCCTCGATGACGCCCTGCTCGTTGACCCGGATCTGCAGTTTCATCACGTCGCCGCAGGCCGGCGCGCCCACCATGCCGGTGCCGACACCCAGGTCTTCCTTGGCGAAGGAGCCGACGTTGCGGGGGTTCTCGTAGTGGTCGAGGACTTTCGTGCTGTATGACATGTTTTGCTCCTTGCGTCGCGGGGAAACGGGAAACGTGTAAACCGTCGCGTTATCGATGGTGCGCCTTCGCGTTTCCCATTTCCCGTTTCCCGTTTCCCGAATCAATCAGTGCGCCGCCCACTGCACCGTGTCGAGGTCGATGCCATCCTTGTACATCTCCCACAGGGGAGACATGTCGCGCAGCTTGCCGATCTTCTCGTGCAAGAGCTTGATGGCGTAGTCGATCTCTTCCTCGGTGGTGAAGCGGCCGATAGTGAAGCGAATGGAACTGTGCGCCAGTTCGTCGTTGCGGCCCAGAGCCTTCAACACGTAGGACGGCTCCAGGCTGGCCGAGGTGCAGGCGGAACCGGAGGACACGGCCAGATCCTTGATGGCCATGATCAGGCTTTCGCCCTCGACGAAGTTGAAGCTGACGTTCAGGTTGCCGGCGATGCGGCGCTCGTAGTCGCCGTTGAGGTGGACTTCCTCGATGTCCTGCAAACCCTGCCACAGCTTGTCGCGCAGGTGGCGGATGCGCTCGGTCTCGGCGCCCATCTCCAGCCTGGCAATGCGGAAGGCCTCGCCCATGCCGACGATCTGGTGCGTGGCCAGGGTGCCGGAACGCATGCCGCGCTCGTGGCCGCCGCCGTGCATCTGCGCCTCCAGGCGCACGCGCGGCTTGCGCCGCACGTACAGGGCGCCGATGCCCTTGGGGCCGTAGGTCTTGTGCGCGGAGAAGGACATCAGATCCACCTTCAGCTTGGCCAGGTCGATCTCCACCTTGCCGGTGGCCTGCGCCGCGTCCACGTGCAACAGCACGCCCTTGGCGCGGCACAGCTCGCCGATGGCGGGAATGTCCTGGATGACGCCGATCTCGTTGTTCACGAACATCACCGAAACCAGGATGGTGTCGGGCCGGATGGCGGCCTTCAGTTCCTCCAGGTCGATGAGGCCGTTCGGCTGCACGCCCAGGTAGGTCACCTCGAAGCCTTCCCGTTCCAGTTCGCGGCAGGTGTCCAGCACCGCCTTGTGCTCGGTCTTCACGGTGACGAGGTGCTTACCCTTGCCCTGGTAGAAATGGGCGGCGCCCTTGATGGCGAGGTTGTTGGACTCGGTGGCGCCGGAGGTCCACACGATCTCCTTGGGATCGGCGTTGACCAGGGCGGCCACGTGTCCGCGCGCCTCTTCCACCGCCTTGTCGGCCACCCAGCCGAAAACGTGGGAACGCGAGGCCGGGTTGCCGAACAGTTCGGTCAGGTAGGGAATCATCTTCGCGGCCACGCGCGGGTCCACCGGGGTGGTGGCCGAGTAGTCGAGGTAGATCGGGGTCTTCACCATCATGCGCTCCATCAGCCGTTGGCGGCCACCTTGAGATCCGCCGAACCCACCACGCGGCGGTGTTCGTGCTTCCTGCCGGCGCACGGCTCCGGCTTGTCGATCTGCTGCTGCACCAGTTCGGCCAGATGCACGGAATCCAGATAGTCGTAGATGCGCGCGTTCAGGCTCATCCACAGGTCGTGCGTCATGCATTCGCGGTCGTCGTGGCAGTTGCCGAGGCCGCCGCACTGGGTGGCGTCGATGGGCTCATCGACGGCGCGGATGATGTCGGCGACGCTGATTTCGGTCATCGGCCGCGCCAGGGTGTAGCCGCCGCCGGGACCGCGCACGCTGTCGACGATGCCCTGCCGGCGCAGGCGGCCGAACAGTTGTTCCAAATAGGACAGGGAGATGCGCTGGCGGTCGCTGATGCCGGCCAGGGTGACGGGGCCGCGCTGATGGCGCATGCCCAGGTCGATCATGGCCGTTACCGCAAAACGTCCTTTGGTGGTCAGCCGCATGATGTGCCTCGTGGTTGAAGTGGGGTTGGCAGCACTCTACTAATCCTGATTATTTTGGTCAACTATTATTTATTCAAGACCTTCAGTCCACCAATTTGTTCAGACTGTCGGCATCCAGATGGTCCTCCGGCTTGGCCTTCTCGGCCTTGCCGCCCAGGCGTTCGAGCTCGGCGACGATCCAGTCGATGCGCTGATCGGCATGCGCGGAATGGTCGATGAGACCGTGGATGGCCTTCACCATCGGGTCGTTCATGTCGGCGCCCACGCCGTAGGCGGAGAAGCCCAGCTTGTTGGCCGCCTCCTCGCGCGCCCGCTCCTGCTCGGCATCGAGGATGCGGGCGGGAATGCCGATGGCGGTGGCGCCGGTCGGCACGTCCTTCACCACCACCGCGTTGGAGCCCACCTTGGCGCCGGCGCCAATGGTGATGGGGCCCAGGATCTTGGCGCCGGCGCCGACGATGACGCCGGCCTCCAGGGTGGGATGGCGCTTGCCCTTCTGCCAGGTGGTGCCGCCCAGGGTGACGCCGTGGTAGAGCGTGCAGTCGTCGCCGATCTCGGCGGTTTCGCCCACCACCACGCCCATGCCGTGATCGATGAACACCCGCCGGCCGATCTTCGCGCCGGGGTGGATTTCGATGCCGGTGACCCAGCGCGCGAGCAGGCTGGAAAAGCGGGCCAGCCACTTCAGACCCAAGCCCCACAGGCCATGCGAGAAACGATGCCAGAGAATGGCGTGCAGGCCGGGATAGGTGGTGAGCACCTCGAAGAAGGTGCGCGCCGCCGGGTCACGGTCGAACACGATGCGGATGTCTTCCCGCAGTCTGGCGAACATTTGAATATTCGAATGGTTAAATCGGACTGCGAAGTATGCAATTCCCGACCGAAGCGGTCAATTTCTCCGGGCCGTACCTGGATTTTTCATGGCCGCGACGATGCCCCGCCAGATCGCCGCCTCCTCCTTCTCCAGGCCGGCCTTGGCGAAGAAGCGGCGCAGGCGGGGCATCAGTCGCCTGGGGTTGGCGGGGTCGTGGAAACCCACCTCAACGAGGGCCTTCTCCATCTCCGCCAGCAGCGCCTCCTGGGCGGCGTGGGGCGCCAATTCGAACTCGGGCAGGGGCAGCACCGCGTCGTCCAGGCTGGCGCGCAGTTCGTAGGCCAGCACTTGCACGGCGGCGCCCAGGTTGAGGGAGGCGTAATCAGGGTTGCTGGGGATGTTGATGAGCCAGCGGCACTTCATCAGTTGCTCGTTGGACAGGCCGAAGGTTTCCGAGCCGAAGACGATGGCCACCGGCCCCGCCTGGGCCAGCTTCAGCATCTCCGGCGCGGCCTGGCGCGGCGTGTAGGCGGGATGCGGCAGGTCGCGCCGACGCGCGGTGCAGGCGGCGGCGAGCACGGTATCGGCGAGGGCCGCTTCCAGGCTGTCGAAGCAACGCGCCGCCTGCAGCACATCCACCGCGCCGGAGGCGCGCGCCCGCGCCTCGTCGTCGATGGCGCATTTGGGATGCACCAGCGCCAGGTCGGACAGACCCATGACTTTCATGGCGCGGGCCGCGGCGCCGAGGTTGCCGGGATGGCTGGTTTCCACCAGCACGACGCGCATACGCGCAAGAGGGGAAGGGTCGTTCAAGGTAAAATCCGCCCGGAATTCATCGCTCTTTGGAAAATCATGCACCCGATGCTCAACACGGCCGTGAAGGCCGCCCGGCGCGCCGGCGCCGTCATCAACCGCGCGTCCATGGACCTGGACCGCCTCACCGTGCGCGCCAAGCGCGAGAACGATTTCGTCAGCGAGGTGGACCACGCAGCGGAACAGGCCATCATCGAAACCCTGCTGGAGGCGTATCCGAAGCACGCGATTCTAGCCGAGGAGTCGGGCGTCACCGGCGAATCGGAATACCAGTGGGTGATCGATCCCCTCGACGGCACCACCAATTTCCTGCACGGCTTTCCCCAGTACGCCGTGTCCATCGCCCTGCTGCATCGGGGGCAGTTGTCCCAGGCCGTCATCTACGACCCGGTGCGCAACGACCTCTATACCGCCAGCCGCGGCCGCGGCGCCTTCCTCAATGACCGCCGCATCCGCGTCTCGCGCCGCGACAAGCTGCGGGACGCCCTCATCGGCACCGGTTTCCCCTATCGCGACTTCACCCATCTGGACGCCTACACCGCCATGTTCCGCGAGCTGGCGCGGAAGACCTCCGGCCTGCGCCGCCCCGGCTCCGCCGCCCTCGACCTGGCCTGGGTCGCCGCCGGCCACACCGACGGCTTCTTCGAGATCGGCCTCAACCCCTGGGACATCGCCGCCGGCTGCCTGCTCATCCTGGAGGCGGGCGGCCTGGTCAGCGACTTCGCCGGCGAGGAGCATTACCTCAAGTCCGGCAACGTGGTGGCGGGCAACCCCAAGGTCTTCGTGCAACTGCTGCAAGCCATCATGCCGCATGTGACGGCGGCGCTGAAGGGCTGAGCCGCCGCGCATGCCGGTCGCCGCCCTGGAACTGCTCGCCCCGGCGCGCACCGCCGACATCGGCCGCGAGGCCATCCTGCGCGGCGCCGCCGCGGTGTACATCGGCGGACCGGACTTCGGCGCCCGCCACAACGCCGGCAACAGCGTCGCCGACCTTGCCGGCCTGGCGGCATTCGCCCAGCGCTACCACGCCCGCATCTACGCCACCCTCGACACCATCCCGCACGACGCCGAGCTGGAACCGGCGCGCAAGCTCGTGCACGAACTCTACGACGCCGGCGTCGACGCCCTCATCGTGCAGGACATGGGCCTGCTGGAACTCGACCTGCCGCCCATCGACCTGCACGCTTCCACCCAGTGCGACATCCGCACCCCGGAGAAAGCCCGCTTCCTGGTGGACGCGGGCTTCTCCCAGCTGGTGCTGGCGTGCGAGTTGTCGATCGCCGAGGTCACCGCAGTGCGCGCCGCCTGCCCGACGACGCTGTCATCTAGTACTTCATCCACGGCGCCCTCTGCGTGGCCTTCTCCGGCCAGTGCTACATCAGCCACGCCCATACCGGCCGCAGCGCCAACCGGGGCGACTGCTCGCAGGCCTGCCGCCTGCCCTACAGCCTGAAAGACCAGGACGGCCGCGTGGCGGCCTTCGAAAAGCACCTGCTGTCGGTGAAGGACAACAACCAGAGCGGCAACCTCGCCGTCCTCATCGGCGCCGGCGTGAAGAGCTTCAAGATCGAGGGCCGCTACAATGACGCGGGCTACGTCAAGAACATCACCGGCCACTACCGGCGCTTGCTCGACGGGCTGCTGGAAACCCGACCCGATCTCGGCCGCGCATCCAGCGGCCGCGCCACCCTGCTGTTCGACCCGGACCCGGACAAGACCTTCCACCGCGGCGCCACCGACTACTTCGCGACCGGCCGCAAGGCCGACATCGGCGCCTTCGACACCCCCGCCTTAGTCGGCCCGCCGCTGGGCACGGTCAGCCGGGTCGGCGCGGACTGCTTCGAACTGGAAACCGGGCAGCCGATGGCCAACGGCGACGGCCTCGCCTACCTGCACAAGCGCGAGGTGATGGGCGTGCAGGCCAACACGCTGGAACAGGTGAAACCGTCCCCCACCTTGCGAACCTGGCGCATATTCCCCAACGAACCCCTCGCCAGCCTTCCCGGCCTGAAACCCGGCGTCACCATCCACCGCAACCATGCCTGGGAACAGGCCCTGGCACGGCCCTCGGCGCAACGGCGCATCGTCCTGAGTGCTGTGTTGCGCGAGACCGACACCGGCTTCGCCCTGGAACTCACCGACGAGGACGGCGTGCGTGCCGCCGCCGACGCACCCTTCGCCATGCAGCCGGCGCGCGAGCCGGCCTAGGCGCAAGCCGCCTTGAAGGCGCAACTGGACCGCTTCGGCAACACGGATTTCCGCGTCGCCGACATCTCGGTGCAATGGACGCAGCCCTGGTTCGTGCCCGCCTCCCTGATCAACCGCCTGCGCTGGGAAGCGGTGACGGCCCTGGAGACCGCCCGCCTCGCCGCCCACGTCCGCCTACCCCGCCGGCCGGCTGCGGAGCCGCCCGCGCCCTATCCGGCGGAGACGCTCAGCTATCTGGCCAACGTCTACAACCATGCCGCCCGCCGCTTCTCTCCCCTGGTCCGGCCGTTCTGAACGCCAACGGCGCGGAAGGCCGCTCCTGCAGGCTTGCCTGGCATCTTCTCCACCCCACCCCGCTTTCATCTATATCTTCAATCGATTGGATACGTTTATTTCATTGGCCGCAAAGTTGAGTGAAGCCTAAGGTTGGTACTGGAACCCCCCCGATCACCCTGATACCAAGGAGTCATCCATGAGCAGCGCAAGCAAATGCCCGTTCCATGCCGCGCAGGGCGCGCGCACCACCGCCGGCGCCCAGTCCAACAGCGACTGGTGGCCGAACCAGCTGAACCTGAAAATCCTGCATCAGCACACCCCCGAGTCCAACCCCCTGGGCAAGGATTTCAATTACGCCGAGGCCTTCAAGAAGCTCGACCTGGCCGCCGTGAAGCGCGACCTCACCGCCCTGATGACCGACTCCCAGGACTGGTGGCCGGCCGACTGGGGCCATTATGGCGGCCTCTTCATCCGCATGGCCTGGCACAGCGCCGGCACCTACCGCATCGCCGACGGGCGCGGCGGCGCCGGCCACGGCAACCAGCGCTTCGCGCCGGTCAACAGCTGGCCCGACAACGTCAACCTGGACAAGGCGCGCCGCCTGCTGTGGCCGATCAAGAAGAAGTACGGCAACCAGATCTCCTGGGCCGACCTCATCATCCTGGCCGGCAACGTCGCCATGGAATCCATGGGCTTCAAGACCTTCGGCTTCGCCGGCGGGCGCGAGGACATCTACGAGCCGGAAGAGGACGTCTACTGGGGCGCGGAGGCCGAGTGGCTGGGCGACAAGCGCTACAGCGGCGAACGTGAACTGGAGAACCCCCTGGCCGCGGTGCAGATGGGCCTGATCTATGTCAACCCGGAAGGCCCCAACGGCGTGCCCGATGCGGTCGCCTCCGGCCGCGACGTGCGCGAGACCTTCCGCCGCATGGCCATGAACGACGAGGAAACCGTCGCCCTTGTGGCCGGCGGCCACACCTTCGGCAAGTGCCACGGCGCGGGCAGCGCCACGCTGGTCGGCCCCGAGCCCGAGGCCGCGCCCATCGAACAGATGGGCCTGGGCTGGAAGAACGCCCTGGGCGCCGGCAAGGGCGGCGACACCACCAGCAGCGGCATCGAGGGCGCCTGGACGCCGAATCCCACGCAATGGGACAACGGCTACTTCGACATGCTGTTCGGCTACGACTGGAACCTGGTGAAGAGCCCCGCCGGCGCCTGGCAGTGGGCGCCCGTCAACGTGGCGGACAAGGACCTGGCGCCGGCCGCCCACGACCCGTCGCGGAAGGTCACCACCATCATGACTACGGCGGACCTCTCCCTGCGCATGGATCCGGCCTACAAAGCCATTTCCAAGCGCTTCCACGAAAACCCGGACGCTTTCGCCGACGCCTTCGCCCGCGCCTGGTTCAAGCTGACCCACCGCGACCTGGGGCCGCGCTCGCGCTACCTGGGTCCGGAAGTGCCGGCCGAAGAGCTGATTTGGCAGGACCCGGTGCCGGCCGTCGACCACCCGCTGATCGACGCCCAGGACATCGCCGCCCTGAAAGCCAGGGTGCTCGCCTGCGGCCTTTCCGTCGCCGAGCTGGTCGCCACCGCATGGGCCTCGGCCTCTACCTTCCGCGGCTCGGACAAGCGCGGCGGCGCCAACGGTGCGCGCATCCGCCTTGCCCCGCAGAAGGATTGGGAAGCCAACCAGCCCGCCCTGCTGGGCAAGGTACTGGGCGTGCTGGAAGGCATCCAGCGCGAGTTCAACGCCGCCGCCGCGGGCGGCAAGAAGGTCTCCCTCGCCGACCTCATCGTCCTCGCTGGCGGCGCCGCCGTGGAGCAGGCCGCGCGGGCGGGCGGACACGCCATCGAGGTACCGTTCTCGCCGGGCCGCACGGACGCGAGCCAGGCGCAGACCGACGTGGTCTCCTTCGAGGTGCTGGAACCCGTCGCCGACGGCTTCCGCAACTTCGTCAAGGGAAACTCCGGTGGGCGCGCCGAGGAACGCCTGCTCGACAAGGCGCAGCTGCTCACCCTGAGCGCGCCGGAAATGACCGTGCTGATCGGCGGCCTGCGGGTGCTCGGCGCCAACGTCGGCCAGTCGGCGCATGGAGTGTTCACCAGCCGGCCCGGCGTGCTCAGCAATGACTTCTTCGTCAACCTGGTGGACATGGGCACGGCATGGACCCCCACCTCCGACGCCGCCGAGTTGTTCGAAGGCCGCGACCGCGCCAGCGGCGCGCTGAAGTGGACCGCCACCCGGGTCGACCTGGTGTTCGGCGCCAACTCCCAACTGCGGGCGCTGGCCGAGGTCTACGCCCAGGACGACGCGAAGGAGAAGTTCGTGCGCGACTTCGCCGCCGTCTGGAGCAAGGTGATGAACCTGGACCGCTTCGATCTGAAGTAAGCAGGCAACGGGTGTTCCGGAGTGTCTGGCGCGGGAAGCCGCGCCAGCCTGCGGGACATCGCTACTCGCTATTTAGGGCCGGTGAGCAAATCTGCAATCTCCCACTGGTGTTCCGCAACCCGGTAGCCCATTGTCCAACGAGGGCACCGGGTGGGGCACGTCAACTTCAATGTCGGTGATGCGTTGTGGTGGCGGGCGGGCCAGTCCTGGGCCTATCGTGGCGGCAGCGAGGGTTTTTCTCCGTTCCTGCTGGAACTGCTCCACAAGGAAGGGGTTTCCGATCTTGTCATGCTGGGAGATACGCGCCCTTTGCACGAG
>JBBIPL010000037.1:0-19668 GCA_037442845.1 Hydrogenophilales bacterium | reverse complement strand
GCGTGCAAGTCGCGTAGCGACTTCTCGAAGCTCCCCTCTCCCGCAGGCGGGAGAGGGGCTGGGGGTGAGGGAACCAGATCATGTATGCGTGGAAAAACTATTTCGTCGTGCAGGCCGACTACCAGCACTGGGCCAACGAGGTTCTGTTCTCCGCCCTGGACCATCTCCAGGCCGAGGTCCTCGCCAGCGACCAGGGCTTGTTCTTCAAGAGCATCCACCACACCGTCGACCACATCCTGGCGGCCAGCCAGTCCTGGCAGGCACGTCTGCGGGGAGAACACCTGCCGGTCAACTACCGCGTCATCCACAACCCGGAGTGGCGCGAACTGAAGACCGCCCTGCGGCGCGAGACACGTCGCCTGCAAGCCTGGCTGGAAGCCCAGCCGGAGGAGTACTTCGACGCGCAGATCCAGTTCCTGAGCGGCGACGGCAAGACGCGGGCGATGTGGACGCGCGACGCCCTGACGCAGCTGTTCACGCATTACGCGCATCATCGCGGCCAGGTGTCTGCGGTCGCCACGCGCCTGGGCGCGCCCTGCCCGGAGATGGATTTCGTCCTCTACAAACGCGAGATGGAACGGCTGCTCAGCGAGCCGCGGCAGGCGCCGGCGCCGCCAGCAGAGGGGTGATGAGGTCGTCCAGGCGGCCGGCGTGGACCTGGCCGGCCACCTTGTGGCGCAGCATGCCGTCGCGATCCACCACGAAGGACAGGGGCACCCGGTTGACCCCGCCGAAAGCGGCGGTGGCGGCCTGATCGGCCAGGGGCGCCGGAAAGCTGTAGCCCTCCGCGCGCATGAAGGCATCCACCTCGGCCTGGGATTTATCCAGGCTGTAGGCGACAATCGCGAAGCCCTTGTCCCGGTTTTCCCGATAGAACCTCTCCATGGCCGGCATTTCATGGCGGCAGTAGGGGCACCAGGTGGCCCAGAAGTTGACCAGCACGACCTGTCCGCGCAGGGCGGACAACTCCGGCAGGTCGGGGGCCGGCTGGCGCAACTCGTCGACGAAGGCCGGCGGGCGGAACCAGAGGTATACGATCAGGCCGATGAGGATGGCCGTGACCGGACTGGGGGTCAGTTTCTTGAGGAATTCCCGTGTCGTCATCGGATAAACCCAAACGCAGCATTCTTTCCATCAAACCTGATACGGCAGGGGAGAAGCAAGTTCCCGGCGATCGACCGCCGGTTCGCGGCCGTCACCGCGCCCCCAGGCGTCCCAGCCTGGCGGACAAGGTCGCGCAACCGGCGCCCGCCGCCAAGGCCGCGGCCGAGGCTGAAGCGGCGCCCCCGGTTCCGCGTCGGCGTGCTAGGCCCGCGCCTGCCGGCGAGCCCGTTCCTAAGCGAGGGGCGCCGCGCGGCGAGCGGCCGCCGCGCACCGAAAAAACCACGCGCCGGGCGGACAAGCAGCCGCCCCGCGCCGCCCGGCGGGAGCATTTCTTCGCGCCCTGCGCCAAGGGACTGGAAGCCGAACTGCTCAAGGAAATCGTCGACCTGGGCGCCGACGAGGCGCTGCCGGCCGCCGGCGGCGTCGCCTTCCGCGGCGGCATGGCCCTGGGCTGGAAAGTGAATTTGTGGAGCCGGCTGGCCGTGCGCGTGCTGTGGCGGGTGGCGGAGGGCCGCTACCGCATGGAGGACGACCTCTATCGCGGCGCCCTGGCCGTGGATTGGCCGGACCTGTTCGACGTCTCCCGCACCCTGGCCGTCACCACCGTGGGCCGCAACAGCCCCCTGAAGAGCCTCAATTTCGTCAGCCTGAAGATCAAGGACGCGGTCTGCGACCGCTTCCGCCAAGCCACCGGCCAGCGGCCCAGCGTGGATACCCGCGAACCCGCCGTGCCCCTGGTGGCCTATCTCACCGACGAACGCTATTCAATTTACGTCGACCTCTCCGGCGAGCCCCTCAACCGGCGCGGCTACCGGGTGCAGGCCGCCGCCGCGCCGCTGAACGAGAACCTGGCGGCGGGCCTGCTGAAGCTGGCCGGCTGGCGCCCGGGCATCCCCCTCTACGATCCCATGATGGGCGGCGGCACCCTGTTGCTGGAAGCGGGACTCATGGCCCTCGACATCGCCCCCGGCCTGAAGCGGCATTTCGCCTTCGAGAACCTGAAGAATTTCGATAGGGTGGCATGGCAGCGCCTGCGCAAGGACGCCCAGGCCGCCATGGCGGAGCCGCATCCCCTGCCCATCTTCGGCTCCGACATCGACCCGCGCATGCTGCGCGCCGCCGGCCTCAACCTGAAGGCGGCGGGCCTGCTCGATTGCGTGCGCATCATGGAGGCCGACTTCCTCAACGTGAATCCACCCGCCCCCGGCGGCCTCATCGTCAGCAACCCGCCCTACGGCGTGCGCCTGTCGACCGAGGACATGGCCACGTTCTACCGGGACATCGGCGACAACCTGAAGCGGCATTTCCCGGGCTGGACCGCCTACCTGCTGTCCGCCGACCCGGAGCTTCCCAAGCGGATCGGCCTCAGCGCAAGCCGACGCACGCCCCTGTTCAACGGACCCTTGGAGTGCCGGCTGTATGAGTATCGTCTTGTGGCGGGCGGCAACCGCAAGCCGGGAAGGGCGGCCTGAAGAAAAGGGTATCCGCGGACACCACTTGATTGACTGGCGCGCCCGGCGCGATTCGAACGCACGACCCCTGCCTTCGGAGGGCAGTACTCTATCCAGCTGAGCTACGGGCGCCACGGGGGCCGGAGAATAGCACAGGCCGCTTTCGGCTTGCAGGGGATAACCCTTATAATCACACGATTTTTCAATCCAAGCCGCAGGGACCGCACCATGGCCGAGCACGTTGAAATGACCAAGACCACCCCGAAGGAATTTTTGTACGCCACCCTGGGCGGTCTGTTCGCGCCCGGTCTGGCGATCGTCCTCATCGTCCTGCTGTTGCTCGGCATCCAGGGCCGCATGGGGCAGCCGGACGCGGCGCCGCTGTCCGACCAGGCGGTGCGCGAACGCATCCAGCCCTTCGGCAAGTCCCTCGCCGTCGACCCCAACGCGCCCAAGGTGGAGCGCACCGGCGAACAGGTCTACAACGAGGTGTGCGCCGGCTGCCACGCCTCCGGCGCGCTCGGCTCGCCCAAGCACAAGGAGCGCGCGGACTGGGGCAGGCGTCTGGCCGGCGGCTATGACACCCTGCTCACACATGCCATCAAGGGTTTCGGCAAAATGCCCGCGCGCGGCGGCGATCCCGATCTCAGCGATCTGGAAGTGGCGCGCGGCGTGGTCTACATGGCCAACGCGGTCGGCGCCAGTTTCGAGGCGACGCTGAAGAAAGAACCGGAACTCACCGCTGCCGAACTGGCGCGCGGCAAGGCGGTGTACGCCGACAACTGCGCGAGCTGCCATGACACCGGCATCACCGGCGCGCAAAAACTCGGCGACGCCAAGGCCTGGGCGGCGCTGATCAAGGAAGGCAAGGAAGTTCTCTATGCCGCCGCCATCAACGGCAGCTTCGGCGGTCCGGCGAAGGGCGGCAACGAGAAGCTGTCCGACGCCGATACCCGGCTGGCGGTGGACTTCATGGTGGCGGAAGCCAGGCTGGCCATCGAAGCGACCCAGGCCAAGTAAGCCTGCCTTGGTCGAGCACGCGGCCCGCGGGCCGCGTTTTTATTTGTTGGTGCGCCCGCCCAGCATCGCCTTCAGGGCGGACAGCTTCTTGCGGCCGTCTTCCCGGCTGGCCTGGTTTTCGCTCTGCGCGCCGGCCCGTTTCACCTCGGCCGCGTCCAGTTCCAGCAGGAAGCGGGAGGGCTCGCAGACGACTAGATCGCCGCCGCGCCTGCGCTTGCCGCACCAGGTGATGGTGAGCCCGCGGCGGGCGCGGGTGATGCCGACGTACATGAGCCGACGTTCCTCTTCCAGCCGCGCGCCTTCCAGGCATTCCCGGTGCGGCAGGATCTCCTCCTCGACGCCCACCAGGAAGACGTGGGGGTATTCCAGGCCCTTCGCGGCGTGCAGGGTGGACAGGCGCACCGCGTCCGGCTCGGTTTCCTCGCGACCCTCCAGCAGGTTCATCAGGCTGACGGTCTGGGTGAGCTCGATCAGGCTGCGCTCCTCGTCCTCGCCCTTCTTCGCCAGCCAGTCCACGAAGTCGCGCACGTTTTCCCATTTCGCGCGGGCGGCGCGGTCGTCCTCGCTGTCGTACAGCCATTCCTCGTAGCGGATCGCGGCCAGCAGTTCCTCGAGCAGGCGGCCGGCGGGTTCCTTCTCGGCGCGATCGGCGATGCGCTGGATGAAGGCGCAGAACTCCAGCAGCGGCTCCAGTTGCCGCGCCGGCAGCAGGGGCTGCAAGCCGGCCTCGAAAGCGGCGGCGAACAGGCTGACATGGCGTTTTCCAGCCTGTTCGCCGAGCTTTTCCAGGGTGCCCGGCCCGATGCCGCGGCGCGGCGTGGTGGCGGCGCGGATGAAGGCGGGATCGTCGTCCTGGTTGGCGATCAGGCGCAGGTAGGCGGTGAGGTCCTTGATCTCGGCGCGGTCGAAGAAGGATTGGCCGCCGGAGATCTGGTAGGGCATTTTCGCCTCGCGCAGGGCCTCTTCGAACAGCCTCGCCTGATGGTTGCCGCGATAGAGGATGGCGTAGTCGGCGAAGCGGGTGCGGTGCTCGAACTTGTGCGCGGAGATGCGCATCACCACGCTTTCCGCTTCGTGGCGGTCGTCGCGGCATTCCACCAGTTCGACGTGCTCGCCGACGCCCAGCTCGCTCCACAAGTTCTTGTCGGAGAGCCGCGGGTTGTTGCGGATGACGCTGTTGGCGGCGCGCAGGATGCGCTGGCTGGAACGATAGTTCTGCGTCAGCGGGATGATCTTCAGGCGCGGCCAGTCCTCTTGCAGCCGGCACAGGTTCTCCACGTCGGCGCCGCGCCAGGCGTAGATGGCCTGGTCGTCGTCGCCCACGGCGGTGAAGCGGCCCATGGGGCCGGCCAGCAGTTTGAGGAACTCGTACTGGGCGCCATTGGTGTCCTGATATTCGTCGACGAGTAGGTAGCGCAGCCGGCCCTGCCAGGTGGCCAGCACCTCCGGGTGCTCGCGGAAGAGGCCGACCGGCAGGCGGATGAGATCGTCGAAATCCATGGCCTGGTAGGCGCGCAGGGTGTCCTGGTAGGCCTGGTAGGCCGCGGCCGCCTGGCGCTCGCCTTCGTCGCCGGCGGCTTGCCGCGCGGCCGCGGGGTCGAGCAGGACATTCTTCCAGTGCGAGATGATGGCGACGGCCTGGCGCAGGCCGGCCTTGTCCGGGTTCTTCAGGATATCGGACAGGATCTGCTGCGTGTCGGCGGTGTCCAGCACCGAGAAACGCGGCTTGTAGCCCAGCCTTCCGGCTTCGGCGCGCAGGATGGAAAGGCCCAGGGCGTGGAAGGTGGAGACGGTGAGGCCATGCCCCCGTTTGCCCGGCAGCAGCTCGCCGACGCGCTCGCGCATCTCGCGCGCCGCCTTGTTGGTGAAGGTGATGGCGGCGACATGCCGGGCTTCGATGCCGCACTGGTTCACCAGCCAGGCGATCTTGCGCGTGATCACCCGGGTCTTGCCCGAGCCCGCCCCGGCCAGCACCAGCAGGGGGCCGTCCAGGTACTGCACGGCTGCGCGCTGCTGGGGGTTGAGGTCGGCGAGCATGTCCGGAAAAGAAAACGGCCCGCAACGCGGGCCGTTTGGAGTGCAAAACGAATCAGCGCAGACCGGAGATGTACTCGGCCACCGCCTTCATTTCCTGGTCGGTCATCTTGCGGGCGATGACCTGCATCATCTTGCCGCCGTCATTGGCGCGGTCACCGCTGCGGAAGTTTTTCAGCTGGGACAGCACATACTTGCCGTGCTGGCCGGCCAGACGCGGGAACATCGAGGGGATGCCGGCGCCGGCGGGACCGTGGCAGGAGGCGCAGGCGGGCACGCCGCTGCCGGCGTTGCCGCCCTTGTAGATCTTCTGGCCTTCCGCCACCAGCGCCGCATCCTTGGCCAGACGCGGTTTCGGCTGCTGGGCGGCGTAGTAGGCGGCCAGATTGTGCATGTCGTCCTCGGACAGCTTGGTCACGTTGGGCGCCATGATGGCGTTCTTGCGCGCGCCCGACTTGAACTCGACGAGCTGCTTGAACAGGTACTCGGGGCTCTGGCCGGAAAGGTTGGGGTAGGCGGGCGAGGTGCTGTTGCCGTCGGCGCCGTGGCAGGCGCCGCAGACATCGTTTACCAGTTTCTGCGCCTTGGCCGGGTCACCCTTGGCGGTGGCGGCCTGCGCGGGGATGGCCCAGGAAGTCGCGGCGAACAGCAGGCCGGTCAACAGCGCGGAGGATTTCATGCAAGACTCCTTAAATCCAGGATGACAGCAAGGGAAAATCGCGGCATTTTAACGACCCGTTTGCTATAGTGCCAGCCTTTTGAGCAGGCTCCCTCACCGTCGGACTTCAGCGCCATGCTCAACGCCAGTTTTTACATCACCGTCGCCGGCGTGCGCGACCTGCCCGCCGACAGCCTGGCCGAGGTCGCTTTCGCCGGACGTTCCAACGCCGGCAAGTCCAGCGCCATCAACACGTTGTGCAACCACAAGCGCCTGGCCTTCGTCAGCAAGATGCCCGGCCGCACCCAACATCTGAACTTCTTCCGCGTGGAGACCGGCCGTTTCCTGGTGGATTTGCCCGGCTACGGCTTCGCCCGCGCGCCCAAGGACCAGAAGCACGTCTGGCAGGCCCTCATCGGCGGCTACCTGGCGGACCGGCCGCAACTGGCCGGACTCGTCCTCATCATGGATTGCCGCCATCCGCTGACCGAACTGGATCGTTCCCTGCTGGAGTGGTTTCGGCCCGCCGGCAAGCCGGTGCACGTGCTGCTTTCCAAGTCCGACAAGCTGGCGCGCGGCGCCGGGCAGCAAACCCTGCGGCGGGTGCGCGCGGATCTCGCGGAAATGGGCCTGAACGCCACGGTGCAGTTGTTTTCCAGCCTCAAGCGCGACGGCGCCGAAGAGGCGGAGGCGATCCTGCGCGACTGGCTGGGCGTGCCCAAAAAAAACCCGGCTCAAGGGGAGGGAGCCGGGCAAACATCGCCTTAATGTTGCATTAAGGCACCCGCTCAGGGAGGAGAAGCGGGAGACGAAGCGACTCGTCTGTGTGAGCAGAGCCGACGCACGGGGCATTGGTTCCCAAGCTTGAGTGAAAAACTCGGGCAAGGCTGGTGGACAGGGGCGCACTGGCGCGTGTCCTCCCGGAAAACCGGAAAAATTCACTGTCGTCATTCCCCCGCACGGGGGAATCCATAACAATCCAGGCCTCGCCGCCAATGTCGTTCAGTGCAGACGTCATGCCCGCGAAGGCGGGCATCCAGAACATCCAGCAATTGGATTCCCGCGTGCGCGGGAATGACGTCAGAGACCTCGACTGAGCAGCAAGGGCCCCGCCCCTAACTTTCGGATGATGGAGACCGCTTTCATGTTCGACCTGTCCAGCTTTCCCCGCAAACGCATGCGACGCATGCGCCGGGATGACTTTTCCCGCCGGCTGATGCGCGAGCACAGCCTGACCGCCGCCGACCTGATCCTGCCGGTGTTCGTGCTGGACGGCGAGAACCGGGTCGAGGACGTCGCCTCCATGCCCGGCGTGCGGCGCATGAGCCTGGACCGGCTGTACGCCGTCGCCGAGGACTGCCTGAAGCTGGGCGTGCCGGCCCTGGCCCTGTTCCCGGTGGTCGATGCCCAGTTCAAGAGCCTGGACGCCGCCGAGGCCTACAACCCGAAAGGCCTGGTGCCGCGCGCCGTGGCAGGCCTCAAGGCGCGCTTCCCGGAACTGGGCGTGATCACCGACATCGCCCTGGACCCCTACACCAGCCACGGCCAGGACGGCCTCATCGACCCCGACGACCCGCGCGGCTACGTGCTCAACGATGAGACCATCGCCGTGCTCACGCGCCAGGCGGAAACCCATGCCGCCGCCGGGGCCGACGTGGTCGCGCCCTCGGACATGATGGACGGCCGCATCCACGCCGTGCGCGACACCCTGGACGCCGCCGGCTTCATCCACACCCGCATCCTCGCCTACTCGGCCAAATACGCCTCCAGCTTCTACGGCCCCTTCCGCGACGCGGTCGGTTCCGCCGCCAACCTGGGCAAGGGCAACAAGTACACCTACCAGATGGACCCGGCCAACTCCGACGAGGCGCTGTGGGAAGTGGGCCTGGACCTGCAGGAAGGCGCCGACATGGTGATGATCAAGCCCGGCATGCCCTATATCGACATCGTCCGCCGCGTGAAGGACACCTACCGGGCCCCCACCTTCGTCTACCAGGTGAGCGGCGAGTACGCCATGCTCAAGGCCGCCGCGCAAAACGGCTGGCTGGACGAACAAGCCTGCGTGCTGGAAAGCCTGCTCGGCTTCAAGCGCGCCGGCGCCGATGCGGTGCTCAGCTACTTCGCCCTGGACGCGGCGCGCTGGCTGGCGCGGGGCGAGGCCTGAGAGTGCGCATCCGGCGGATTACGCCCGCGGCTGATCCAGCCCTCGCTTGTTGCCCGCCTGTTTACAGATAGCGATTCCGCCGCTCGCGTTCGACCTGGATGATGTAGCGCTGGATGACGGTTTCGATGCTCGGCGGCAGGTCGATGAATTCGCAGCCGGCGCGGTGGGTCAGGCGGCCGTTCTTCAGGGTGACGTCGAAGGTGGTGCGCACCGCCAGGCTGAGGGCGAACTCCCCGGTGCCCGGCAGGGCGATGCGGCAGCCGTGGTAGGTTTCCCCGGCCGTCAGGCGGCCCTCCTGCTGGTAGGCGAGGATGCCGACGCCGCCGACGCTGATGTCCACCACCACGGTTTCCAAGAGGCCTGCCTCGGTGTTGACCAGGCATTTCACCGGATTGAGTATGGAAGTGCTCAGGCGGTAGTACTCGCGTCGTTGCAGGCGCAGCATTTCGCGCGGCATGGGCACCTTGAAGGCCGGCTTGCCGTCCACCGGGGTCTCCTCCAGACGCTCGCCGGAGAACTGGATGTGCACCTGGTCGTGCGTGGTGGCCACCGTGTACAGTTTGCCGGCCAGCAGCTTCGCGTTCATGCGGGCATCGACGCCCTGCTCGAGAAAAACGCAGCCCTGCCGCTCGTCCATGCCCAGCACGGTGGAAAGCACGAAGTCCTTGCCGTTCTCGGCGTACAGGGCGACCAGGGTCTTGCCGTGCATCACCTCGGTCAGAAAACGCTCGATGTCGCGCGGATGGCTGACCAGATAGCGGCCGCGATCCTCCGTGGAGACGAGTTCGATCTTCATGGTCGCGAATTGTAATGGAGGGGGGGCTAGACTTTGGCTATAGAGAGCAGATGATTAGGGCTGGTCTGTCCGTCCATTCAAGATGGTGCGCGCACAGGCCGATAGAGATGCGCGGTGGCTGATTGACCGGTATTTTGAATGCAAAGTCGTTTGGACCTGTCCGTGCTGGTCGGGTGTAGAGGGGGTTGAGTGGGATTATTCGAGCATTTGCGCATGGGCAGCCGGCAATGGGCCAAGACCATAGTCGAGGTGCAGCAGGCGCGATTGAAGAACGCGGGGGTCGTGGGTCCGCAAAACAGTTTCGTGACCGACGCCGTCAGCGAGCATGTCCGCCGCGATGCTTTCAAGATTCGTCTGGCGCATGACGAGAAGAGGGCGCGGGATGCGCGCTTCCTGGTGGAAAAGCGCTATGGCGAAAAGGGTTATGTCACCGCCGGGACCAATGGGCATCCCGCAAGCCCGGAACGCATCACCCTGGCCACCTACAAGGACGAGGAAGTGGTGGGTACCCTGTCCGTGGGCTTCGACACGGGGTCCGGCCTGTTCGCAGACGAGTTGTACAAGGCGGAGGTCGATGTATATCGGAACCGACCGGGCAGTCTGGTCTGCGAGTTCACCAAGCTGGCCATCGATTCCAGGCGTGCCTCCAAGCGCATGATGGCCGGGCTCTTTCATATCGCCTACCTATATGCCCATCGCATCTGGGGCTATACCGACTTCCTCATCGAAGTGAATCCCAGCCATGTTAGTTTCTACGAGCGCATGCTGGGGTTCGAAGTGTGCGGCCCCGAGCGCCTGTGCACGCGGGTGGGCGCGCCCGCCATGCTGTTGCGGCTCGATGCCTCGCTGGCCGAGCGCATGATCCGGGAGTTTGGCGGGCGCGCCAGCCAGAATCGGCAGGAAAAGACCCTGTACCCCTACTTCCTCGCGCCCGAGGAAGAGGAGACCATCATCAAGCGCTTATCGCATCCGTGAGTTCACTCCCCCAGTGCCGGAGGACCTGTCTTGTCTGCGTTTGCCTACGCTCTCGCCTTTTCGCGCAACATCGGCTGGGTGACCGAAGCCGAGCAGGCGCGCCTGCGCGGCAAGCGGGTGGCCATTGCCGGCATGGGCGGGGTGGGCGGCTTCCATCTGCTCACCCTCGCCCGCCTGGGCGTCGGGAAATTCAACATCGCCGATCTTGACACCTTCGAACTGGCCAACTTCAACCGCCAGGCCGGCGCCGGCATGGCTTCCATCGACCGGGCCAAGGTGGAGGTCCTGGCCGAACAGGCCCGCCAGATCAACCCCGAACTCGACCTCCGCCTGTTCCCGCAAGGCGTGCGCGCCGACAACCTGGAAGATTTCTTCCGCGACGTCGATCTCTACGTCGACGGCCTCGATTTCTTCGCCTTCCCGGCGCGGGAAATGGTCTTCGCGCATTGCCACGCGCGCGGCATACCCGCTATCACCGTCGCCCCCCTGGGCATGAGCGCCGCGCTGGTCAATTTTCTGCCCGGCGGCATGAGCTTCGCGAACTATTTCCAGTGGGGGGGCCGGCCGGAATTGGAAAAGGCCGTTCGTTTCCTCGTCGGCCTGGCGCCCAACGCCCTGCATCGCCATTATCTGGCGGATCGCTCGCGCGTGAATCTGGCCGAACGCCGCGGTCCCTCCACCGTCATGGCCTGCTCCCTGTGCGCCGGGGTGGCGGGCTGCGAGGCACTGAAGATCCTGCTCGGCCGCGGTCGCGTGCTCGCCGCGCCGCACGCGGTGCAGTTCGATGCCTACCGCAACAAGCTTGGCCACACCTGGCGACCGGGCGGCAACCGGCACCCGCTCAACCGCCTGGCCATCGCCGTGGCCGGCAAGATGCTGGGAATGGCGGACAACGCCGTCCGTCCATGATGTAATCCGCCCGACCCCGCCTATTCGAAGGGATTGCGCATGACGCTGGGACTGAGGGAGGCCTTCAACGAATTTTTCGAGCTGATCCACGCCGACACCGAGGAGTTGCGCCATCAGGTCTATCAATTGCGCTATCAGGTGTACGTTCTGGAGACCGGCTTCGAGCCCCCTGACCGCTGCATCTGCCAGAATTTTCCCGGCAATGGCCGCATTTGCATGGAAAAGGACGAATTCGACGCGCGTTCCGACCACTATCTGGTGCGTCACCGCCGCACCGGCGTCTACGCCGCCACCACCCGGCTGATCCTGCCCGATCGCCGTTCGCCGCAAGCGATCTACCCCATCGAGAGCCATTGCTGTCTGGACAAGCCGGTGACCGACGCCGATCTGCGTCTCCGCCTGGGGGAAATCTCCCGCTTCGCGGTATCCAAGGTGTTCAAGCGGCGGATCGGCGAAGCCGGCACCCTGGCGGGCGTCGCCGAAGACATCGAGATTTATTTCGAGGAGGACGAGCGTCGCGTCCTCAACCACATTTCCCTGGGGCTGATGGCGGCGATCCTGGGCATGGCCCACGAACACGGCGTCAGCCACTGCTATGCCGTCATGGAACCCGCCCTGCTGCGCCTGCTTTCCCGCTTCGGCGTGCTCTACGAACGCATCGGCCCGGACGTGAACTACCACGGCCTGCGCGTGCCCTGCCTGATCCCCCTGGCTGACGCCGCCGACAATATCCATCAAGTCGCGCCCCCGGTATGGGAGTTGGTCACCAATGCGGGGGCATGGCAGGGACGTTCGTCCGCGCGGGCTGGATAAGCCCTGCGGGGCTCTCTACAATGCCCGTCAGGACGAGGAAGAACGATACGGGAGAAGACGGCGCGCAACGCCGGATCGAGCGTCACCCTGTGTTTTCCCAATCCGACGCCGTTATTACCAACTGAACCGTGGCTCATGCGCGCGTCGTATCGGCGCGAGCCAGGCCACGGCGAGAACATCAAACCCTACCGCACGAGGAATACATTCATGTCCCCCATCCGAGGCATCGCGTTTTCCAGCCTGTTGACGGCGATCCTGCTGAGCGGAATGCTGGGCTGCGGGCGCAACCTCAGCCCCGAGGAACACATCGCCAAGGCGCAGGAGTTGATCGGCCAGGGCGACCTGCGCGCCGCGTCCATCGAAATCGCCAACGCTGTCGAAAAGAATCCAGGTTTTGCCCAGGGTCGCTGGTTGCGCGCGCAAGTGGCCCTCGATCTGGGCGATGGCGCCACGGCGGAAAAGGAAGCCCGCAAAGCCGTGGAACTGGGTTTTTCCCGTTCCGAGGCGCAGCCGTTCCTGGCCCGGGCGCTGCTCGCCCAGGGCGAGATCGACAAGGTGCTGAAGGAAACCGAAAAAATCCTCGATCTGCCCACCGCGAAGAACAAGGCGACCCTCATCGCCCTGCGCGGCCAGGCCTTCATCCTGAAGAACCAGCTCGACCTGGCGAAAACCAACCTGACGCAGGCGCTGGAAGTGGACCCCGCCTCCACCGCCGCCCTGCACGGCATGGCGGCCCTGCACGGCGTCAAGCGAGAGTTCGACGAGGCGCGGCAATGGGTGGACAAGGCCCTCCAGGCGGACCCGAAGATGCCCGAGGCCTGGAGCGCCCTGGGCGATATCGAGCAGGCCCGGGGCCAGCTGGCCAAGGCGGTGGAAGCCTATGGCCACGCCATCAAGAACCGGCCCATCGCCACGCTGGACAACGCCAAGCGCGGCCTGCTGCTGGTCCAGCTGAACAAGCTGGACGAGGCCGCGAAGGACATCGAGGCGCTGAACAAGCAGGGCTTCGCCAAGCATCCCTATGTCAGCTACGTACAGGGCCGTATCCATTATGCGCGCCAGCAATACACCCAGGCCGCCGAAGCCTTCGAGGTGAGCAGGCAGGGAGACCCCAACAATGGCATGAACCGGCTCTACCTGGCGGCTTCCTACCACCATCTGGGGCAAAACGAGAAGGCCCTCTCCCTGGCCCAGGGCCTGAGCGCCGACGCACCCGGTTCGCTGATGGCCAAGCGCCTGCTGGCCGGCATCCAGATGACCCGCTCCGAGTTCGACGCGGCGCGGGAAACCCTCAACAGCGCCCTCTCGGCCTCGCCCAAGGATACCAACCTGCTGAGCATGCTCACCAGCGTCGCCCTCATGGAAGGCGACCGCACGGGCGCCCTCGAATACGCTACCCGGCTGGTGAGCCTGCAGCCGGATTCCGCCGAGGCGAAGAACCAGCTCATGCTGGCCAAGCTGCTCGCGGGCCAGTCCCCGGCGGGCGGCCCGGCCGGCGACGCCTATACCGCCGAATTCCTCCTGGCGGTCGACGCCCTGCGCAACAAGCAGCCGCTCAAGGCCGTGGAACTGGCGAAAAAGCTGCATGCCGCGCATCCCGACAAGGTGGACCCCCTCAACCTGCTGGCCGCCGGCTACCTGATGGCCGGGCAAGGGGACAAGGCCAAGCCGGAACTGGAGAAGGCGCTGCGCCTGAAGCCCGGCGAACCCAGCGCCACACGCAACCTGGCCAAGCTGGAAGCCCTCAAGGGCGACGTCAAACGCGCCCGCGAGCTGCTCACGCCCTTCGTCAAGGCCAACCCCGGCGACGAGGAGGCGGTGCTGCTGCTGGCGGAACTGGAAACGCGGCTGGGCAACGCCGGCGCCGTGCAGCCCCTGCTGGACCAGGCCATGCGCGCCAACCCGGAGGCCCTGGGCATCCGCGCCCGCCTGGCCTTGGAACATCTGCGCGCCGGCCGGCTGCCGCAGGTGCTGGAACTCAGCCAGAACCTGTCCGATGCGCAACTGGCGCGCCAGCCCATCCTGCTGGAGTTGCGCGGCAAGGCCTTGATGCGCCAGGGTGATGTGATTTCCGCGCGCAAGACCTTCGAGCAATGGGCGAAGCTGGCGCCCAAGTCGGGGCCGGCCCACTTCTATCATGGCGACGCCCTGGCCCGGACCGGCAACGTCGCCGCCGCGCGCAAGGCCCTGGAACAGTCCCTCAAGCTGGCGCCGCGCTACCTGCCGGCGCGGGTGGGCGAAGTCAAGATGCTGGTGCAGGAGAAAAAGCTCGACGCCGCGCGCAAGGCGCTTGCCAAGCTGCGCCAGGATTTCGGCGAGCACGCCGAGGTGCTCGGCCTGGAAGGCTGGTTCGCCCTCGGCACCGGCGACTACGCCGGCGCGGAAAAGAGTCTGGCCGCCGCCCTCAAGAAGAATCCCGGCAGCGAACTGGCCATCCTGCTGGTGCGCGCGCAATGGGCGCAGAAGAAACATGACGCGGCCCTGGCCGGCATGCGCGACTGGCTCAAGAGCCACCCCGACGACCTCGCCATGCTCATGCACCAGGCCGGCGCCTACCTGGGCCTGAAGCGCAACGAGGAGGCGCGCGCGGTCTACGCCCGCATCGTCGAGCGCTATCCCAACCATGTGCCGGCGCTCAACAATTTGGCCTGGCTGGGCCAGGACAAGGATCTCAACCAGGCCATCAAGCACGCCCAGCACGCGCAGACCCTCGCGCCGCGCGATCCCTACGTCAAGGACACCCTGGGCATGTTGTTGCTCAAGCGGGGTGATGATCGGGGCGCCCTTGCCCTGCTGCGCGAGGCCGCCGAACTGGCGCCGGGGGATCCGCAGATCCAGTTGCACCTGGGCCAGTTGCTGGCCAAGCAGGACCGCCGCGGCGAGGCCATCAAGGTGTTGCAGGCCCTGCTGAAGCAGGCGCCCAACAGCGAGCAGGCGAAGGAAGCGAAGACCCTGCTCGCGAGCCTTGGAGCGAAGCCCTAGGCCGCGCGCCATGCGCTTCGTCGCCCTGCCCAACGCGCATGCCCTGGCGCACGTCTCCCGCCTGCTGGAGATCGCCAAGGTCTTGCGCGAGCGCGGGCACGAGGTGTTGTTCGCCGGGTATGGCAAGTATCTCCAGGTAGCGGGCTGGGACGGCTTCGCCACCCGCGAGTTGCCCTACATCACGGTGGAGCGGGTGGTGCACGCGGTGCGCACGCAAAAGCTGTGGGAGCTTTATCGGGAAGAGGAACTGGAAACCTTCATCGCCGCGGAACTGGCCCTCTACAAGGAGTTCCGGCCCGACCGGGTGTTGATCGACAACCGCCCCACCGCGCGCAGCTCCGCGCAGCGGGCCGGCATTCCCAGCGCGGCGGTGCTCAACGCGCACATGAGCAACTACCGCGCCATTCCCTTCTTCAGTTACGTGCAACTCGCCGGCGGCCGGCCGATTCCCGGTCTCGCCCTGGCCGACCGGCTGGAAAACGCCATCGAGCGCCAGGTCTACGACCGCCTGGTGATGGGCGGGCTGAACCGGGTGCGCCGGCGCATGGGCTTGTCCCGCCTCTATGCCTACGAACACGAGGAGGGAGACCTCAGCTTCCTCGCCGACGTGCCCGAGTTCAATCCCGTCAGCCGCCTGCCCAACCATGCCCGCTTCATCGGCCCCATGACCTGGCGCAATACCCTGCCGCCGCCGGCCTGTCTGGATCGCCTGGATGCCGGCCGCCCCACCGCCTACTTCACCCTGGGTAGCGAGGGCCTGGAGGAACTGGTGGCCCAGCTCGAACCCTTGAGCGAACGCGGCGTGCAGGTGGTGGTGGCCGCCGGCGCCGCCGATTTGTCGGCAATCCGCACGCCGCCGGGGGTGTTCCTGGAGCAATACGTCAACACCGACCTGCTGCTGCCGCGCTGCGATCTGGTCTGCTGCCACGGCGGCAACGGCACCCTCTACCAGGCGCTGGCGCACGGCCTGCCCTGCGTGGTGGTGGCCACCCACGCGGAGCAGCATTACGGCGGCAAGCGCATCCGCCAACTGGGGCTGGGCCGCGCCATGACCCTCAAATGGCTGCGCCGGCAAGGCATGGGCGCGCTCGTGCGGGCAGTGGCCGAGGTGCTGGCGACTCCGGACTATCGCCAGGCCGCGCAAGCCTTCGCGCCCGGCCTGCGGACCTGGGACGGGGCGCGGCTGGCGGCGGACAGTCTGGCGCGAATCCCGCCTTCGTAAAAAGGGTGTAAAAAGGGGACAGACCACGATTTCCTGCTAGCCTTGGAAGTCCCCGCCGCCGGAGACCCAGCATGCCCCGTCGCCCACGCCTGATGTGGGAGAGCGTAAGAATAGCGGGGACGTACCACGGTTACCGTGGCCCATAGGGGCATCGCGCCCCGGTCCGCGCGCCCGCCTCAACGCGCCTTGGGCCTGGCTTCCCTGGTATGCCGCGGCCGCCGCTTCTCTTGCCGCTCGGCGGTGCGTTTCTGGCGCGGGGTCAGGTTTGAGGTCTCGCGCTTCTCGAAGGGGTTGTAATTGGCCTTGAAGTCCACGCGCAGGGGCGTGCCCTGCAGGTTGAAGGCGGTGCGGAAGACGTTTTCCAGGTAGCGCTTGTAGGCGTCGGGCATGCCTTCCAGGTGGTTGCCGTGGATGACGATGATGGGCGGGTTGTTGCCGCCCTGATGGGCGTACTTGGGCTTGGGCCGGAAGTTGCCGGCGCGCGGCGGCTGGTGTTGGGTGACCGCTTCCTGCAGCACGCGGGTGAGGCGCGGGGTGGAGAGCTTGGCCATGGCGGCGGCATAGGCCTCGTCCACGGATTTCAGCACGCCGCCGACGCCGGCGCCCTTCAGCGCCGAGATGAAGTGGAAGCGGGCGAAGGTGAGGAAGTCCAGCTTGCGGTCCAGTTCGCGCTTGATCTGCTCGCGCTGGTAGTTGTCCAGGTCGTCCCACTTGTTGATGGCCACCACCAGGGCGCGGCCGGCTTCCAGGATGAAGCCGGCGAGGTGGGCGTCCTGGTCGGAGATTTCCTGGCGCGCGTCGAGCACCAGCACCACCACGTTGGCATCCTCGATGGCTTGCAGGGTCTTGATGACCGAGAACTTCTCGATGGCTTCCGTCACCCGGCCCTTGCGCCGCACGCCGGCGGTGTCGATGAGGGTGTAGGGCCGGCCGTTGCGCTCGAAGTCGACGTAGATGGAATCGCGCGTGGTGCCGGGCTTGTCGAAGGCGATGACGCGCTCCTCGCCGACGAAGGTGTTGACCAGGGTGGACTTGCCGACGTTGGGGCGGCCGACGATGGCGATCTTGGGATGCTCGTCGTCGCGGGCCGCCTCGGGTTCCACCTCGAAGGGCTCCATGACCAGCTCGATGAGTTCGCGCACGCCCTCGCCGTGCGCGCCGGACACCGCCACCGGCTGGCCCAGGCCGAGTTCGTGGAATTCGGCGGTGACCACGCCGGCGTTCATGCCCTCGGTCTTGTTCACCGCCACCACCACCGGGCGGCCGGTGCGGCGCAGCCTGTCGGCGATGATCTTGTCCTGCGGCGCCAGGCCGGAACGGCCGTCCACCAGGAAGATGACGGCATCGCCCTCCGCCACGGCCTGCAGGGTCTGCTTGGCCATCTCGGCGAGGATGCCGCTGTCCGCGACCGGCTCGAAGCCGCCGGTATCCACCACCAGGAAGGGCTTGGCGCCGACGCGGCCGTGGCCGTAGTGGCGGTCGCGGGTCAGGCCCGGCAGGTCATGCACGAGCGCGTCTCGCGTCTTGGTGAGCCGGTTGAACAGGGTGGACTTGCCGACGTTGGGCCGGCCGACCAGGACGATGGTGGGTTTCATTTTTGAGCGGGTGGCTTGCAGCCGGTAGCGGGTAGCTGGAGGTTTCCGCGCCGCAGGCGCGCATGCATGCAGCTACAAGCCACAGACTACCAGCTACTGGCCAATCCTGAGCGCATACACCCCGCCGTTCGCGGTCTGCACCACCAGGCCGGACTTGAGGGGCAGCATGACACCCTTGATGGGGCTGCCATCGGTGGCGGCGCGGGCCGCGAAGGCACCGTCCTCGGCCTGGATCAGGTGGACGTGGCCCTGGTAGTCGCCCACCGCCACATACCTGCCGCCCACGGCCACCGGACTCGAAAGCTTGCGGTCGCGCAGCTTATCCTGCTTCCAGGGGTTGTTGCCGCGGTTCTTGTCGAAGGCGGCGACGCTGTCGCTGGCATCGACCACGTAGAGCTGGCGCTCGTCGAGATCGACGCCGCCGGTGCTGGAGGTGTCGCGCGCCCAGAGGGTGTTGCCGTTGGCGCGGTCGAAGCAGGCCACGCGACCCTGGTAGGCGGCGGCGCAGACGCGGCGGTCATCCATGGCCAGGGTGCCGGTGACGTCGGCGATGCGCTCCAGCTCGGTGGCGCCGCGCGGCAGGGCGACGTTGGCTTCCCATTGCGGCGCGCCGTTGTTCAGGGTCAGCGCGCTCAGCCGGCCGCCGGCGTGGCCGGCGTAGACGGCGTTGACGCCCAGCAGCAAATGGCTTTGCTCGCGCAGGATCAAGGTGGGCAGGCTGCGCGTCGTGCTCCAGCGCGCCTTGCCGGTGACGGCATCGAGCAGATCGATGCGCCCGTCGTTGGTGCGCGCGGCGACCAGGCCGTTGGCCGCTTCCGCGGGCGTCAGCAGTTCTCCGGAGAGCATCGCCGTCCAGGCGCGCGCGCCGTCCGCGCTCCTGAAGGCGAGCAACTCGCCCTTGGGCGTGCCCACCAGCACCAGGCCCTCGCCGACGCCGACGCCGGAGGAAAGCGTCCGTGCCGCGTCGATCCGCCAGATTTCGCGGCCGCTGGCGATATCCAGCTTGACGATGCGGCCGTCGCGGCCGGCCGCGTAGATCGCCTGGCCATCGGTGCCAGGCGAGAACTCGTAGGCGCCGGCTTCGCCGACGCGGGCGTCCCAGGCCCGCTCCAGGCTGGCGACGGCCTTGAAGTCCGGCAGCGGGGCCGGCTTGACGACCGGCGTCGAGGGGCCGAACCAGTCGCCGAACCAGGAACAGCCGGACAGCGAGATCGCCAGGCCGAGCGCCAGCAGCGTCGAAGGAAATGTGCGCACCTCAGCCTCCCAAACCGTCCAGGCGGATTTCCACCAGGGGCTTCAGCGGGCTGTCGTCGCCCAGTTTTTCCAGCGCCCGCTTGTAGGTTTCGCGCGCCTCGGCGGTCTTGCCCTGGGCCGCCAGGATGTCGCCGCGCAACTGGCCTTCCAGACCCTGAAAAGCCGGGTCGAAGGCGCCCTCCAACTGTTTCAGGGCGGCCTCCAGTTCCTTTTGCTCGAACAGCAGGCCGGCCAGGCGCAAGCGCGCCAACTGGCGCGCGCCGTCGTCGCGGGCATGTTGCATGGCGTACTCATATTGGGCGCGCGCGCTTTTCAGGTCGCCAGCCTCGTAATTGATGTGCCCGGCCAGCCAGGCCGCGGGCGTCGCGTAAGCGCTGCGGGCGTGCGTCTCCATGATCTGCGCGGCCGCATCCTTGGCTGCCTTCGCGTCGCCGCGACTGACGGCCTGCACGGCCTGGTCGAACAGCATGGAAGCCGACGCCGCCTGATTGCGCTGCCAGGTCTCCCAGGCGCGCCAGCCGGCCACCGCCACCAGGAAGAGCGTCACGCCCCAGATGACCTTGTTGCCGTGCTGCTTCCACCAGGCTTTCGCATCGTCCAATTTTTCCTGTTCTTCAAGATCGAGTGCCATGCATTGCTCCAGAAAATGTTTGATGGGAAAAGGGAAAAGGGAAAAGGGAAAAGGGAAAAG
>JBBIPL010000036.1:0-20004 GCA_037442845.1 Hydrogenophilales bacterium | reverse complement strand
ACCAGCTCGCACATGCGGCGGATCTGGCGCTTGCGGCCCTCCTTGAGGATGAAGCGCAACTGGTCCTCGTTCTGCCAGCTCACCCGCGCCGGACGCAGCTTGCGGCCGTCCAGTTCGAGACCGTGGTTGAGCAGCTTGAAAGCGGATTCGGAAAGCTGACCGGAGACCCGCACCAGGTATTCCTTTTCGACCTCCGAGTCGTCGCCGATGAGCTGCTTGGCGATGCGGCCGTCCTGCGTCAGCACCAGCAGGCCGGTGGAGTCGATGTCCAGCCGGCCGGCCGGGGCCAGGCCCTTGAGCATGGCGGGAGAGAAGCGCGCGCCGCGGTCCTCCGCCCAGCGGGTGTCCTCGCGGATCAGGGTGACGGCGGGCTGGTAGCCGGGTTCCGGCTGGCCGGAGACGTAGCCGATGGGTTTGTGCAGCAGCACGGTGACGCGCTGTTCCTGCTGTTTGCGGGCCTGCTGGGCCAGATGAATCCGGCAGTCGGGGTCCACGCGCGTGCCCAGTTCGGAGATGCGCTGGCCGTCCACGAACACCAGGCCCTGTTCGATGTAGGCGTCCGCCTCGCGCCGCGAGCACAGGCCGCGCTCGGACATCAGCTTGGACAGGCGGATGCCTTCGGGATGTTCAGCCATGTCGCCGTTACTCGCGCGGGGCGCCGCGCGCAGGATCGTGGTTCATCGGAAAGCGTGTGCGGGTGGATGGGCCTGGCCCGCGCTCACGCGCAGGCGCGCGGGTTGACGATTTCCAGCAGCTCGAAGGACTGGATCAGGGAGGTCTGCATGATCTCGGTGAGCAGGCTCCGCTCCAGGCCCAGGCACTGCCAGGCCGCCTCGTCGAAGGTCAGGCTGTATTCGCCCAGTTCGAAGCGGGCCTTGATGTCCGGCGACATGTGGAAGGCGATGTCCGCCGCGACGTGGACGATGGCCGCCTCCCGCGGATAGCGCGGCGCCTCGCCGGGACGCAGTTGATGGGCGATGAGCTCGTCCAGCGACTCCGGCAGCCGCCAGGCGCGCATCAGCGCCGCGCCCAGTTCGGCGTAGGTGAAGCCGAACACCGCGCGTTCCGCCGCGATGACGGCCGCCTCGCCGTAATCCTTTTCCTGCAGGACCTGGCGGTACTGCACCGGCCGGCTGGCGTAGAACACCAGGCGTCCCACCTTGTGCAGCAATCCGGCCAGGAACATGCGCTCGGATTCGCGCACGCCGCATTTCACCGCCAGGTTGCGGCTGACCACGCCGCAGGTGACGCTGTTGTCCCAGAAATCCATCATGTCGACGAATTCCGCGGAAATGCCCTTGAACGTGGTGATCACCGAGGTGGACAGCACCAGGTCGCGCAAGGCCTTCATGCCGATCAGGGTGATGGCGCGGGAAATGCTGTCCACCTTCGAGGGCAGCCCATACCAGGCGCTGTTGGCCAGGCGCAGCACGGTGGTGGAGATGCCGGCGTCCAGTTGCACCACCTCCACCAGATCCTTGACGGAAGTATCGGGCTGATCGATCAGCTCGTTGATGCGGATGGCCACGTCCGGCAGGCTGAAAAGATGTTCGACGTCCTGGACCAGTTGCTGGGGAGTCATGGCGATGCTCGTTGCGGAAACCGCGCAAGGATAGCGTCAAACCCGCATCGATCGGGCATTCCCGGTGAGGCCGGCGCAATGACCGGGAGGATCAAGGCGCGCCGCCTTCCACCAGGGCGATCTCCGCCGTCGTCAGGCCGTAAAGTTCGTAGACCAGGGCATCGATTTGCCGGTCGGTGGCCTCACACTGGCGCTGGATCAGGGTCTTGTCGTGGGCGGTCCTGGCGGCGGCGAGCTGTTCGTGCAGTTTCTTGACGAAGCGCTCCAGGCCGCCCTTGAGCACGGCGTCCTTGGCGAACAGGGCGGCGATCTCGTCCCATTTCGCCGCGTAGTCCTCGAAGGTGCAGTAGAACACCCGGGCCTTGGCGGGCTTGTCCTTCGCCCCCGGCTTCACCGAGCCGTCGTAGACGGCGAACTCCTCGAAGTCGGACAGAATGGAAAGCTGGAGGCCGGCCGACCAGGCGTAGCGGCGCAACTGGTAGGCGGGGGCGACGTCCTCCTTGATGCAGACCGAGGGCTTCTTGGCTTCCAGGAAGAACAGCCGGCGTCCGCCCAGGCGGAAGCTGTAGTCCGGCGCCTTGGTGGCGCCGCCCACCTTCACCGCGTCCTCGTGCACCACCTCGCGGAAGCTCTCGGCGTAGCCGGCGCGGTTGTCCACGTCCCAGCCCAGCAGGCGGAACAGGGGGTCGAGGAAGTCGCGCCGCAGTTGGGTTTCGTTGTATTGGCCGCGCTTGTAGTCGGGCAGTTGCGCGCGGAAACGGGCGACCAGGTCGAGGAGGGCGGCGGGGGCGAGCATGGGTCAGGGATGGCGGCGGGCGTGGTGGAGGACGCGGCCGATGCGGACCGCGTGGGCCGTCAGACGGTAGATCAGGAGAAAGGGCGTGCCGGGAACGGGCATTTCCCGGGTCCGGGGCGCCCTTCCGATCCTGCCCATGTTGGGATGCCGTCTGAGCATCTCCGCTTGCCGTAGTCGGGCATGGTGAGCTCCAAAAAGGCGAATGCGTGAGTGTAACGCCAAGTCACCAGGCCGTATGACAGGGGACTTGAGCCCGAGCGCTGCGATGCGGCGGCGCATGCGGGAGTATTGGATGCATCTTTGAGCATTCGATCCGCGCGTCGGATCGCGATGTTCAGAGCAGGGCCTCCTGCTCGCCCTTCTCGCCATGCTCGATGATCCACCGTAATAGCTGGTGCAGAGTTTCAGGAAGCGGGGTGGCAAGCAAGGTGTCGATCTGTCGTTTGTCGGCTTCGCTCACTGGCAGGCGGCGGGGTAGCGCCGCCAGATCACCCGCGGCCATGCGCCATGGTTCCCAGGACAACCCGGCCGTGGTGAAGAGTGTGGCCGCATCCAGGGCGATGGCGATGCCGGCCGGGTCGGGGTCGCAGGCGATGAGGGCGGGCGCCGGGCGCAAATCGATGAGTCGGGCAAGACAGGTTTTCCACCAGCAGGGCGCGAAACCCGGCAACCAGACCACGCCATCCCGATGCCCGTGCCGGGCGGCGACCCGTTCAAAGCTGGTGCGGTTTTCCACCAACCGCCATGTGCCGATCTCGCCTTGCAGACTGTCGAGGGCGTTGATGGCGGCGGGGGTGAGGCCGATGAAGTCGGGGAGTCCGCCCAACTCCAGACGCCAGCCCGCGCCGAGGAGGGACAGGGGCGCGGCCAGGAACAACAGCGGGGTATGCGCCGATATCCCCCAGGCTTCCAGGTCCAGGGCTTCGGCCAGCCAGTTTTTTTCCGCTTCGGTGACGGCCTTGGTGTCGCCGCGCGCGAGTTGGGCGAAATCCCGCCAGGTGCCGGCACGGCCTTCCGAGCGCCAGCGGTGGAGGGCGGCAAGCAGTTCCAGGCGGGCCAGCGCCCGTTGTGCCGGCAGTCCATCCAGTTGCGTCGCCAGTCCGGCCAGTTCGTCCGGCAGATGCGTGGTCTCGCGGGCGGCAGCCCATTCCGCCCGCCTGGCCTCGGGGTCGGGCAGGCCCAGGGCGGCGCGCGCCGCGCCGGGATCGAGGAAGGTCAGCGCCACCGTGCGCCAGTGGCCGCCCGTGAAGCGCTCCTCCGTTTCGATCCAGCCGCCGGCCAGGAGGGCGTCGCGCAGGGCTTCGGCCTGGATGTAGCGCGCATTGCCGGCTTGCTTGAGCAGGCTGTCCCAGCGCCGTTGTGCTTTGCTCCGGCGCAGCCATTCGCCAAGCAGACCACGCCAATCGGCGGGCCATGCGTCCAGGCCGGCCGGGTTCGCCGTGAATGCGCGGCGCAGCCGGCGGCCACGCAAGGTGGAGACGGCGCCCACGTCCAGCGGGCGGGTCGAGATGCCGGCGGCGTCGGCCGCGGACCAACCCTGCGGGATCACGGATTGCGGCTCTGGCGCTGGAGCACGGCGATGGGCGGCGCCCAGCGTTCTCCGGGTGGTTTTTTCCGGGTCATCAAGATCAGCTCCGCCGGGTCGTGCACGTTCAGGTTGTGGGTGACCGGACTGGTGATCAGGTACTGTGCCCGCGTGGCCTGGAGAAAGCCGCCGACCCGGTCGATGTTGAAGATGTCCAGATGGGCGAAGGGTTCGTCGATGAACACGAAGCCGCCGGGCCTCTCCTCATCCATCATCATGCCGACCAACAGGATCAGCGATTTCATGACCTGCTGGCCGCCCGAAGCCTCGCCGTCGCTCAAATGCTGGAAGCCCTTGCGGTCGAAATCGAAACGCACCACCAGGCCCGCCTGCGCCAGGGTCAGGTCGTCGTTTTCAAGATGCGGCGGTGCGCATTCGACGCCGATGCCGGCCAACTCGCCCAACTGCCTGATGTTCTTCTGATACCTCCGCACGGTCGCCCGCAGCTTGGCGATGTAGGCCGCGCGGGCATCGGAGGTGATGTTTCTGGCGCGTTCCAGGTCGCGCCGGCGCTGTTCCACGACGGCCTGGTCGGCGGTCAGGTCGGCGATCAGCTTGTCGCGCACCGCGAGGCAGACCGGGTCGGTTTCCCAGTCGTCGCGGTTGAGTTGGGTTTCGATGTCCTTGAGCCGCTGGCTGGCGACCCGCTGGGCGATCACGGCCTGACCCGTTTCGGGATCGAATTCCTGGGCCAGGGCGGAGAGCGCCTCGGGCTTGCGCCAGGCGGGCGGCATGCCGCGCCGGATCTGGCGCAGCACCTGGTATCGCTTGCATTGTTCCTCGCGCTGGGAACGGCTCTGCGTTTCCAGTTCGATCAGTTCCCGCTCCGCCTCTTGCCGGCTTCTCTCCGCATCCCTCACCCCGGTGTCGGCCGCGTGCCAGGCCTCGCGGGCACGCTCCAAGGCCGACCGCGCCTCCGCGAGTCGCATGCCGAGTTCACCCGCGCGCGCCTGTTCGAGCGGCAGCCGCGTCGCCGCCTCGTCGAACTCGGCTTCGCGCGCCATCAGTTGCCGGGCCGCGTCGTAGCCTTCCAGTTGCGCCTGCATGGGGGCGATGCGCTGGGTCAATTCCACGAGCAGCCGGTCGATGTCCTGGATTCTCGTTTCCAGCTCCTGGTTCTGCTCGCGCAGCGCATCCAGGCGTGCCTTGCGCGCCGCCTCGCCGAACTGCCAATCGCCCCGTTCCAGCCCCAGGTGGCGGGCGCCGCGGCGTTCCTTGTGATAGCCGGCGGGCGTCACCCATTCCGTCGCCTCGGACAGACGCGCGCCTTCCGCCACATCCGCCACGCGCAGCACCCGGTTGAGGTGTTGCGCCATCCAGGCGGGGGCGGCGCGCGTGAAGCGCAGCACCGCCAGCAGGGAGGCCGGATCGGCGGCGGCCGCTTCGGCCAGGTCCGCCACCACGAAATGGCGGTACCCCAGACGTTCGCCAAGGCGCCAGGCCTGTTCCCGCTGGCCCGGGCGGTCGATGAGGATGACGTGGCGGTAGGCGGCCAGAAGCGCCTCCACGGCGCCCTGCCAGGCGGGATCGCTCACCTCGACGATGTCGGCCAGCAAGCGGTGGGCAATGCCCGCCTCGTCCAGGGCGGCACGGAAGCGCCGCACGAATTCCGGTGTCGGACGCTGGCCGGCCTGCAACAGATTCCGCTCGTCTTCCAGGTTCTGCAGACGGTCCCGCAGACGCGCCCTTTCATCCTCCAATTCACGTTTCTCTCTGCGCAGGCGGGTGAGCGCCTCGCCGACGTCGGCGCCCTCCTGGCTGGCCAGATGCAAGAGCCGCTGCCGTTGCTGGAGCACGGTTTCGCTCGCCACGACGGCATCGCGTGCCGTCTGAAACTCCGCTTGCAGCGCGTTGGCGCTTTCCTGGGCGGCTGTTCGTTCCTTGGCCGCCTGGGCCAATCGCGTTCGCCTGGATTCCAGTATCTCGGTCGCTTGTCGGGACTTGGTTCGCGTCGCCAGCACCTGGCGTTTGAGGCCGGCGAGCTGGTTGCGCCCGCCCTGGATGGATTCGCGTACCTCCGCGAATTTGAGCCGGGGCAGGATCTCGCCGACCAGGGCTTGGCGATGCTGCGTCAATCCGCGCCATTCCTCGTGATTGCGGGCGCGTGTTCTGGCGGTTTCGACGCGATGCTCCAGGGCCGCCAGTTTGCGTTCGGCTTCCTCCAATTCCCGCTCGCTCAGCGATTGGTCGTTCTTCGCCGCCTGGTAGTCGTCCAGCACCGCCTGGTCGCCGAATACGGTGAAGACCAGCTTGAGCAACTGGGTCGGCGAGTATTCGCACAGTTTGTCGGTGTCGCCCTGTTCCAGCGCCAGCACCTCGGTGATGGCGTGGGTGAGTCCCGCCGATTCCAAACGACGCTTGTAGTCGTTGACGCCGAGTTCGCCGCCGCCTCTCGCGGCGCGCGCTTCCAGTTCCTCGATGGACAGGGCGCCCCCCTCGATCAGGTATTGCCGCACCCAGTCACCGCCTTGCTTGCGGATGCGGCAGGCGAGGGTGACCTCGGCATCGGTGAGGGGCCAGAACGGGTAGGCGTATTGCCGGCCGCCGCCCTTGTCGTTGCCGACCACGGCGCGTATCCAGGCGAAGGGCGCGTCGGCGTGGCGCGCGTAGTGTTTCCAGTCGCGCCTGCCGGAACACTTGATGGCGAACAGCGTGCGCAGCGCGTCGAGCAGGGTGGTCTTGCCCGAGCCATTGGGGCCGACGATGCCGACGATGTTTGCGTCCAAGGGCAGGGCCAGACGTTGCCAATAATCCCAATGCACCAGTTCGAGGGATTGGAGGTGGAACATCAGAACGCCCCCCCCGTCGCGTCATCCGCGACCTCGTCCCCGCTGCCGTCATCGGCTGGCGCCGCATTGGGGGCCAGCAGTTCGGCCAGGGCGCCCTCGATGATGCGCGGCGCCATGGTCTGGTAGTCGAAGGCCAGATCGAGCAGAGGGCCTTCGTGCACCAGCTTGTTGCGCCGCTCGATGAAGCCGGCGCGCGCCAGCATGCCCAGATTGAAATTGATGCGCGTCTTGCCGCCCAGACGCGCGCCGAACTCGGCCACCAGGGTCACTTCGGGCAGACCGGCGGCCACCTCCTCACCGCGCGGCAAGGGTTTCTCGGCGCCGAACATGTCGCCCTGGGGCAGGTCGACAAGCGATTGCCGCGCGATCTGCCGTTCCCTTTTGGGCAGGATCAGCAGCGCCCAGAGCACCACCAGCAGGGCGATGCCGTCGCGCGGCAGGCCCAGGTTGTTGGAGAGCCAGTTGGCCATGCCGCCGAACACGGCGTCTTCGACCTCGCGGCGCAGGCCGACCGCCAAGTGGTCGGCGTAGGGGTTCTCCAGCAGGGTCAGGCCGACGGCGGCCAAGCGCGCGTCCAGGTCGGCGCGGAAGACGTCATCGGACAAGGCGCGCCGGGCCAGGGCATCGTCGCGCGGAACGGCGCGGTGGGCGAGCAGGCGGGCGACCAGGGTGGCGGCGGGATCGGACATGGGAATTCAGGAATCGGTGCGTGGCAGAAGCCGTCCGCGGCTGATGCGGGCAATGCCGTGACGGTGGACTTCCTCCAGACTGTCGTCGACTACCAGTTCCAGTGGCAGCGCGGCGAAGGCGCCGACCTGGTCGGACAGCCCCTGGGTCTCCCGGTCTCCCAGGAAGGCCAGCAGCGACAGACGATAAGCGGCATCGCGCCAGTCGCCGCCGGCGACCGCGTCTGCCAGCGGCAAGGGTACGTCCACCTGGCTCAGCAGGGACATGAAACGTTCCAGATGCAGCAGTCGTTCCTCGGCCGGGGCATCCATGCGCGGGGCATCCTGGGGGGGCGGCAAAGCGGTTTCAGCGGCCTTGATACGTTCCCGGTCGATGAGCTCGAATTCGGCCACGTCCGCCATTTCCATGGGCGTGACGAAAGCAGGCTCGGGCACGGCCGCGAGCGCCCCGTCCATGAGTTCGATGAGTTCCGCCTGATCGCGACCGCGCAACCAGGCCAGCACATCCGAGGAATTCAGCCCGGATGCGCCCAGATGCACGCGCTGGGCCTCGATGCGGGCGATGGCCCGCTGGAAACTCGCTTCCATGCGCAGCAGCTCGCCCTGGGCGCGGCCTATGGCGCCGACGATGTCGTAGTCGGCGCCATCGAGGTCGCCATCCTTGGCCAGTTCGCGCATGACTTCCGAGCCTTTCTCCACCCAGCGGTAAGCCGAGTCGAGCCGCGCGCGCGAGGCCCGGATGCGCGTCTCGGCGCCGGAGACGATGGCCGCCTGGAAGTCCTGTTTCAGCTCGGTCAGACGGCCCAGCAGGTGGCGCAGGGTATCCGGCGACACCCGCCCCATGGCCTGGCCGGCGGCCACCTGGGCGGTCAGATAGCCGAGGTCGGAATCACGCGTTTCGGCGAAATCGAGCAACACCGCCAAGGCGGACAGGGCGGTGCGGCCGACCGGGGAGAGCTGATACCAGCCTTCCTCGCCATCCCAGACCAGCAGGCCCTCGCGCCGGAAACGCAGCAGGACGGTATCCAGCTTGGTGGCGTCGAGATAGGCGAACAGGGCGCGGATTTCCTGGGGACTCCAGCGCGGCGCCTCGGCGCGCAGCCCCAGTTCGCGCAGCACGTGCAGACGCAGCACCACCATGTCGCTGCCGCCGGAAAACAGCGTGGCGAAGGCATCCAGCACTTCGCGCGCGCGGATCAGGCCGTATAGACCGGGGACGTCGGCCGCCTCGTAACGCGGCGCCAGGTACCCGGCCAGATTATCGAAGTCCGGTGCTAGGGCCATTCCGATCCGGGCGTCAGGGAAGCAATTGAAAGGCGTCAGGCGGCGATGCGGTGGCCGTGTGTACGGTCGCCGATCCCCATCAGCAATCCCTCCACGCTGATGTCTTCATCCAACTCATCCCAGTGGATGCCGGTGCCGCCGCCGGACAACTCGTAGTTCTTCAACTGGTTTGGGGTCGCGGCGAGGAGGCGGGGGAAATAGGCAATGGGCACACCCAGTTTGCGGCCGTCCGCGAGGCTGACCCACATCATGCCTCCGTCGAAACTCGGTTCAGTCGCCGAAGCGTTCATGCCATGCCCTTACGGCAGCAGGACTATGCTGTTTTCTTTGTAGGGGCGTGCTTGCTGGCTTGTTGTTCCTCAGCCGCCGTCTTTCTGGCCAATTCACGGGCATGCTTGGCCGCGCGGCGCAATGCCGGGAGGGATTTCGCCAGGTCGGAAGTCTTGGCTTGTTCAATCGGCTTTGGGTTCATCGCGTTCTCCCCAATCAAGGAGCTTTGGTTCGTTGCCTGAATTGTCGTACATCGCCCAGGCGTCGACCAGGTGTCGGTAGATTCGCTTGAAGTTACCCAATCCCGAGGCAAAGCGTCGCCTTATGACCGCATCAGGAACATCGTGACCGCCTTGCCGTACACGCAGGGCGACTCGGGAGATGGCGTCTTCGGGTTCAGGCAGACTCAGGAAAAAGAGTTCAACACGATAACCAAGCGCTTGCCATTCGGGAATGCGCCGGGCATACCCCACACCTGACAAGGTGGTTTCAAAGGCGAAACTTTCCTTTCGCCGAACATGTTCCACAATTTGTTCGAGCATGATGCGCGCAGCGCGGACCGTTGCCGTGTCTGGCGAGAAAGGTGACAAACCCGCCGCAATCAAGTCGGCGTTGACGAAGATCGGGCAAGCGGCTTCGTTGGGCAGGAATTCCCGGGCAAAGGTTGTTTTCCCCGCCCCGTTCGGCCCTGCGATGATGATGATTTTCGGCACCTTCAGCCCCGCTTCAGTACCGGCTTCAAGTATTTCCCGGTATGGCTTGCCTTGTTCTCCGCCACCTGTTCCGGCGTGCCCTGGGCGATGATGCGTCCGCCGCCTTCGCCGCCCTCGGGGCCGAGGTCGATGACCCAGTCGGCGGTCTTGATGACGTCCAGGTTGTGCTCGATGACCACCACCGTGTTGCCGTGGCCGACCAGGCGGTGCAGCACTTTCAGCAGCATGTCGATGTCGTGGAAGTGCAGGCCGGTGGTGGGTTCGTCGAGGATGTAGAGGGTTCTTCCGGTATCCCGCTTGGACAGCTCCAGGGCCAGCTTGACCCGCTGGGCCTCGCCGCCGGACAGGGTGGTGGCGGCCTGGCCCAGGCGGATGTAGGTGAGGCCGACGTCCATGAGGGTTTGCAGCTTGCGGCGGATCGCCGGCACCGGATCGAAGAAGGCGCGCGCCTCCTCCACGGTCATTTGCAGGATTTCGTGGATGTTCCTGTCCTTGTACCGCACTTCCAGGGTTTCGCGGTTGTAGCGCTGGCCGTGACAGACGTCGCAGGGCACGTAGATGTCGGGCAGGAAGTGCATCTCCACCTTGATCATGCCGTCGCCCTGGCAGGCTTCGCAGCGGCCGCCCTTGACGTTGAAGGAGAAGCGGCCCGGCTCGTAGCCGCGCTCGCGCGCCTGCACGGTGCCGGCGAACAGCTCCCGGATGGGGGTGAACAGGCCGGTGTAGGTGGCCGGGTTGGAACGTGGGGTGCGGCCGATGGGGGCCTGGTCCACGTTCACCACCTTGTCGAAGAACTCGATGCCTTCGATGGATTCGTAGGGGGCCGGCTCGTGGGCGGCGCCGTGCAACTGGTTGGCGGTGATGGCGTACAGGGTGTCGTTGATGAGGGTGGATTTCCCCGAGCCGGACACGCCGGTGACGCAGACGAATATGCCGGTGGGCAGGTTCAGGGTGACGTTCTTCAGGTTGTTGCCGTGGGCGTTGATGAGCTTCAGCACGCGGCCTTCCCGCGCGGTGCGGCGCGTCTTTGGCAGGGGAATGGCCAGCTTGCCGGAGAGGTAGCGGCCCGTGAGGGATGCCTCGCTGGCCAGAATGTCCTGCAGGCCGCCCTGGGCGACGATCTCGCCGCCGTGCTCGCCGGCCCCCGGCCCCATGTCGACGATGTAGTCGGCGTGGCGGATGGCGTCCTCGTCGTGCTCGACGACGATCACCGAATTGCCCAGGTCGCGCAGGTGCTTGAGGGTGCCCAAGAGGCGGTCGTTGTCGCGCTGGTGCAGGCCGATGGAGGGCTCGTCCAGCACGTACATGACGCCGGTGAGGCCGGAGCCGATCTGGCTGGCCAGGCGGATGCGCTGCGCCTCGCCGCCGGAGAGTGTGTCGGCGGAGCGTTCCAGGGAGAGGTAATCCAGGCCCACTTCATTCAGGAAGCTGAGGCGGGCCGTGATCTCCTTGACGATCTTGTCCGCCACCTGGGCGCGGTGGCCTTGCAGCCTGAGTTCGTCGAAGAACTTGAGGGTCTGGCGGATGGGCAGGCGCGACAGGTCGTGCAGGGTCCAGCCCGCCACCGTCACGTTGCGCGATTCCAGGCGCAGGCGCGCGCCGCCGCATTCCGGGCAGGGGCTGGTGGCGATGTAGCGCGCCAGTTCCTCGCGGATGAGCTGGGATTCGCTTTCCTTGTAGCGCCGCTCCAGGCTGGGAATGATGCCGTCGAAGCGGTGCCGGCGAATGACCTTGCGGCCGCCGTCGCCGAGATAGTGGAAGGGGATTTCCTCGCGGCCGCTGCCGTGCAGCAGGATGTGGCGCAGGTTTTCCGGCAGGTCTTCCCAGGGCGTGTCGATGTCGAAGCCGTAATGCAGGGCCAGGGATTCCAGCATGCGGAAGAAGAAGGCGTTGCGCTTGTCCCAGCCCTTGATGGCGCCGGCGGCCAGGGAAAGATGGGGGAAGGCCGCCACCCGTTTCGGATCGAAGAAGGTGATGCTGCCCAGACCGTCGCACCTGGGGCAGGCGCCCATGGGGTTGTTGAAGGAGAAGATGCGCGGTTCCAGCTCCGGCAGGGCGTAGTCGCACACCGGGCAGGCGAACTTGGCGGAGAACAGCATCTCCTTGCCCGTATCCATCTCCACCGCCAGGGCCTTGCCCTCCGAATGGCGCAGGGCGGTCTCGAAGCTCTCCGCCAGGCGCTGCTTCATGTCGGGACGGACCTTGAGCCGGTCCACCACCGCCTCGACGGTGTGCTTCCTGTTCTTTTCCAGAGCCGGCAGGCTGTCGATGTCGAACACCTCGCCGTCCACGCGCAGACGCACGAAACCCTGGGCGCGCAGTTCGTCGAACAGGCCTGCCTGCTCGCCCTTCCGCCCCACCACCAGCGGCGCCAGGATCATCAGCTTGGTGTCCTCGGGCATCTGCAACACCGTGTCCACCATCTGCGACACCGTCTGCGCCGCCAGTTCGATGCCGTGGTGCGGGCAGCGCGGCGTGCCGGCGCGGGCGAAGAGCAGGCGCAGGTAGTCGTGGATTTCCGTGACCGTGCCGACGGTGGAGCGGGGGTTGTGGCTGGCGGCCTTCTGCTCGATGGAAATGGCGGGGGAAAGACCCTCGATCAGGTCCACGTCGGGTTTTTCCATGAGTTGCAGAAACTGCCGGGCGTAGGCGGAAAGGGATTCCACGTAGCGGCGCTGGCCCTCGGCGTAGAGGGTGTCGAAGGCGAGCGACGACTTGCCCGAGCCGGACAGGCCGGTGATCACCACCAGCTTGTGCGGCGGCAGATCGAGGTTGACGTTCTTCAGGTTGTGGGTGCGGGCGCCGCGGACGCGGATCATGGCGGGGGACTTGCTGTGGGAAACGGCCCACTATACGCAATAGGCAGGCGCCGCCTCAAACCTGCCCATGATGCCGGCGAGGGAGTGATTTCAGGCTGGCCCCTGGTGGGCCATTGGCCACCGATATGGGTATGCATGGGGGATGCCTGGGACATGCTTCCGGCGGGATTAGGCACTACACTGCGCGCTTTGCCGATTTCTTCCCGCGTCAAGTGTTGTCTCCGGATCCCGTCTCCCGTCTCGAACGCCGCGCCGCCGCGTCGCTGGCCGGCATCTTCGGCCTGCGCATGCTGGGCATGTTCCTCATCCTGCCGGTCTTCGCCCTCTACGCGCAAACCCTGCCCGGCGGCGACGACCACACCCTCATCGGGCTGGCCCTGGGCATCTACGGCCTGACCCAGGCGCTGTTGATGATCCCCTTCGGCATGGCCTCCGACCGACTGGGACGCAAGCCGGTCATCATCTTCGGCCTGGTCATCTTCGCCCTGGGAAGTTTTCTCGCCGCCTACGCCGACACCCTGGCCGGCATCATCCTGGGCCGCGCCCTGCAGGGCGCCGGCGCCATCTCGGCGGCGGTGACCGCCCTGCTGGCGGACCTGACGCGGGAAGAGAAGCGCACCCAGGCGATGGCCATGATCGGTTCCAGCATCGGCCTCTCCTTCGCCTTTTCCCTGGCGGCGGGGCCGGCTTTCTACCAGTGGATCGGCGTGCCGGGCATGTTTGCCCTGACCGGGGTGCTGGCCCTGCTGGCCATCCCGGTGGTGAAGTACGTGACCCCGAATCCGGGCAAAAGCGCGTTCCACTCGGACGCCGAGGCCAACCCGGCGCGCCTCAAGGACGTGCTGCGCATGCCAGAACTGCTGCGCCTGAACTGGGGCATCTTCGCCCTGCACGCCGCGCAGATGGCCATGTTCGTGGTGGTGCCCATCGCCCTGGTGCAGGGCGGCCTGGAAGGTGAACGCCACTGGCTGGTGTACCTGCCGGTGGTGGTGCTGTCCTTCGCCCTCATGGTGCCGGCCATCCTCCATGGCGAGAAGCGGGGCGAGCTGAAGCGGGTGTTCGTCGCCGCCGTGGCCCTCATGCTGGCGGCGCAGATGGGCCTGGCCCTCACCCTGGACCTGTTCTGGGGGGTGGTGGCCGCCCTGTTCGCCTATTTCGTGGCCTTCAACATCCTGGAAGCGACCCTGCCCTCGCTGGTTTCCAAGATCGCCCCGCCCGAGGCCAAGGGCGCCGCCATGGGGGTGTACAACTCCAGCCAGGCGTTTGGGCTATTCTTCGGCGGCCTGGCCGGGGGCTGGCTGGCCCAGCATCAGGGTTTCGTCGCCGTGTTCGTCTTCTGCGCCGCGCTGATGCTGGCCTGGCTGCTGCTGGCGGCGGGCATGAAGCCGCCGCCGCGGGTGAAGACGCAGATGTTCCACGTCGGCCGGCTGTCCGCGGCGGACACCGGCCGCCTGCTCGCGGCCCTGCCCGTGTTCGCCGGGGTCGAGGCGGTCACCGTGCTGGCGGAGGAGGGCGCGGTCCTGCTCAAGGTGGCGCAGACCGGCTGGGACGAGGAGGGCGTGCGGCATCTGTTATCGCAAATTTCTGAAGGGGGATAGTCATGGCTTCGGTCAACAAGGTCATTCTCATCGGCAACCTGGGGCGCGACCCGGAAATCCGCTACATGCCCAGCGGCGACGCGGTCGCCAACCTGCGCATCGCCACCACCGACAAGTTCAAGGACCGCAGCGGCGAGCAGCAGGAAGTCACCGAGTGGCATTCGGTGGCCTTCTTCGGCAGGCAGGCGGAAATCTGCGGCCAGTACCTGAAGAAGGGCAGCCAGGTCTACGTCGAAGGCAGCCTGCGCACGCGCAAGTGGCAGGACAAGGACGGCAACGATCGCTACACCACCGAGATCCGCGGCGACCGCATGCAGATGCTGGGCAGCCGCGGCGGCGGCGGGGGCGGCGCCGCCGAGTTCGACGCGCCGGCCGACAGCGCGCCGCGCGGCAATCCGTCGCCATCCGGCGTCAAGCCGGGCGCTTCCGGAGGCGGCTTCGGCGACATGGACGACGATATTCCGTTCTAGGATTCGCTGAACCCACCGGCATGCCGGAGCCCGCGTGAGCGAGACCCTGTTTTCCGCCCTGGTCGCGGCCTGCGAGCGGCATGGTCGGCGCGGCGCCGGCCAGTGGGAGGACATGAAGCCGGGCCTCTACAGCTACGGCGACGTCCTCAAGATGAGCCTGGCCCTGGGCCGCCTGGCCTGCAAGGTCACGCAGCCGGGCGAGCATGTCGGCGTGATGCTGCCCAACATGACCGCAACGGTGGCCCTGCTTATCGGCCTGTCGGGCTTCGGGCGCGTGCCCTGCATGCTGAATTTCACGGCCGGCGCCGAGGGCATGCAGGCCGCCTGCGAGGTTGCGCGGGTGGGCACGGTGCTGACCTCGCGCCTGTTCCTGAAGAAGGCCAATCTGGAAGAGGCGGCCGCCGCGCTGCGCGGCGTGAAGCTGCTCTACCTGGAGGACCTGCGCGCCGAATTCGGCTGGGCCGACAAGCTCTGGCTGATGGGCTTCGCCCTCTGGTTTCCGCGCGCCGCCGTGCCCCCCGGCGACGCCGAGGCGCCCGCCGTGGTGCTCTTCACCTCGGGTTCCGAAGGTCGGCCCAAGGGCGTGGTGCTGTCGCACCGCGCCCTGCTCGCCAATGTCGCGCAGATCCTGGCCTATCTGCCCATCGGCCGGGACGACAAGGTGTTCAACTGCCTGCCGGTGTTCCACTCCTTCGGCCTCACCGCCGGCACGCTGCTGCCGCTGGTGAGCGGCACCCGCCTGGTGTTCTATCCCAGCCCCCTGCATTTCAAGGAAATCCCCAGGCTGATCGGCGAGAAACAGGCCACCGTCCTCTTCGGCAGCAGCACCTTCCTTGGCCATTACGCGCGCCACGCCCGGCCCGAGGACCTGAAGTCCCTGCGCTACGTGGTGGCGGGCGCGGAAAAGCTGGCCGAGCCGGTGCGCCGGACCTGGCGCGAGCAGTTCGGCGTGGACATCCTGGAAGGCTACGGCGCCACGGAGACCGCGCCGGTGCTGTCGGTCAACCGCCCCGACAACAACCGGCCGGGCACCGTCGGGCCGCTGCTGCCCGGCATCGAGGCGCGGGTGGTGCCGGTGGAAGGCATCGCGCGCGGCGGCGAGCTGCACGTGCGCTGCCGCAACCTGTTGTCCGGCTACTATCTGCCGGACAAACCCGGCGTCCTCTCGCCGCCCTGGTCCGCCCTGGGCGAGGGCTGGTACAACCTGGGCGACGTGGTGGAAATCGACGCCGATGGCTACCTCACCATCCTCGGTCGCCTCAAGCGCTTCGCCAAGGTGGCGGGGGAAATGGTGTCGCTGGAGGTGGTGGAGGGCCTGGCCCGCGCGGTGTCCGGCGAGGCCATGCACGCCGCCACCTGCGTGCCCGACCCCGGCCGCGGCGAGTCCATCGTGCTGTTCACCACCGATCCCGCCCTGACGCGCGAACAGCTCGCCCAGGCCGCGCGCGCCCAGCAGCTCCCGGAAATCGCCCTGCCGCGGCGCATTCGTGTGGTCGAGAACCTGCCCGTGCTGGGCACCGGCAAGATCAACCATCCCCTGCTCAAGTCCTGGGCCGAAAACGCCGCCGCCTCTTGATGAAGACGCCTTGAAATCGCGCGGGGGCGGCTAAATATAAAACTGCGTTGATATAATCCCTCTATTGTTTTCAGGAGCCTGCCATGCCCATTTACGCCTACAAGTGTTCCGACTGTGGTTTCGAACAGGATGTCATGCAGAAGATGAGCGATGCCCCGCTCACCGACTGCCCTGCCTGCGGCAAGCCTGGCTTCGCCAAGCAACTCACCGCCGCCGGCTTCGCCCTCAAGGGCAACGGCTACTACGCCACCGACTTCAAGAACTGCGGCGCCAAGCCCACCGAGGCGCCGTCGCCGGCCTGCGGCGCCGGCGCATGCCCGGCTTGCGCGGGTTGATTTCCCGCCATCCCCGCCATCGGGCAAACGCGCCGGCGTTTGCCCGATTTGTTTGTGAGCCGCGATGACCGCGCTGAAACGCTACTTCATTACGGGTCTGCTGATCCTGGTGCCCCTGGGCATCACCGTCTGGGTGATGACGGCGCTGTTCGGCTTGCTCGACCAGAGCCTGCTGCTGCTGCCTGAAAGGTGGCAGCCGGAAACCTGGCTGGGCTTCCGCCTGCCCGGCCTGGGCTTGATCCTCACCGCCGTGGTGATCCTGGTCACCGGCATGCTCGCCGCCAACCTCATCGGCCAGCGCCTGGTGGCGTTCTGGGAGGGCGCGTTCAGGCGCATCCCGGTGGTGAAGTCCATCTACGGCAGCGTCAAGCAGGTGTCCGACAGCCTGCTCACCGGTTCCAGCATGGCCTTCAAGAAAGTGCTGCTGGTGCGCTACCCTCACCCGGACGCCTGGTCGCTGGCCTTCCAGACCAACGTGCCGGACGAGGTGGAGGCGCAACTCGCCGGCGACTACATGGCGGTGTTCATTCCCTCCACGCCCAGCCCGGTCAACGGCTTCTACATCTATGTCCGGCGCGACGCGGTCATCGAGCTGGTCATGAGCGTCGACGCTGCCTTCAAGGCCATCGTCTGCATGGGCGTGGTGTCCGCGCCCATCAAGCCCGCCATCGCCAACCATCCGGGCGACTGAGTTTCATCCAGGAAAACAGCATGCGTACCCATTACTGCGGCGCCGTCAACGCCGAGCACATCGGCCAGACCCTCACCCTGTGCGGCTGGGTTCACCGCCGCCGCGACCACGGCGGCGTCATCTTCATCGACCTGCGCGACCGCGAAGGCATGGTGCAGGTGGTGATCGACCCGGACACCCCCGAGGCCTTCAGGGTGGCGGAGGCAACCCGTTCCGAGTTTGTCCTCAAGGTCGTCGGCAAGGTGCGCGCCCGCCCCGCCGGCACCGAGAACCCCAACCTGCCGACGGGCATGGTGGAAGTGCTCACCCAGAGCCTGGAAGTGCTCAACCCCAGCCTGACGCCCCCGTTCCAGATGGACGAGGACAACATCAACGAGAACATCCGCCTGCAATACCGCTACCTGGACCTGCGCCGCGAGCCCATGCAGCACAACTTGCGCCTGCGCTACCGGGTGGCCAAGCTGATGCGCGACTACCTCGACCGGCACGGTTTCATGGACATCGAAACCCCCATGCTGACCCGCTCCACCCCCGAGGGCGCGCGCGACTACCTGGTGCCCTCCCGCGTGCATGACGGCATGTTCTACGCCCTGCCGCAGTCGCCGCAGCTGTTCAAGCAGCTCCTCATGGTGGCGGGCTACGACCGCTACTTCCAGATCGTCAAATGCTTCCGCGACGAGGATCTGCGCGCCGACCGCCAGCCGGAGTTCACCCAGGTCGACCTGGAAATGTCCTTCGTCGAGGAAAACGACGTCATGACCCTGGTCGAGGGCATGATCCGCGAAGTATTCAAGGTCGCCCAGGGCATCGAACTGCCCGACCCCTTCCCGCGCATGACCTTCCAGGAGGCCATGTCCCGCTACGGTTCCGACAAGCCGGACCTGCGCGTGACGCTGGAGATCAGCGAACTCACCGACGTCATGAAGGACGTCGACTTCAAGGTCTTCTGCGGCCCCGCCAACGCCGGCAACGGCCGCGTCGCCGCCATCCGCGTGCCGAAAGGCGGCGAATTCAGCCGCGGCGAGATCGACGCCTGGACCGAGTTCGTCAAGATCTACGGCGCCAAGGGCCTGGCCTACATCAAGGTCAACGAAAAGGCCAAGGGCCGCGACGGCCTGCAATCCCCCATCGTCAAAAACCTGCACGACGCCGCGCTGGCCGAAATCCTCGCCCGCACCGGCGCCGAGGACGGCGACATCCTGTTCTTCGGCGCCGACAAGGCCAAGATCGTCAACGACGCCTTGGGCGCATTGCGCGCCAAGATCGGCCACGAGAAAGGCTACGTCGACGGCCGCGCCTGGGCGCCCCTGTGGGTGGTGGACTTCCCCATGTTCGAGTTCAACGAGGACCCGGAGACGAAAATAAGCCGCTGGGATGCCCTGCACCACCCCTTCACCAGCCCCAAGGACGGCCACGAGGCATACCTCGCCAGCGACCCCGGCAAGGCCCTGTCGAAGGCCTACGACATGGTGCTTAACGGCTGGGAAGTGGGCGGCGGCTCCATCCGTATCCACCGCGAGGAAGTGCAGGAAAAGGTCTTCTCCGCCCTCAACATCGGCGAAGAGGAACGCCGCGACAAGTTCGGCTTCCTGCTCGACGCCCTCAAATACGGCGCCCCGCCGCACGGCGGCCTCGCCTTCGGCCTCGACCGCCTGGTCACCCTGATGACCGGCGCCGAATCCATCCGCGACGTCATCGCCTTCCCCAAGACCCAGCGCGCCTCCTGCCTGATGACCGACGCCCCCAACGCGGTGGACGAAAAGCAGCTGCGCGAACTGCACATACGGTTGCGCAATACGGCGGGCTCTCCGGCGGCGTAAAGCAGTGCCCCCCTTGGGAAAAGGGGGGCAGGGGGGATTTGCTGCGGCTGCCTATTGCAGTTCCCGTCTCAAGCATTCCAAGAAATCGGCTTCATGCCGCCGAATCCTGACCGCGCGTGTTACTTCATCCCCACCACCTGGACCAGTTCCGAATATTTTTTCAGAAACGTATCGCTCGTCAGCAGGTAGGCGGGCAGGGAGATGGCCTGGCAGACCAGCAGGCGGTCGAAGGGATCGCGGTGGCGCCACGGCAGGTCGGTGATGAGGTAACAGTGATCGGAGCGGATGGGGAGTTCAGTGAAGCCGGTTTCCTGCGCGAGATGATGTATGTCCTCCGGCAGGAAACTGAAATCCTCCCTTCCCAGGGATCGCTTGATGGCGATTTCCCAGATGCTGGCGGCGCTGAAAAAAACGCTGTTGGCTGGATCGCGCAAGCGGGTCTGTGTTTCCTCGGGCAAGCGGTCCGGGTCGATCAGAGCGGCAAGGAGAATATTTGTATCAAGCAGTAGCGCCTGGGGTGACATGCTCATTCACCGGTTTCGAACATGCGCCGGATGGCCTCTTCATGCAGGCTGGAGAAATCCTCGGGCAGGGTGAATCGGCCCTTGCCCGCGCCCAGCGCGCGCGGCTGGGTGGGAGGCGATGCCAGGGGCACCAGCCGGGCGACAGGCTTGCCGGCCCGGGCGATGAGAATTTCCTCGCCGTTGGCCGCCTGGTCGACGAAACGCGAAAAATGGGTCTTGGCTTCATGGATATTGACGGTTTGCATGGGCTGCTCCCAATGAATTTGCGCCGAGCTTAGTCCAGTCTAGTCTGATCGTGCAACCCATTCTCTTCCCCCCGACGATGAAACGGATCAGGCTCCCATGGCGCTAAGTTAACGGACATGACTTTGAGAAGACGCCCCGAAGCATAAAAGTCATGTCCGTTTCCCGCCCTTGCAGGGCGCGCCCCGGACTGCATTCCGGGGCCGTTCGGCGGGTGCTGCGC
>JBBIPL010000035.1:0-20011 GCA_037442845.1 Hydrogenophilales bacterium | reverse complement strand
ACAGGGCCTCGTGTCCGCCCGGATAGCGCTTGGTGACGCCGGACAGTTCGATCATGCGAACAGGGCGTCGACGAATTCGTCGACGCGGAAGTCCTGCAAATCCTCCATGCCTTCGCCGACGCCTATGAAGCGCACCGGTACCGGCTGCTTTTTCGCCAGGGCGGCGAGGATGCCGCCCTTGGCGGTGCCGTCCAGCTTGGTCATGACCAGGCCGGTGAGGCCCAGGGCCTCGTCGAAGGCTTTCACCTGCATGAGGGCGTTCTGGCCGATGTTGGCGTCGAGCACCAGCAGCACCTCGTGCGGGGCGCCGGGGTCGGCCTTTTGCAGCACCCGTTTCACCTTGCGGATCTCGTCCATCAGGTGCAACTGGGTGGGCAGGCGGCCGGCGGTGTCGGCGAGGACGATGTCGATGCCGCGGGCGCTGGCGGCGTGCAGGGCGTCGAAGATGACGGCGGCCGGATCGCCGGCCTGCGACTGGATGACTTCCACCTGGTTGCGCTTGCCCCATTCCGCGAGCTGCTCGCGGGCGGCGGCGCGGAAGGTGTCGCCGGCGGCCAGCAGCACGCTCTTGCCCTCGGTCTGGAAGCGGCGCGCCAGCTTGCCGATGGTGGTGGTCTTGCCGGCGCCGTTCACTCCCGCCAGCATGATGACGAAGGGCTTGGCGCCTTCGGTGAGCAGGGGCTGTTCCAGCGGTCGCAGCAGGGCGGCGAGTTCCGCCTTGAGGGCGTCCCTGAGTTGCGCGGCCTCGGTCAGCCTGTCCTTCTTCACGCGTTCGCGCAGGCGGCCGATGAGGTGCTGGGCGGCCTCGACGCCGACGTCGGCGCTGAGCAGCACGCTTTCCAGTTCCTCGTAGAGCGCCTCGTCGATCTTCGCGCCGGCGCCGAACAGGCCGGCGATCTGCCCGGTGAGAACGCCGCGGGTCTTCGCCAGGCCCTGTTTGAGACGCTGTACCCAGGACGGCCGGGCGGCGGCCTCGGCCGGCGCGGCCGCGGCATCCGTCGCGCCGCGTTCGGCGGGCACGGCTGCGGCATCGGATGAACCGGACTTGAAGAAACCAAACACGGGAGGGGTCTGTCTCAGGCTGCGTTATTCGCCCGGAAATTCTATCATGCGACCCCTTTCCCTCGTCCCGCTGCGTGCCATGACCAGACTGTTCGCCCTAATGGGCCTGACCGCCGCCCTGGCCCTGCCGGCGCGCGCGGAAATCGTCGAGGAAACCCTGGACAACGGCATGCGGGTCATCGTCAAGACCGACCGCCGCGCGCCGGTGGTGGTGTCGCAGGTCTGGTACCGGGCCGGCAGCATGGACGAGAGCTACGGCGCCACCGGCGCCGCCCACGTGCTCGAGCACATGATGTTCAAGGGCACCCGCGAGGTGCCCGCCGGCGAGTTCTCCAAGCGCATCGCCGCCGCCGGCGGGCGCGAGAACGCCTTCACCTCGCGCGACCACACCGCCTATTTCCAGACCCTGCAGAAGGATCGCCTGGAACTGGCTCTGAGGCTGGAGGCGGACCGCATGGTGAATCTGCTGCTCGCGCCCGAGGAGTTCGCCAAGGAGATCAACGTGGTCATGGAGGAACGGCGCATGCGTACCGAGGACAGCGCGCCCGCCCGCCTCTACGAGGCGCTCATGGCCACCGCCTTCCAGACGCATCCCTACCGGCACCCGGTGATCGGCTGGATGGACGACCTGAAAAACATGAGCGTGGACGACGCGCGCCGCTGGTACGAACAGTGGTACAGCCCCAACAACGCCACCCTGGTGGTGGCCGGTGACGTCGATCCGCCGCGTGTGCTGGCCTGGGTCAGGCAGTATTTCGGGCCCATCCCGGCGCGCCCGTTGCCCGCGCGCAAGCCGATGCTGGAACCCGAACAGGCCGGCATGAAGCGGGTGACGGTGAAGGCGCCCGCCAAGCTGCCGGTGCTGGGACTGGCCTGGCAGGCGCCGCGGCTGACCGACCCGCAGGCCGAACGCGAACCCTATGCCCTGGAAATCCTCGCCGGCATCCTCGACGGCCATGCCTCGGCGCGGCTGAACCAGACGCTGGTGCGTGAACGCAAGATCGCCACTGACGTCGGCGCGGGCTACGACCCGATCGCGCGCGGCCCGGCCTTGTTCATCGTCGACGCCACGCCGGCGGAGGGCCAGGACGTGAAGGCGGTGGAGGCCGCGTTGAAAGAGGAAATCGCCCGCATCGTCCGCGACGGCGTGGAAGAGGGCGAACTGCGGCGGGTGAAGGCGCAGGTGCTGGCGGGCCAGGTGTTCCAGCAGGATTCCCTGTTCTATCAGGCCATGCAGATCGGCGAATGGACCACCGCCGGCCTCGACCACCGCGCGCGTGAGATCCGTTACGAGAAGCTGCGCGCGGTGACGGCCGACGAGGTGCGGGCGGTGGCCGCGAAATATCTGGTCGATGACCGCCTCACCGTGGCGATTCTGGATCCCCAGCCCATGCCGGAAGGCAAGCCGCAACCTCGCGCCAACCTGATGGGAGCCGGCCATGTCCGCTAAATCACTGTTCGCCTGCCTGCTGGCCCTGATGTTGACGCCGTTCGCCTGGGCCGGTCTTGACATCCAGCACTGGAGCACGCCGCAAGGCGCCCGCGTCTACTTCGTGCAGAACCACGATCTGCCCATGCTCGACGTCAGCGTCGACTTTGCTGCCGGCAGCGCCCGCGACAGCCGCAAGACCTCCGGGCTGGCGCAGCTCACCCGGCATGTCATGGGCCTCGGCGCGGGCCCCTATAGCGAGCGCGATATCGCGGAGCGCCTGGCGGATGTCGGCGCGGTGCTGTCCGGACGCCTCGATGCCGACCGCGCCGGCTTCTCCCTGCGCACCCTGTCGTCGCCGGCCGAGCGCGATCAGGCCGTGTCCGTGCTGGCGGCGATCCTCGCCGCGCCGCGCTTCGACGCGGCCATCCTGGAACGCGAGCAGGCGCGCGTCATCGCCGCCCTCGAAGAGGCGGCGACCAAGCCTGAGAGCATCGGCGAGAAGGCCTTCCAGGCCGCCCTCTATGGCGAGCATCCCTATGCCCTCGACGAAAGCGGCGAGGTGGAGAGCGTGCGCGCGCTGAAGCGCGAGGATCTGGCGGCTTTCCACGGTGCTCACTATCGGGCCGCCAACATGGTGCTGGCGATCATGGGTGATATCCGCCGCGCCGATGCCGAGGCTCTGGCCATTCAGCTGTCGCGCGATCTGCCGGCCGGCGCGGCGCCGCCGCCGATTCCGCCGGTCACGGTGGCGGAGCGCGGCGTCGAGCGGGTGATCCCGCACCACGCCACGCAGAGCCATCTGTTCATGGGTCTGCCGGGCCTGAAGCGCGACGATCCCGACTACTTCCCCCTGCATGTGGGCAATTACATCCTCGGCGGCGGCGGTTTCGACTCGCGCCTGACCGAGGCCATCCGCCAGAAGAAGGGCCTGGCCTACAGCGTCTACAGCTATTTCCTGCCCATGCGCGAGCTCGGGCCTTTCCGCATCGGCCTGCAGACCCGCCGCGGCAGCACGCGCGAGGCGGTGGAAACAGCGCGCGCGGAACTGGCGCGCTACCTGGCTGAGGGACCCAGCGAGGCGGAACTCGAACAGGCCAGGAACAACCTCATCGGCGGCTTCCCCCTGCGCATCGACAGCAACCGCAAGATCCTCGACCACCTGGCCATGATCGGCTTCTACCAGCTCCCGCTCGACTGGCTGGACACCTACTCGGCGCGGGTCGCGGCGGTGACGCGGGAGGACATCCTGCGCGCCTTCCGCGCGCGCGTGCGGCCCGAGGCCATGAGCACGATCATCGTCGGCGGCCAGCTTGAAGAGCCGGCCCGCTAACACGGTACGCATCATCGGCGGCCTGTTCCGCAGCCGCGTCCTGCGCTTCCCCGACGTGCCAGGCTTGCGGCCCACGCCCGACCGGGCGCGGGAAACCCTGTTCAACTGGCTGGGCCAGCGGCTCGACGGTTGCGCCTGCCTGGACGCCTTCGCCGGCAGCGGCGCCCTCGGCTTCGAGGCGGCGTCGCGCGGCGCCGCCCGCGTGCTCATGCTGGAGCGCGACGCGCGGGTGTGCGCCGCCCTGCGCGAGCAGGCCCGCCTGCTGCCGGCCCCGGCGGTGGAAATCCTGCGCGCCGACGCGCTGTCCTACCTGGCTGCACCGGGAGAGCGCTTCGACCTCATCTTCCTGGATCCGCCCTTCGCCGCCGCTTGTCTGCCCGCCGCGCTGCAACTCGCGGCGACACGCCTGCGTCCGGGCGGTAGAATCTACGCCGAAGCGCCCGCCCCCGCCCAGGCCGATGGCCTGCGCGCCATGCGCAGCGGTCGCGCGGGACACTCCCATTTCTGCCTGCTGGAGCCGGTTTGAAGCGCGTCATCGTTTATCCAGGAACCTTCGATCCCCTGACGCGGGGACACGAGGACATCGTGCAGCGCGCCCTCAAGTTGTTCGACGAGGTGGTGGTGGGGGTGGCGGACAACGCCCCCAAGCAGCCCTGTTTCCCTCTGGCGGAGCGGGTGGAGATGGCACGTCAGGTGCTGGGCGGCATCGCCGGCGTGCGCGTGGCGCCGTTCTCCGGCCTGCTGGTGGAGTTCGTGCGATCCCAGAACGCGAACATGGTGCTGCGCGGCTTGCGCGCGGTGTCCGATTTCGAATACGAATTCCAGCTCGCGGGCATGAATCGGCGCCTGGACCCGGCGCTGGAAACGGTTTTTCTTACGCCGGCGGAACAACACATGTTCGTTTCCGCCAGCATGGTGCGCGAGCTCGCGCGGCTGGGCGGAGACGCGAGTCCCTTCGTGCATCCGCTGGTGGCCGCGCGTCTGGCGGACCGCTTTGCTCAACGTGCTTGATAAAGGAAAATAGCCATGGCTCTGATGATCACTGACGAATGCATCAACTGCGATGTGTGCGAACCGGAATGCCCGAACGGGGCGATCTCCCAGGGCGAGGACATCTACATCATCGATCCGGAAAAGTGCACCGAGTGCGTCGGCCATTTCGATACGCCGCAGTGTCGCGAGGTGTGCCCGGTGGATTGCATCCCGGTCAACCCCAATTATGTCGAGGACAAGGATCAGCTTTACGCCAAATACCAGAAGCTGACCGCCGAATCCTGAGCCGCCGCGGCGGACAAACAAAAAGCGCGGCCGGGCCGCGCTTTTTGTTTGTCCGCGGGACGCGGCTCAGGCCGCCAGCCGCGCCGCGGGCGCCGGGCCGCCGGCGACGAGGGCGGCGCGGATGCCTTCGGTGGCCGCGCGCAGTTCGCCGATCTGGCGCATGACCTCGCCGCGCATCTGCTCCAGTTCGCCGATGCGGTCGTCGAGGGTGTCGGCCGCCTTGTGGATGCGCTTGACGCTTTCCAGGCGACGGCGCAACTGCATCTGGTGTTCGCGCACCTGGCCCTCCATGGGCGACATCACCGCCTTCAGCCAGTTCTCCGCGTCCTTGTTGAGGATCTCGAAGACCTGCACCACGCGGCTCGCCAGGGTCTCGAAGAAGCGCGCGGTGAGCGTGAACTGCTCGGTGGTGAGGAAGGTGTAGAAGGTGTTGAACTGCCGCTCGTAGGACTCCTCCAGGCGCTGCATTTCCTTGCGGTAGCGCAGCATGGAGAAGGGGGGGATGGTCACCAGGTGGATGCCGTGCTCCTTGTTGAGCTTGCGGTACATGGCCTCCATCATCTTGTTGATTTCCTCGATCTGGCCGTTGGCCGCGTCCAGATGCAGGTCGATGGCGGCGAAAAAGCCGTTCATCGCGTCGCGGATGCCCTTGGTGAAGCGGCTTTGCACCATGGCCTCGCGCGCCGCCTTGACCTCGGCGCGCAGCACGTCCATGCCGATTTCCGAGAACAGCTTGACGCTCTGCTGCGAATACACCGAGCGCAGGGCCTGGAACTGCTGCAGGCCGCGCTCGAAGGCGCTCTTGTCCTCGGCGATCTTGGCCATGATGTGCGCCACCACGTCCTCGTTCTTGCCCTGCAGGCCGCGCAGTTCGTTCACCTGCTCCTCGATGCCTTGCCGGCGGGATTCCAGCAGCGCCGTGCTGTAATCGAGCAGGTCGCTGATCTCCGCCTCGGTCTGGTCGCGCACGATGGCCTGCTTGGAGGCGATGAGTTCCTCGGAGAGGGCGTTTTCCAGGGCGGCGAGGCGGCTGCGCTCGAGCAGCGCCGCGTCGCCGTTGACCTTGGCGAGCAGGCCCTTCTGCGCGGAAACCGGGTAGATGTGCTCGGGCGCCACGCCCAGCAGTTCGGCGCAGGAACGCACCTGACCGTCGAGTTCGGCTTCGATCTGGGCGGGGGTCTTGAGTTCGTCCCAGAGGCCGTCGATCTTGTTCAGGGCGACCAGGCGGCCGCGGTTGTTGCCGCGGGCATGGATGTGGTTGCGCCACACCTCGATGTCGGACTTGGTCACGCCGGCGTCGGCCGCCAGCACGAACAGCACGGCGTGGGCGTTGGGCAGCAGGTTGAAGGTCAGTTCCGGCTCGACGCCGACGGCGTTGAGGCCGGGCGTGTCGTAGACCACCAGGCCCTTCTCCAGGAAGGGGTGGGGGAAGTTGATGACGGCGTGCCGCCAGGCCGGAATGCTGACCGTGCCGTCCTCGTTCAGGCCCAGGCTGGCCTCGGGATCCCGCGGGTTGTAGAGTCCGTAGCGGACGGCCTCCTCGACGGAGACCGACTTCACCCGGCAGACCTCCTGCATGGCCTGGGCCACGCTCTGCGGCGACGCGGTATCCATGGCGACCTGGCGCCATTCGTCCGGATAGTTCTTGTATTCGGCGATGCCCGCGTTGGAGCCGCGCGTTTCGATGGGCAGCAGTTCGATCATCGGCGGCCTGCCGGCGTCGTACAGCAGTTCCGTCGGGCACATGGTGGTGCGGCCGGCGGTGGAGGGCAGCAGACGCTGTTTCAGATCCGACAGGAAGATGGCGTTGATCAGTTCGGACTTGCCGCGTGAGAACTCGGCGACGAAGGCGACATGCAGCTTGTCCTCCGCCAGTCGGTCGATGAGCTGTTGCAGGCGGAGGTCGCGCTGGGAGTCGTTGAGGTTCTCGCGATTCAGCCATTGGCGATAGGACGCGATACGCTGCGACAAGTCCTGTCGCCAGCTGCTGTAGGCCTCGAAGTCGCTGACGAGTGAAGCGCTGCTCATGGATCGTCTCCGGATGCCACGTATGGGGATGAGGGTCATTTTGCCGCAATGTAGCGTTAACGTGAAAGTCGCGTCAGCGACTCTCGAAGCTCCCCTCTCCCGCAGGCGGGAGAGGGGTTGGGGGTGAGGGAAACGGACATGACTTTCATGCTTCGGGGTGTGTTACAAAGTCATGTCCGTTTAACGTGAAAGTCGCGTCAGCGACTCTCGAAGCTCCCCTCTCCCGCAGGCGGGAGAGGGGTTGGGGGTGAGGGAAACGGACATGACTTCCATGCTTCGGGGTGTGTTACAAAGTCATGTCCGTTTACGGCGCTCTCCGCAGCGGACTTGAGGCTGCATCAGCGTTTCTGGCAGCGCGGGCAGTAGTAGGTCGAACGCCCGCCCTGGAGCAGCCGGCGGATGCCGCCGCCGCAGGCGCGGCAGGCTTCTCCGGCGCGCTCGTAGACGTAATGGCTCTGCTGGAAATAGCCCGGCTTGCCGCGCGTGTCGACGAAGTCGCGCAGGCTGCTGCCGCCGGCGGCGATGGCGCGCGCCAGGGTGTCGCGCACCGCGGCGGCCAGGCGCGCGCAGCGGCGCGGGCCGAGTTGACCGGCTGCCAGGCGGGGGTCGATGCCGGCATGGAACAGCGCCTCGTTGGCGTAGATATTGCCCACCCCGACCAGCAGGCGGGCATCCATGAGCAGCGTCTTGATGGCGCTGGTCCGGCCCCGGCACAGGGCGCGCAGCCGCTCGCCATCGAACTCCGGCGTGAGCGGCTCGACGCCCAGGTGGGCGAGCAGGGGATGCGTATCGGCGCGCTCGCACCAGAGCAGGGCGCCGAAGCGCCGCGGATCGCGGTAGCGCAGGACGCGCCCGGATTCGAGGAGCAGATCGAGATGATCGTGCTTTTCCGGCTTCAGCTTCGCGTCGCACAGACGCAGGCTGCCGGACATGCCCAGATGGCAGATGAGATCGCCCGCGTCCAGGCGCAACACCAGATACTTGCCGCGGCGATCGACCCGGCGTACCAGGCGGCCCCGCAGCCGAGCGTCGAGGTCCGGCGTCACCGGCCAGCGCAGGCGCGCCTGCCTGACTGCGGCGCCGCCCAGGCGGCGGCCTTCCAGGTGGGGGGCGAGACCACGGCGCACGGTTTCCACTTCGGGCAATTCGGGCATGTTGCGAGTGTCGGTAAGGGGTGGATCGGGGCATCGTATCCGTCCGCGACCTGTCCGGCGGTCGCCGGGCAACTCGCGGATGACACGCCGGTCGAACTATCGCTGCCACGCGCGTGCGCCGCAAGCTCGCTGGGCTGCTAGCATAATGACCTGACTTAGAATGGATTTCGCCATGAACGCCAAGCATTTACGTTATGCGCTGCTGGCCGTCTCCGTGTCCGCCTGCGCGCAGTCGCCGGTGCTGGAGACGCCGCTGGCGCCGACGCGGCCGGCCGCGCAGGAGCTTACCTCGCAGGTGCTCTACCAGTTTCTGCTCGGCGAGATCGCCGCCCAGCGCGGCGATCTGCGGCTCTCCGCCGAGGCCTACGCCGACCTCGCCGCGCGCACCCGCGACGCGCGCGTGGCCAGGCGCGCCACGGAAGTGGCGCTCTATGCGCGCCAGCCGCGGGTGGCATTGAAGAATGCCGAGCTCTGGCGGGAACTGGAGCCAGAATCGCCGAAGGCGCTGCAAACCCTGGCCTCCCTGCTCGTCGGCAGCGGACGCATGGCCGAAGCCAAGCCCCACCTGCAGGCATGGATCCGCACGGGCAAGGGGGGCGAGGTGTTCATGCAGATGCATGCGCTGTTCCTCAAGCAGAAGGACAAACAGGCCGTCCTGGATTTGGTCGAGGAGCTCGCCGCCGCCTATCCCAATGCCCCCGAGGCCCGCTTCGCCGTGGCCCAGGCGGCCTGGCAGGCGGGTCAGGGCAAGCGCGCAATGGCCGCCCTGGATGAGGCCATGCGCCAGAAACCGGGCTGGGAGACCGCCGCCCTGTACAAGGCGCAGGTGTTGCAGAGCACCGACGGCGACGCCGCCGTGCTCGCGTATTTCAAGGATTTTCTGAGCGCTCAGCCGGGCGCGCGCGAGGTCCGCCTGGCCTATGCCAAGCATTTGGCGCGCGTCGGCAATCTGGCCGAGGCGCGCGCGCAGTTCGAGCATTTGACGCGGGAAATGCCCAACAACCCGGAAGCCCATTTCGCGGTGGGCCTGGTCGCCCTGCAGGGCAACGATGCCGCCAGCGCCAGGGCGAGCATGCTGAAGGCGCTGGAGTTGGGACATCGCGAGGAAGGCCAGGTGCGTTTCTATCTCGGTCAGCTGGACGAGGCCGACAAGCGCTTCGAGGAAGCCCTGACCTGGTACCGCTCCATCTCCCCCGGACGCCAGCAGTTCGATGCTCAGTTGCGGGTCGCCATGGTCCTGGGCAAGCTGGGCAGGCTGGACGAAGCCCGCGCCTGGCTGGCCGGGCTCAAGCCCGCGGGCGAGGCCGACCGCGGCCGCCTGGTGCAGACCGAGGCCCTGCTCCTGCGCGAGGCCAAGCGCTACGAGGCCGTCTACGACGTGCTGTCGAAGGCCCTGGAAAGCATGCCCGACACGCCGGAGCTGCTGTATGACCGCGCCATGGCCGCGGAAAAGCTGAACCGGCTGGATGTCCTGGAAAAGGATCTGCGTCGCCTGATCCAGATCAAGCCGGATTACGCCCACGCCTACAACGCCCTCGGCTATACCCTGGCGGACCGCACGCCGCGCGTGCGGGAGGCGCTGGAATTGCTGGAGAAGGCCCTGAAACTGGAGCCGGACGACCCCTTCATCCTCGACAGCATGGGTTGGGCGCTGTTCAAGGCCAAGCGCTACGACGAGGCGGTGGTCTACCTGCGCCGCGCCTACGCCGGCCGGCCCGATCCCGAGATCGCCGCGCATCTGGGCGAGGTGCTTTGGGTCAGGGGCGAGCGCGAGGAGGCGCGCGGCATCTGGCGCGGCAGCCTGCAACAACATCCGGACAACGAGGCCTTGCGCGAGGTCATGTCGCGCCTGCAGCCCTGATGTCCCCTCGCGGGCGCGGCCTGGCGGTCGCGCTGACGGCAATGCTGGCGGGCTGCGCCCAGCTCTCCGGTTTCTCCGACAAGGCGCCGGCGCCCCGTTTGCAACTGGCGCTGCCGCCGGCGGCGTACCGCCTGGAAGGCCGGGTATCGGTACGCGCCGGCGAGGAGAATTTTTCCGGCGGCATCGCCTGGCGCCGCGACGCCGCCAGCCAGGAACTGTTGCTCAGCACCCCGCTGGGGCAGGGCGTGGCGGAACTGCGCGGCGACGCCCAGGGCGTCACGCTGCTCGACGCCAAGGGCGGCGAGTATCGCGCCAGCGATGCCGAGACTCTGCTGCGCGAACGCCTGGGCATGGCCTTGCCCCTGCGCGGCCTGACCTGGTGGGTGGTGGGGCATCCGCGTCCCGATTCGCCCTACCAGGCCGAGGCGGATGCCGAGGGACGCCTCGCCGCGCTCACCCAGGATGACTGGCGCATCGATTTCAGCCGCTATCAGACAAACGGTGCGCATGTCTTGCCGGGCAAACTGGTGGCCCGGCGAGGGGAGGATCTGGAAGTGCGCCTGGTGGTGGACGCCTGGGAGTTGCCGTGAACCCCGTGACCTACCCCGCGCCCGCCAAGCTCAACCTCTTCCTGCACGTGGTGGGACGGCGGCCGGACGGCTACCATCTGTTGCAGACCGTGTTCCGCTTCCTCGATTTCGGCGACAGCCTGGAAATCGAGTCGCGCGCGGATGGCGAGATCCGCCTGCATTCGACGCTGCCGGGCGTGCCCGTGCAGCACGACCTGTGCTGGCGCGCGGCCATGCTGTTGCGCGAGCACACCGGTTGCCGGCTGGGCGCCGATCTCCGACTGGTCAAGCGTCTGCCCCTGGGCGGCGGCCTCGGCGGCGGCAGCTCCGACGCCGCCAGCGTGTTGCTGGTGCTGAACCGGCTGTGGAAACTGGACCTGCCCCGGAGCGAACTGCAGATACTGGGCTTGCGCCTGGGCGCCGACGTGCCGGTGTTCGTGTTCGGCCGTTCCGCCTTCGCCGAGGGGGTCGGCGAAGTGCTGCGGGCCTGGACGCCGGCGCCTGCCAGCTACGTCGTGCTGACGCCGCCGGCACAGGTCTCCACGCCGGCCGTGTTCGCCCATGCGGGATTGACACGCAATACGCCAGCCGTCACAATCGCCGCCCTCTCGGACGGCTTCGGGCGCAATGATCTACAGCCCGTCGCCCGCGCGCTGCACCCGCCGGTGGCCGAATATCTGGACTGGCTGAAGACGATGGGTGATGCGCGCATGACCGGGTCGGGGGCCTGCGTGTTCGCGGCGTTTCCCGATCGCGCCGCGGCGGAACGTGTATTTGCCGCGCGGCCCGGCCATATGAGCGGTTTTGTCGCCGACGGCGTCGATCAGCATCCCCTGTACGGGTATGCGGATTGAGGCGGTTGGACGAATCTTGGGGAGTCGCCAAGTGGTAAGGCACCGGATTTTGATTCCGGCATTCGTAGGTTCGATCCCTACCTCCCCAGCCAGATAAGAAGCCCGCCCACGCGGCGGGGAGAGGAGCGTGCCGACGTCGCGGCACGCTTTTTTGTTTTTGTGTTGTGCCGACACCGGCTCGCCGGGTTTGGCCGCGGGGCTCGAAAATGGCTTACGACAGCTTGATGGTGTTCACCGGCAATGCCCATCCCAAGCTGGCCGAGGATGTGGTGAGACATCTCAACATCCATCTCGGCCGGGCGACCGTCGGCCGCTTCTCGGACGGCGAAGTGAACGTGGAGATCCTGGAGAACGTGCGCGGCAAGGACGTGTTCGTGCTGCAGTCGACCTGCGCCCCCACCAACGAGAGCCTGATGGAGATCATGCTCATGGTGGATGCCCTGCGCCGCGCATCCGCCGCCCGCATCACCGCCGCCATCCCCTATTTCGGCTACGCCCGCCAGGACCGCCGCGTGCGTTCCGCGCGGGTGCCCATCACGGCGCGGGTGGTGGCCGACATGCTCACCGTGGTGGGGGTGAACCGGGTGCTCACCATGGACCTGCACTCCGACCAGATCCAGGGTTTCTTCGACATCCCGGTGGACAACATCTATTCCACCCCCATCCTCATGGGGGATATCTGGAAGCAGAACTATGAGGACCTGATGGTGGTGTCCCCCGACGTCGGCGGCGTGGTGCGCGCCCGCGCGGTGGCCAAGCGTCTGGAGTGCGATCTGGCCATCATCGACAAGCGGCGCCCGAAGCCCAACGTGGCCAAGGTGATGAACATCATCGGCGACGTCGAGAACCGCGCCTGTCTGATCATGGATGACATGGTGGACACCGCCAACACCCTGTGCGAGGCGGCGAGCGCGCTCAAGCAGCATGGCGCGAAGAAGGTCATCGCCTATTGCACCCACGCGGTGCTGTCCGGCAGCGCGGTGGAGCGGGTGAGCCATTCGGCGCTGGACGAACTGGTGGTCACCGACACCATTCCGCTGCGCGAGGACGCGCGCGCCTGCAAGCGCATCCGCCAGTTGTCGGTGGCCAATCTCATGGCCGAAACCATCCGTCGCATCAGCGACGAGGATTCCGTGAGCTCGCTGTTCATCGAATAGCGCGTTCGCAAAACCGGGCCGTCTGGTCGCGGGCGGCCCTTCATCAACCGCAAGGAGCATAGTCATGCACATCGAAATCAACGCAAGCAAGCGCGCGGCGCGGGGCACCGGAGCGAGCCGCCGCCTGCGCCGCGCCGGCCGGGTGCCCGGCATCGTCTACGGTGGGGGCGCGGACGCCCAGGCCGTCGATCTGGACCACAAGGAACTGTTCTTCGCCCTGAAGAACGAGGCCTTTCATTCCTCCGTGCTCGACCTCAACCTGGAAGGCGCCAGGCAATCCGTGCTGCTGCGCGACTACCAGATGCACCCCTACAAGCCGCTGGTGCTGCACGTCGACTTCCAGCGCGTCGACGCCACTCACAAGATCCACGTCAAGGTGCCCCTGCACTTCATCAACGCCGACATCGCGCCGGGCGTCAAGCTGGGCGGCGGCGTGGTCAACCACATCCTCACCGAGGCCGACGTGACCTGTCTGCCGGGCGCCCTGCCCGAGTACATCGAGGTGGACCTGGGCAAGCTGGAAGCGGGCCAGTCCCTGCACCTGGCCGATCTCAAGCTGCCCGCCGGCGTGGAATTCACCGCCCTGGCGCGCGGCGACAACCACGGCGTCGTCAACATCATCGCCCGCGGCAGCGGCGGCGCGGAAGGCGAAGGCGAGGGCGGCGCCGCCCCGGCGGCCTGAACGGCCCGGCCGCATTCCTGACCCAAGCGCGGAGGATCGATGCGGACCGGCATCCGCCTGGTCGTCGGCCTCGGCAATCCGGGCCGGGAATACGCCGATACCCGGCACAACGCCGGGTTCTGGTTCTGCGAACGCCTGGCCGCGCGGCTGGGCGTCTCGCTTGCCGTCGAATCCCGCTTTCATGGCCTGGCCGGCCACGCCCGGACACAGGGCGTCTGGCTGCTGCTGCCGCAGACCTTCATGAACCGTTCGGGTCAGGCGGTGGGCGCCCTAGCGCGCTTCCATCGCATCCCACCGCAGGAAATCCTGGTGGTGCATGACGAGCTGGATATTCCTCCCGGCCAGTTGCGCATCAAGTTCGGCGGCGGCCCGGGCGGTCACAATGGCCTCAAGGACATCACCGCCCACCTGGGCACCCAGGACTACTGGCGGCTGCGCATCGGCATCGGCCATCCGGGTGACCGCGACGAGGTGGTCAACTTCGTCCTCAAACCACCCCGGCGCGAGGAACTGGAGGACATCGACGCGGCGCTGGAGCGCGCCCTCGAACTCTGGCCACTGATCGAAAAGGCGGAGTGGAACGCGGCCATCAAGCGCGCCCACACCAAGCCCGCTCTCCCCCTCTCACCGAAACCCCAAACGGAAACGCCATGAGCCTGAAATGCGGCATCGTCGGCCTGCCCAACGTCGGCAAGTCCACCCTCTTCAACGCCCTGACCAAGGCGGGCATCGCTGCGGAGAACTATCCCTTCTGCACCATCGAGCCCAACGTCGGCATCGTCGAGGTGCCCGATCCGCGCCTTGCCAGGCTCGCCGCGATCGTCAAGCCGCAGAAGGTCGTGCCGGCCATCGTCGAATTCGTCGACATCGCCGGTCTGGTGGCGGGCGCCTCCAAGGGCGAGGGGCTGGGCAATCAGTTCCTCGCCAACATCCGCGAGACCGACGCCATCGTCAACGTGGTGCGCTGTTTCGAGGACGACAACGTGGTGCACGTGGCCGGCAAGGTGGATCCCGTCTCCGACATCGAGGTGATCGGCGCCGAACTGGCCCTGGCCGATCTGGCCACGGTGGAGAAGGCCCATGCCCGCGACGTGAAGAAGGCCCGCGCCGGCGACAAGGAGGCCCAGAAGCTGATCGCCGTCTACGACAAGCTGCTGTCGCACCTGAACGAGGCGAAGCCGGCGCGCAGCCTGCAATGGTCGGCGGAAGAACAGGCGCTGCTCGCGCCTTTGTGCCTGATGACCATCAAGCCGGCGATGTACGTGGCCAACGTGGCGGAGAATGGTTTCGAGAACAATCCCCATCTCGACCGCCTGCATGCCCTGGCCGACAGCGAGGGCGCGCCGGTGGTGGCGGTATGCGCCGCCATCGAGGCGGAGATCGCCGCCCTGGACGAGGCCGACAAGCTGGAGTTCCTGGAGTCCATGGGCTTGCGCGAGCCCGGTCTCAACCGCTTGATCCGCACAGGCTACGACCTGCTCGGCCTGCACACCTACTTCACCGCCGGCCCCAAGGAAGTGCGCGCCTGGACTATCCACAAGGGCGACACCGCGCCGCGCGCCGCCGGGGTCATCCATACCGACTTCGAGCGTGGTTTCATCCGTGCGCAGACCATCGCCTTCGAGGACTTCATCGCCTGCGGCGGCGAACAGGGCGCCAAGGAGGCGGGTAGGATGCGCTCGGAAGGCAAGGAGTATGTCGTTAAGGACGGTGACGTGATGAATTTCCTGTTCAACGTGTAAACAGTTTTTCGGACGCACGCGAACCGTAGCGGACAATAATATCTATAACAATCATAATTGTGCTGTAGAAATTCTGTCGTGATTGTCCGGTCATTGCCGTTGTCAGCCGGGTATAGACCGGGTACGATACCGGGTATGGAGTCAAAACCGGGGTAGAAAAAACCGGGTATGACTCGAAGCCCGGAGGTCTGCCATGTTGAACGACACGCAATGCCGCAATGCCAAACCCAAGGACAAGCCGTACAAGCTGAGGGACAGCAACGGGCTGTATCTGGAAATCAAGCCCAATGGCGTCAAGGCATGGCGCTATCGCTTCGAGTTGCGCGAAGACGGCAAGATCAAGGAAAGCGTCTTTGCCATTGGCGATTACGCCAGCGCCCCTAGTGGCGAGACTCCGGAAGAAGCCAAGGTACGGCGGGATGGCAGGCGCTTCACCTTGGCCGAGGCACGTGACGAGCGCACCAAGGCGCGGGCACTGGTCAAGCAGGGCATCAACCCCGCACAGCATCGGCAGCTTGAGCGCATCAAGCGCGCGCAGGAGAATGCCACCACCCTTGAGGCCGTGGCCAAGGAATGGCTGGCGCTGAAGGACTGGGAGGAAATCACCAAGAAGCGCCGGCTGGACATGCTCACCCGCGTTGTATTTCCCACCCTTGGCGAGTTGCCGGTGAAGCAGGTCACTCCCCCGCTCATCCTCGGCGTTCTCAAGAAGGCCGCTGAGAAAAACGGCGTGTCCGTCATGGAGGAAGCCAAGCGCACCCTGTTTGGCATTTTCGAGTTGGCCGCCGAAACCTTCCGCGTCGATGCCAATCCCGTGCATCAGTGGCGCGAAGCCCTGCCGAAGAACAAGACCCAACATAAGCGCCCGCTGGAAACAGCGGAGATCGGCCAGTTATTGCGCGACTTCGATGGGCATGGTGGACGGCATGAAACCATCACCGCGTTTCGCCTGATGTGGCTGACCCTCGTGCGTCCTCGGGAAGCGGTGGAAGCCAGGTGGGACGAATTTGATCTCGATGCGGCCTTGTGGCGCATCCCTGCCCAGCGGATGAAGAAGCGCAAGGAACATGTCGTCCCGCTACCCACGCAGGCTGTGGACATGCTGCGCGCGCTGCACGGCCTGACAGGGCGCCATGCCCACCTGTTTCCGCATCGGGACGACAAGACGAAACCGATGGCGACGGCATCGTTTCGTCAGGCGCTGAATGTCCTCGGCTGGGCGGGCAAATACAGTCCTCATGCCACCCGGACAACGGGCAGCACGCGCCTGAACGAGATGGGCTACACGGCTGACTGGATCGAGCGCCAGTTGGCACACGCCGAACCCAATGCAGTACGGCGCACCTACAACCACGCCGAGCATCTGGCCGACCGCGCCAAGATGATGCAGCAATGGGCCGACATGCTCGATACCTGGAAGAAGGGCGACAACAACGTAACGCCCATCAGGCAGGCAGCATAACGGACGAGAAAAACCGCCCCTGATTTTCTACGGGCAATGCGGAGTCGAATTGCTCTGAGTCCCCTACGATGCAGTCACTGCGTTCGCTCCCCGGCGATATGGGGGCCGAGAAACCACTGCCGGCGCAGTAACTCAGTGACCTGCATCCGTCGAGTTCCGAACCGTTAAACGGGACTGAGGCCGATCTCCACGCCAAAGCAGGGAAAGTCTGGAGGCAACGGTGAATTACGCCGTGACCGCCCTATCAGAATTCGCGGCGACACGGCATGGAGATCGACATGAGCACTGAACACAACACCCCGCGCCTTCCCGAAACTGGCTTCCTTCGCCTGCCGCAAATCATCGGCGATCCGAAGACGGGCCTGCCTCCCCTCATCCCCGTCAAGAAAACCTGCTGGTGGGATGGCGTCAAATCCGGGCGCTTCCCCAAGCCGGTAAAACTCGGCCCTCGCGTGACGGCGTGGCGCGTCGAGGACATCCGCGCGCTGATCGCTGCGGCATAAGGTGGCTGAGATGATGCCCCATTTCAACTCCGCCGCAACGGTAGAAGATTATGCCGACCTGCCCGATACCATGCGCGATGCGCGGCGCTGGCTGCTATGGCGCTCGGAACGCAAATCAGACACGGCGAAGAAGCCAGCCAAAGTGCCCTACTACGTCAGCGGCATGCGGCGCCACGGCGAATTGGACACGCCCGCCGACCAAGCGCACTTGGCCACGTTCGACGAGGCGTTGCGCACGCTGGAAGGTGGCGGCTATTCCGGCCTGGGCTTCGCCCTCGGGCCGGATGGCACGGGCAAATACTGGCAGGGCATCGACCTCGATGATGTGCCGAATCGCCCGATGCTACAGCTTCTCGCGGACGACCTACCCGGCTATACGGAGCGCAGCCCAAGCGGGACAGGCATGCATGCCATTGGCTATGGCCGGCCGTTCGACTCACTCATCAGCAACAGTAGCGGCATCGAAGCCTATGCGCACAAGCGATTCTTCACAGTGACGGCAGCGGGGGCCGGGCTGCATGACCCCGTCTGCCTTGCCGACTTCGTGGAGCAGCGCCTCAAGCCTTTGCATTCGCCCGAACAACCGACAACTGGAACGGAGCGCCCCGACTCGCAGCCGTATGAAACCGTCGCCCCGGAAGTCATTACGGAGTTGCGCAGCGCGCTGCTCTTCATGCGGGCCGATGATCGCGGCCTGTGGCAGCGCATGGGCCATGCCTTGAAGACCTTGGGCGATGTCGGGCGCGGCCTGTTCCTCGAATGGAGCGCAACCTCGGAAAAATTCGATCCGGCCAGCGATACCCGCACATGGGAGAGCTTCAAGCCATCGCGCACCGATTGGCGGGCCGTGTTCGCCGAGGCCCAGCGGCAGGGATGGACAAACCCCCTCAGTAACGCAGCGCGAGCGGCGCAAGGGGATGCGCCGGTCACAATGCCGTCACAAGCCGTCGCGCTTCTGCGCGCCAGCGACATCGTACCCGAGCCGATTGCCTGGCTTTGGAATGGCTGGCTGGCAGCAGGAAAGATGCATATCTTCGGCGGCGCCCCCGGCACCGGCAAGACCACGATTGCCCTGGCACTCGCCGCCATCTTGTCGCGTGGCGGTCAGTGGCCCGATGGCAGCCGCTCACCGGTCGGGCACGTGGTGATGTGGAGTGGCGAGGACGATCCAGCCGACACCCTGGCACCGCGCCTGATCCTGGCCGGTGCCGATCTCTCCCGCGTCCATTTCGTATCCGAAATGCGCGACGGCAATACACGCCGCGCCTTCGATCTGGCGCGCGATCTGGAACCGCTGCGACGGAAATTGCTGGAAGTTGGCGACGTGCGCCTGCTGATTGTCGACCCCATCGTTTCGGCTGTCACCGGCGACAGCCACAGAAACGCGGAGACCCGGCGCGATCTGCAACCGCTGGCCGACCTGGCGGCATCGTTGCGTTGTGTCCTGCTCGGCATCACGCATTTTTCCAAGGGAACCGGCGGTCGTGACCCCGTGGAACGACTGACCGGCAGCCTGGCCTTTGGTGCGTTGGCGCGCGTGGTGCTGGTCGCGGCCAAGCATCAGGCAGAGGACGACGACGGGCGCGCTGTACGGCTCTTCCTGCGCGCGAAATCCAATATCGGCGCGGATGACGGCGGTTTCGAGTACGACCTCAATCAAGCCGAATTGCCCGATCACCCCGGTATCCATTCATCGGCCGTAACGTGGGGTGCGAAGGTTGCCGGCACGGCGCGTGAGTTGTTGGCAATGGCGGACGCGCCCAGTGGATCGGAGGAGACCGGCGCGCTGGCCGAGGCCAAACGCTTCCTGTCCGAACTGCTGGCCGACGGGCCGCTGCCAAGCAAAGCCATCAAGGCGGATGCCGATGGCGCGGGCCATGCCTGGGCAACCATCCGCAAGGCACAGAAAGCGCTCGGCGTCGAAGCGATCAAGGACGGCATGAAAGGCGGCTGGCTCTGGCAAATGCCAGGACAGGAAGCGGCACGGGCAATCCTTGAAAGTGTGAAGGCGCTCAAGAATGCTGAAGATGCCCAACAAAATGAGAGGAGCGCCTTCGAGGAAGTTGAGCACCTTCGGGATGAGTCTGAACCGGGAGGAGCATCGTGAAAAGTCGGCGCTGTCAGGACGGCACCCACGGACGGCTGAACTGCTTCCCCGTGAATCGAACGGATGATTTCGACACAATCGGAGGCGGGCATGGGTGGGCCGGGTAGCGGACGATTCGGATACCGGGGCGGGCGGCAGACCACAGATGTAGCGCTGCGCATCACCATTGGCGGGCTGCTGCATGGATCGCTGCCGAACAGCGGGATCGGCACACTGCACCTGCCGGATGACAGGATTCTCGTCAATTTCTTTGGGCGCAGGGTGGTCGAAGTGTCACTGACTGCCACCCGGCAAGGGCATGGGGGACTTCGACGCTGGTTTGCCTGCCCTGATTGCGGCCGACGTTGCGGCGTGGTGTACCTCCGTGGTGGCATTCTGGCTTGCCGTCAGTGCCACGGACTGGTCTATCTCAGCCAGCTTGAAAGCCACGGCAGCCGCAAGCTGTACAAGATGCTGCGCAGCGAGTGGGCGCTGCTTCAGTTGTCGAGAATATCCTCGGGCGCCCAGGGCGGCGCTGTCTCCGGCAAGGTCATCTCGGAAAAGAGCTGAGCCAGCGCGCCGGCAGCGGCTTGGCTGTCGTTGCAAGGCAGCGCCCGCACGGCGCGCAGGACGTTGCGCACCAGTTCGTCGTTCTGGAGCAGATGCGGCAGCAGCACGTGATGGAAATAGCGACTCCAGCGGACATCCTGTTCGTCGCCGGGATTGGGGAATAGCGCCTCCTGCGGCGAAAAGAAGGCGTGCGTTTTCCACATGAATCCGGCCACTGATTCCACGGCAAACCGGCCACCTG
>JBBIPL010000034.1:0-20794 GCA_037442845.1 Hydrogenophilales bacterium | reverse complement strand
CCGTGAGCCCTGGTCATGGCGCACCCACGAAAAAAGCCGGCCTCGCGCCGGCTTTTTTCGTCAGGGTCTCATTGATGCTCAACGCGGCAAATCGGAACGTCCCATGAGGAAGGCATCCACTTCGCGCGCGCACTGACGGCCTTCGCGGATGGCCCAGACCACCAGGGACTGGCCCCGGCGCATGTCGCCGGCGGCAAACACCTTGGCGGCGCTGGTGGCGTAGCAGCCGGGGCCGTCGGTGCTGGCCCTGGCGTTGCCGCGCGCGTCCTTTTCCACGCCGAATGCTTCCAGCACGGGGGCCAGCGGGTTGGTGAAGCCCATGGCCAGGAAAACCAGGTCGGCCCGGATCTCGAACTCGCTGCCGGGCAGCTCGGCCATCCTGCCGTCCTTCCACTCCAGGCGCGCGGCCTTGACCGCCCTGACCCTGCCCTGTCCATCGTCGACGAAGGCCTTGGTGACGATGGACCAGTCCCGCGCGCAGCCTTCCTCGTGCGAGGAGGAGGTACGCAGCTTGAGCGGCCAGTAGGGCCAGACCAGTAGCTTGTCCTCCTGCTCGGGCGGACGCGGCATCAGTTCGATCTGGGTGACGCTGGCGGCGCCGTGACGGTTGGAGGTGCCGACGCAGTCGGAGCCGGTGTCGCCGCCGCCGATGACCAGGACATGCTTGCCGGCCGCCGAGATGGGGTTGGGGCCGTCGCCGGCCACCTGCTTGTTCTGCGAGATGAGAAACTCCAGAGCGTAGTGCACGCCCTTCAATTCCCGGCCGGGCACGGGCAGGTCGCGCGGCACCTCCGCGCCGCCGGCCAGGATCACCGCGTCGAACTCGGCCATGAGCTTGGCGGCGGGGATGATTTCCCTGGCGTCGTTGACGATGCCGGCGGGAGTCTTCTCGGCGCCCACCAGGCAGCCGGCGCGGAAGCTGACGCCCTCCGCTTCCATCTGCCGCATGCGCCGGTCGATGAGGCCCTTGTCCATCTTGAAGTCGGGGATGCCGTAACGCAGCAGGCCGCCGATGCGGCTGGATTTCTCGAACACGGTGACGTCGTGGCCGACGCGGGCGAGTTGCTGGGCGGCGGCCAGGCCCGCGGGGCCGGAACCGACGATGGCGATTTTCCTGCCGGTCTTCGCCTTGGGCGGCTGCGGCGCCACCCAGCCCATCTCCCAGCCCTTGTCGATGATGAAGTGCTCGATCGACTTGATGCCCACGGGCTCGGCGTTTAGCCCCAAGGTGCAGGCGGCCTCGCAGGGCGCCGGGCAGATGCGGCCGGTGAATTCGGGAAAGTTGTTGGTGGAGTGCAGCACGTCGAGCGCCTGCCGCCAGTGGCCCCGATAAACCAGGTCATTCCAGTCCGGAATGATGTTGTTCACCGGGCAGCCGTTGTTGCAGAACGGGATGCCGCAGTCCATGCAGCGCGCGCCCTGGGTCTTCGCCGCCTCGTCCGTGAGGGTGTGGACGAACTCGCGGTAGTCGTGCAGGCGCTTTGCAACCGGCTCGTACACCTCGGGCTGGCGTTCATACTCCAGGAATCCGGTCATTTTTCCCATTTCAGGCGGCCTCTTTCAGTTGGCCGGCGGCGATTTCCTTCAGTGCCCGGCGATATTCATTGGGGAAGACCTTGACGAAGCGCCCCCGGTAGTCGGCCCAGTTGGCCAGGATGTCCCGCGCCACTTCGCTGCCGGTGGCGTCCAGGTGCTTGCGGATCAGATCGCGCAGCAGCACCTCGTCGGCCGTGTGCTTGTGGCGGGTGCCGTCGTCCGGCTGTTCGGCCGCGGGCAACACCTTCTCCAGGGTGACCATGGCCGGGTTGCAGCGCTTGTCGAACAGGCCGTCGGCATCCAGCACGTAGGCGATGCCGCCGGACATGCCGGCGGCGAAGTTGCGCCCGGTCTGGCCCAGCACCACCACGGTGCCGCCGGTCATGTACTCGCAGCCGTGGTCGCCGACGCCCTCCACCACGGCGGTGGCGCCGGAGTTGCGCACGCAGAAGCGCTCGCCGGCGACGCCGCGGAAGAAGACCTCGCCGGCGATGGCGCCATAGAGCACGGTGTTGCCGACGATGATGTTGTCCTGGGGCACGCCGCGGAAAGCCAGGGGCGGCTTGACGATGATGCGGCCGCCGGAGAGGCCCTTGCCGACGTAGTCGTTGCCCTCGCCGGTCAGCTCCAGGGTGACGCCGCTGGCCAGGAAGGCGCCGAAGCTCTGCCCGGCGGTGCCGCTGAGGTTCACGTGGATGCTATCGTCGGGCAGGCCGGCGTGGCCGTAGCGCTTGGCCACTTCATGCGAGAGCATGGTGCCGCAGGTGCGGTTGACGTTGCGGATGGGGCTGTCGATCACCACCCTGCCGCCCTTCTCCAGGACTGCCCGAGCCTGGGCGATGAGCTGGTGGTCGAGGGCGCCATCCAGGCCGTGGTCCTGGATCTCCCGGTGGCAGCAGGCCACGTCGCCGGGCGCCGGCGGCATGTAAAAGATGCGGGAGAAATCCAGGCCCCTGGCCTTCCAGTGCTCGATGCCGTGGCGCATGTCCAGCAGGTCGGCGCGGCCGATGAGGTCGTCGAACCTGCGGATGCCCATCCGAGCCATCAACTCCCGCACTTCCTCGGCGACAAAGAAGAAGTAGTTCACCACGTGCTCGGGCTGGCCGGTGAACTTGCGACGCAGCACCGGATCCTGAGTGGCCACGCCCACCGGGCAGGTGTTCAAGTGGCACTTGCGCATCATGATGCAGCCTTCCACCACCAGGGGGGCGGTGGAGAAGCCGAACTCGTCGGCGCCGAGCAGGGCGCCCACCAGCACGTCGCGGCCGGTCTTCAGCTGGCCGTCGGTCTGCACCCGCACGCGGCCGCGCAGGCGGTTTAGCACCAGGGTCTGCTGGGTCTCGGCCAGGCCCAGCTCCCAGGGGGTGCCGGCGTGCATCACCGAGGAGATAGGCGAGGCGCCGGTGCCGCCGTCATGGCCGGCGATGAGGATGTGGTCGGCCTTGGCCTTGGCCACGCCGGCCGCGACGGTGCCCACGCCCACTTCCGAGACCAGCTTCACGGAGATGCCGGCGGTCGGGTTGGCGTTCTTCAGGTCGTGGATGAGCTGGGCCAGGTCCTCGATGGAATAGATGTCGTGGTGCGGCGGCGGCGAGATGAGGCCGACGCCGGGCACGGAGTGGCGCAGGAAGCCGATGTATTCAGATACCTTGTGGCCGGGCAGCTGTCCGCCCTCGCCGGGCTTGGCACCCTGGGCCATCTTGATCTGGATCTGGTCGGCGTTGGCCAAGTACTCGGCGGTGACGCCGAAACGGCCGGAAGCCACCTGTTTGATGGCGGAGCGCAGGCTGTCGCCTTCCTTCAGCTCGTAGTCGCGCTCGATGCGCGAGGCGCCGATCAGCTCGGACAGCCTGGCACCGCCGGTCACCGGCTTGAAGCGGGTCGGATCCTCGCCGCCCTCGCCGGTGTTGGACTTGCCGCCGATGCGGTTCATGGCGATGGCGAGCGTCGAATGAGCCTCGGTGGAGATGGAGCCCAGGGACATGGCGCCGGTGGCGAAGCGCTTGACGATCTCCCTGGCCGGCTCGACTTCCTCCAGCGGCACGGGCGGGCCCGCCGGCTTGATCTCGAACAGGCCGCGCAGGGTCATGTGGCGCTTGCTCTGGTCGTTGATGATCTTCGCGTATTCCTTGTAGGTGGAATACTGATTGCCGCGCGTCGCGTGCTGCAGCTTGGCGATGGCATCCGGCGTCCACATGTGCGCCTCGCCGCGGATGCGGAAGGCGTATTCGCCGCCGGCGTCGAGCATGGTGGCGAGCACCGGATCGTCGGAGAAGGCGGCGGCGTGCACGCGCACGGCCTCCTCGGCCACTTCCCTCAGGCCCACGCCCTCCACCTGCGAGGCGGTGCCGGTGAAATAGCGGCGGATGAAGTCGCTGTTGAGGCCCACCGCCTCGAAGATCTGGGCGCCGCAGTAGGACTGGTAGGTGGAGATGCCCATCTTCGACATGACCTTGTTGAGGCCCTTGCCCACGGCCTTGACGTATTTCTTCTGGGCGTCCTTGTAATCTTCCCCGGAGAAGTCCTGGATGGTTTCCAGGGCCAGCCATGGACACACGCCTTCCGCGCCGTAGCCGGCGAGCAGGGCGAAGTGGTGGACTTCCCGGACCGAGCCGCTGTCCACCACCAGGCCGGTGCTGGTGCGCAGGCCCTTGCGGGTGAGGTGGTGGTGCACGGCGGAGCAGGCCAGCAGGGCGGGCACGGGCACGCGCCGGGCATCCACCGCACGGTCGGACAGGATGAGAATGTTGTAGCCATCGGCCACCGACTGCTCGGCTGCGGCGGCCAGACGAGCGAGCGCGCCTTCGCAGCCGTCCGCGCCCTCGCTGGCATCGTAGGTGATGTCCAGCACCAGGGACTTGAAGCGGCCGTTGGTCAGGCCGGCGATATGCACCAGGCGGGACAGGTCGTCCTGCATCAGCACCGGCTGCGTCACCTCCAGCCGCGGCGTCAGCGCCTCGTCCGGGTCGGTCAGGCCCAGCAGGTTGGGCTTGGGCCCGATGAAGGAGGTGAGCGACATGACGATCTCTTCGCGGATCGGGTCGATCGGCGGGTTCGTCACCTGGGCGAACAACTGCTTGAAGTAGTTGTACAGCGGCTTGCTCTTGTCCGACAGCACCGGCAGGGCCACGTCGTTGCCCATCGAGCCGGTCGGCTCCTCGCCGTTCCTGGCCATGGGGAAGAGGATGACCTTGACGTCCTCCTGGGTGTAGCCGAAGGCCTGCTGGGTATCGAGCAGGCTCTCCTTGAGTTCGGTCTTCGCCTCCACGGCGGGGAGATCGCGCAGGTAGACGCGGGACTCGTCGATCCACTGCCGGTAAGGCTCGGCGGTGGCCAGGGTCTGCTTCAACTCGGTGTCGTCGACGATGCGGCCCTGCTCCAGGTCGATGAGGAACATCTTGCCCGGCTGCAGGCGCCACTTCTTGACGATCTTCTCTTCCGGGAAGGCGAGCACGCCCATCTCGGAGGCCATCAGCACGATGTCGTCCTCGGTGACCAGGTAGCGGGCGGGCCTGAGGCCGTTGCGGTCGAGGGTGGCGCCGATCTGGCGACCGTCGGTGAAGGCCACCGCGGCGGGGCCATCCCAGGGTTCCATGATGGGCGCGTGGAATTCATAAAAGGCGCGCCGGTCCTCGTCCATCAGCGGGTTGCCGCTCCAGGCCTCGGGAATCAGCATCATCATGGCGTGGGCCATGGAGTAACCGCCCATGACCAGCAGCTCCAGGGCATTGTCGAAGCAGGCGGAATCGGACTGACCTTCCTCGATCAGCGGCCACAGCTTGGCCAGGTCCTCGCCCAGCACCTTGGAGGACATGGCCTTCTGCCGCGCCGCCATCCAGTTGATGTTGCCGCGCAGGGTGTTGATCTCGCCGTTGTGGGCGATCATGCGGAAGGGATGGGCCAGATCCCACTTCGGGAAAGTGTTGGTGGAGAAGCGCTGGTGCACCAGGGCCAGGGCCGAGGTGAGGCGCTCGTCCTTCAGGTCCAGGTAGTAGTCTCCCACCTGCTTGGCCAGCAGCATGCCCTTGTAGACCAGGGTGCGGGAAGACAGCGAAGGCAGGTAGAAGTGGTCCTTGTCGGCCAGCTTCATGCGCCCGACTTCCAGTTCCACCCGCCGGCGGATGACGAACAGCTTGCGCTCGAAGCCGTCCTGGTCGATGCCGGACTGGTGACCCGGACCCTCCTCGCCGCGGCCGATGAACACCATGCGCACAGCGGGTTCCTCGGCCTTCGCCGCTTCCGCCAGGCCGGCATTGTCGCGGGGCACGTCGCGCCAGCCCAGGAAGCGCTGGCCTTCCTCGTAAACGATGCGGGCCACGGCGGATTCACAGGCCAGGCGGCCGTTGGCGGACCGCGGCAGGAAGACCATGCCGCAGGCGTAGTCGCCGGCGGCGGGCAGGGTCATGCCCAGCTTCGCGGTCTCCTCCCGCAGGAAGGCGTCGGGAATCTGGATGAGGATGCCGGCGCCGTCGCCCAGCAGCGGGTCGTAGCCGGTGGCGCCGCGATGGGTCAGGTTCTCCAGGATGCGCAGACCTTGGCGGACGATGTCGTGGCTTTTCTTGTTCTTGATGTGGGCGACGAAACCGACGCCGCAGGCATCGTGTTCCAGTGACGGGTCGTACAGGCCCTGCCGGCCGGGCGGGCCTCCCACGGGGGTGTCGCAGTGGTTCACGCTTGCATCCTCAAATTCCGTGCGGCTTCCGGCGCGCCGGCGAGCCTGGTCGAACAGGGCCGGGACGGGTTTCGTTACGGCCAAAAAAAGCCGGTGCGAGCACCGGCTGCGGTCGGTTCCGGGCCAGGACATGACATCCTGTCCCCAATAACGGGCTTGGAATTTTAGCGTGTCGGGGCGGCATCGCCAACCGCGCGGCGATTGCACCAATGTGGGGCGCGGTCAGGCGCGGGCGCCGAGCAGGGCGCCCTGGGCACGCAGATCGGCCAGCAGGGCGGCGCCGTGACCCTGCAGGGCGCCGGGGAGCAGGCCGAGTTCCATCTCCAGCCGGGATACCGCCTCGGCGCCCGTGAGGGCGGGCATGTCCAGCAGCAGTGTAAGCAAGCGAGCCGTGGCCGGGTTGATCAGGGTGAAACAAACCTGATGCTCCGCGTCGCGAAAAGCCAGGGTGAAGGTCGGCTCCGGCGGCGGTTCGGCCGGTTTGAAACGCGGCGACAGACGGTGCACCGGCCAGCGGTAGGCGAGAACGCGCAACACCGGATTCAGCAGGGGCCGGCCGGTCATCAGGTCGCCGTGCGGATCGAGGGGGGGAAGATCGGCATCCCGGCCGGAAGTATCCAGCTCCAGTTCTACCCATTCGTAATGCGCCAGTTCGGGCAGGAAGGCGGGATAGTCGGGCGCAAACGCCCATTCCTCCCGCAGGTATTTCAGGAACTCCTCGGGAATCTGGCGGAAATAGGGAGTATGGCTGGCGTGGTCGCGGAAGAAGGCGCGCACGAGACGTCCCCAGCGGCGCTTGCCCAGGATCTTGCGGCAGACCGGGAAGCAGGACAGTAGGAAGCCTTCCAGGTTGTTGTAGAGCAGTTCGTTGTAGACCTTCATGCGCCGCGCCGGCACACCCTTGGGCCGGGCGACGCCGCGGGGATCGCGGATGTGGGCGGTGAAGGCGCGCTGGTAGTGCTGGAATTCCATATTCGTCAGGCGGCCCGGACGCAACGCGGGCGATGCAACGCCTGCAGCCGGGCGATGTGTTCCACCTCGGGCAGCAGTTTCGCCAGGGGCGGGATGTTGAAATCCCTTTCCAGGCAGGTGGGGTGCGTGCCCAGCAGATCGTAGGCGGTGTCCAGCAATTGCCAGACCGGGTCGATCACCTCGGCGCCATGCGTGTCGATGATGAGGTCCGGCGCTTCCCGGTAATGCCCGGCCATGTGCATGTAGACGATGCGCTCGGCGGGCATGCGCTTCAGGTATGCGACCGGGTCGAACTTGAAGTTGACGCTGTTGACGTAGACGTTGTTGACGTCCAAGTGCAGCCAGCAGTCCGCCTCCTCCAGCACCGCGTTGACGAAGGCGGGCTCGTCCATTTCGTTGATGGGCGCGGCCACGTAGTAGCTGGCGTTCTCGATGGCGATGCGCTGTTCCAGGATGTCCTGCACGCGGCGGATGCGGCCCGCCACGTACCGCACCGCCTCCCAGGTGGCGGGAATGGGCATGAGGTCGTAGAGATGGCCGTGGTCCGAGCAGTAGGAAAGGTGCTCGGTGTAGAGCGGCATGCGGTGCTCGGCCATGAAGGCCTTGGTCTTGCGCAGCAGGACTTCATCCAGCGGCGTCATGCCGCCCAGAGACAGGGACAGGCCGTGGCAGACGAAGGTATGCCGTTCCGTGAACTGGCGCAAATCGCGGGCGTGACGGCCGCCCATGTCGATCCAGTTCTCCGGCGCCAGCTCGAAGAAATCGATGGCGGGTGGGACCCCGGATTTCAGCGCGGGAATGAGGTCGCGCCGAAAGCCCAGCCCCGCGCCGGTCAGACGCGGGATGTCAGGCATGATCGCTTACTTCTTGCTGCCGCCGCACTTGCCTTCACCACACTTGCCTTCCTTGGCCTTCTCCTGGGTGGTCTTGCCTTCTTCGGCCTTCATGTCGTCACCCTTGGATTTTTCGCCGCACTTGCCTTCGCCGCATTTCCCTTCCCTGGCCTTGGCGTCCTTCTTGCCGCCGCACTTGCCTTCGCCGCACTTGCCCTCCTTCGCCTTGCCGGCCTCGGCCACCATGTAGCCCCTGTCCAGCGCCTGCGCGGAGAAGGGGTTTTCGGCGGCGGATACCGGCGCCGCGGACAAACCCAGGGTGACGGCGGAACCCAGGGCCAGGGTCAGGACGTTACGCTTGTCGGTCTTCATGACAGACTCCTCTACAAAGATGCGTTCGTGAAAGTTATGGATGCCTGCACGGCCTGCGATCCGTATCGCTGAGACGTGAACCGTGCCGTGGGCGATGCGGACTGTAGGAGTGGAAACAACCGGCCGCAAGCAAATTTTTGTTTATAAATTAATAAGATACGCATATCCCCTGGATGCTTGCATGTGGCGCGGAAAGGTCCATATTGAGGGTGAGAGAAGAGTTCTCTCGGGGTTGTCTGGAAAGAAAGGAGGTTCACATGACAAACATCGTCAGACGCGAACCCAGCGCCATCTACAGCATGTTGGATGAGCTCTTCAAGGGTTTCCTGGTTCGACCGCTGGGCGATTTCGCGTGGGAGCCGGAAATGCGGATGATCAAGATGGACTTGAAGGAAGGCGAGCGTGAATACACCGTGCACGCCGAACTGCCCGGGGTGAACAAGGAGGACATCCACGTCAGCATCGAGGGCGACACGGTGTCCATCGAGGGTGAAGTGAAGAAGACCAGCGAGGAAAAGGAAGGCGACAAGGTGCTGCGCAGCGAACGCTACCACGGCAAGGTTTTCCGCAGCTTCACGCTGGGCCAGGAGGTGGACGAGAGCGGCGCCAAGGCCCGCTTCGACAAAGGGGTGCTGGAACTCGTGCTGCCGAAGAAAACGCCGACGGCCACGAAAAAACTCACCATTGAATAAGGCTTGCTGGCGCAAGCCGGGCGGCTGCGGCCGCCCTTTTTGTTTGTAGAATTCCCGGCTTCATCCCCCCATCGAGTCCGCCATGTCCATCGCCAGCCTCACCCCAACCGACAAAGCCAGGGTCATCGCCGAGGCCCTGCCCTACATCCAGCGCTTCTGGGACAAGACCGTGGTCGTCAAGTACGGCGGCAACGCCATGACCGACCCCAAGCTGCAGGCCGCTTTCGCCCGCGACGTGGTGCTGCTCAAGCTGGTTGGCCTGAACCCGGTGGTGGTGCACGGCGGCGGCCCGCAGATCGAGGATCTGTTGAAGCGGGTGGGCAAGAAGGGCGAGTTCGTCCAGGGCATGCGCGTCACCGACGCCGAGACCATGGACGTGGTGGAAATGGTGCTGGGCGGCCAGGTCAACAAGGACATCGTCAATCTCATCAACCAGGCCGGCGGCAAGGCGGTCGGCCTGACCGGCGTGGACGGCGCCTTCATCCGCGCGAAGAAGCTGATGATGGCGGACAAGGACAAGCCCGGCGACGTCATCGACATCGGCCATGTGGGGGAAATCACGCAGATCGATCCCAGCCTCATCGCCTTCCTGGATTCCGGCGACTTCATCCCGGTCATCGCCCCCATCGGCGTCGGCGGCGAGGGCGAGACCTACAACATCAACGCCGACGTGGTGGCCGGCAAGCTGGCGGAAGTGCTGAAAGCGGAGAAGCTGGTGCTGCTCACCAACACCCCGGGCGTGCTCGACAAGGACGGCAAGCTGCTCACCGGCCTGACGCCGAAGAAGATCGACGCCCTGGTCGCCGACGGCACCCTGTCCGGCGGCATGCTGCCGAAGATCGCCTCGGCCCTGGACGCGGCCAGGAGCGGCGTCAAATCGGTGCACATCATCGACGGCCGGGTGGAACACGCCCTGCTTCTCGAAATCATGACCGACCAGGGCGTCGGCACCCTGATCCACTCCTCCTGATCAGTCGGCCGGCACGGCCCGATCCAGCCAGGCTTCGATCTCCGCGGCCGCGGCATCGCCCAGGCGGGCGTAGAGATCGAGGAATTCAGCGCACTGGGCCGACCAGCGCGGCAGGCCGGCGGCCGCCGCGACGCGCAGCGTATCGTCGTTTCCGCTTTCCACCCAGCGCCGATAGGACGACGCCAGTTCCGGGAACAGCTTGCGACGCATGCCGACGAAGTTGGCGAAAAAGAAATGCAGCGCCGCCGGGTCGTCCCGTTCGAGCAGCCCCGGCAAGGTGGACAGGCAATCGGCGTAAAGGTCGCGCACCGCGCGCACCACGATCTCGGCGCGGCAGCGCATGACGGACGCCAGCAGCGCGGCCCAGGGTTCGCCCAGCAAGGCCCCCACCCGCGCCTCGCCCAGTTCGTGCAGGATGACCGACTCGGTCTCGGCGCGGGTCATGGCCTCCAGGGCCGCCGCCTCGTCCCGTGCGAAACCGTGCCAGGCCACCGCCCGGCCCATGGCTTCGTTGCGCCGGTTCCAGCGCCATTCCTCGTATTTCTCCCACAACCAGCGCTTGAGCGATTCGGTGCGCACGAAAATGCTGCGGTCCAGCATCATGCCCGGCGGCGCATCCAGATCGCGGGCGAATTCGCAGCCCGCCACGAAGACCTGGAAGCCCTGCCGGGTCTCTTGCCGCTCCAGGTTGGCGAGGAAGAAATGCGGCTTGCAGGAGCGGCCGAAGCCGCCCGAATAGACCAGGCCTTGGGGCGCCAGACGGCGGTTGGCGGCTTCCACCTCGAACGGGTCAATGGCCGCGTCCCCCAGCGGCAGTGCCACGAAGGGGGCGGCCTGCACAGTTTCCCAGAGCCGTTCGCGCTCGTTCATCCAGTCGCCCACCTCGCTTTTCGGCATGTCCCGGGTGAGGGGGATGTCGTGTTCCCAGCGGTATAGCTCCCGCATCTTCAGCAGAAAGGTACACAGAGTCAGATCGCCCGCGTACTGGGCGTCGGAGATGTGGCAGTTTTTCTGGACGGCGCTGACAATGGCGCCCACGTTGAGCTCATTCATGGCGATCCCTTATTGAATAGCCAAGTGATTTTGTCGGATTATGCGCCGACGTCCATTGCCAAGGAACCTCCATGCGCTATTGGTTGATGAAGACTCCAGGCGTGCGGCAAATTCACTGAGAGTCGCACCAGCACTGGCTTTTCTAATCTGGACTTTGGAAAAGAGCGCCGACGCATGTACAGGATTCCCGCCTGCGCGGGAATGACGGTAAAGCAATGGGTTATCGCCAGAACAAATTTGCCCTGCCTCAACGGATGTGGGAGAGCTCCTTGTTGAGCATCTCGATGTTTTTCTCATGCAGGCGCACGGCGTCGGCCAGCTTGCGCACATCGGCGCCGGGCTGCCGGCTGCCGGCGGACAGCGCGCCCTTGGCGGCGGCCAGATTGCGTTCCTCGCTGCGCAGTTCCTCCACCAGCAACTGGCGGCGCATGTCGTCGCGTTTACGTTGCGTGCCCGTGTCCACCCTGGGGAAATAGGTCGGGGTGGGGGTGCGGCTGGAAGGCTTGGCTTTGACCTTGCTATCGGTGGCGGCGGGAAGTTGGGCCGCGGGCTTCAGGTCGGGAATCACGACCTGGGGTTTGACGCCGGGCCTGGGCATGTTGGTGTAGGTCACCTGCCCGTCGTCGTCGACGAACTTGTAGATTTCCGCGCGCGCCGGCGGCACGGCCACGAGGCAGGCGAAAAGCACGATGGTGGGGAACACGGCAGGCGAACGGCTCATGCCGGAAGTGTAGCGCGAATCAGTTTTGGCCGATCCGTCAGGCTATCCGGCGGCTTCGAGGCGGAAGCGGCTGACCGCCGCCGAGAGGCGGGCGGACAGGTCGTTCAGGCGCTGTGCGGCGTGGGCGGAACTTTCCGCGGCGCGGTGGTTGGTGGACGCCATGTCAAGGATTTCCTGGATGCGGCCGGAGATGTCTTTGCAGGAAGTGTCCTGCCCGCCGCGGATGACGTCGATGGCATGGATCTGCTGGCTGAGGCCGGCGACCGCCGCGGTGATCTCGGCGATGGCGCGATCGCCCTGACGGGTCTTGTCGACGCCTTGCTCGACCTGCGCGTGCACGCGTTGCATGGCGCTGACCGCGCTCACGGTCTCGTTCTGGATGGTCTGGATGGTGGAGGAGATCTCGCCCGTGGCCTTCGCGGTGCGTTCCGCCAGTTTGCGCACCTCGTCGGCCACCACCGCGAAACCGCGTCCCTGCTCGCCGGCGCGCGCGGCTTCGATGGCGGCGTTGAGCGCCAGCAGGTTGGTCTGGTCGGCGATGTCCTTGATGACGCTGACGATGCGGCCGATTTCCCCGGAATGGTTGCCCAGCGAGGATATGGCGCCGGCGGTCTGGCTGACGGACTGGGAAATGCCGTCGATGCTGGCCGCGGCCTCGCTCACCACATGGTGGCCGTTGCGCGCCAGATCGGTGGCGCGGTCGGTGGCCTGGATCATGGCGGCGATGTTCTCGCCGACCTGGGCGGAGGCGTGCGTCAGTTCCCGCGAGGAGGCCGTGGCGGTCATCGCCAGTTGCCGCTGCTGGTTGGAGGCGGCAACCACGCTCATGCTGTCGCGCGTGGTGCGGGTCGCCGCTTCCTCGAGTTCCCCGGCGGCCTGACGGATCTCGCCGATCAGGCGGCCGAACTCCCCGGCCATGTTGTTGAAGGAGCGCGCGACGTGCGCGATTTCGTCGTTGCCGTGCAATACGATGTTGCCGGAAAGATCACCCTGCGCCAGCCGCGAGGCCGCCTCATCGAGTTGCCTGGCGCCGCGCACGATGGACTGTCGGATGACCAGGCTGAGGACGATGGACAGCGCCAGGCCGATGGCCACGCCGGCGATGGCGATGATGTTGAGGACGCGGGCGAGTTTTTCGATTTCCAGGCGATAGGCGCCGGCCTCGCCGGTCAGGTGCTCGACGAGCGCGTCGGTGGCCCACTGCACGCGCATGAAGGCGGGGTCCATCACGTCCTTGGCGTGATTTTCCGCCGCATCGAACTTCTCTACGGTCAACAGGTCGCGGATCACGCCGATGCCGTTCACCCCGAAATCCTTGCGCGCGACGAGGTATTGCTCCAGGAGTTTCTTCTCGTCCTCCTGCAGCGCTTGCTGCCGGTATTTCTCCAGGGTTTCGTTGATGGTGCGCACGCGCCTGTCGACCAGGTCGAACAGTTCCTGCGCGGCGAAGCCGTCGCGCGCCAGACGCGCCTGGTAGATGTCGTTGCGGATCTGGAACTGGGTCACGCGTATCTGCTGCAACTGGTTGATGGACAACAGGTGGCGATCGTAGATCGTCGACAGCGCCTGATTGGCCTGCTGCATGCCCCAGATGCCGATGACGCCGACGATGAGCAACAGGATCGAGGTGATCGCCATCAGGGCGATGAGGCGGGCGCCGATCTTCAGATTGTTGAGGAAATCCATCGCTGTCTCCTGACCTGGCCGTGTTTCCGGCGCTGCATGAAAAAGGGCGGGGTTCGCACCCCGCCCTCTATTACGGCAAGCCGGAAGAAAAAATGAACGGCTGAATCGAAATATAGAGATCCAGATCAAACGCTGTAATACATGTCGAACTCGACCGGATGGGTGGTCATCCGGATGCGGCTGACTTCTTCCATCTTCAGTTCGATGTAGGCCTCGATGAACTCCTTGCTGAAGACGCCGCCCTTGGTCAGGAACTCGTGGTCGGCGGCCAGGGCTTCCAGGGCCTGGTCGAGGCTGTGGCAGACGGTGGGGATCTTGGCCTCTTCCTCGGGCGGCAGGTCATACAGGTTCTTGGTGGCGGGGTCGCCCGGGTGGATCTTGTTCAGGATGCCGTCCAGGCCGGCCATCATCAGCGCGGCGAAGCACAGGTACGGGTTGGCGATGGGATCGGGGAAGCGGGTCTCGATGCGGCGCGCCTTGTCGCTGGCCACGTGCGGGATGCGGATGGAAGCGGAGCGGTTCTTGGCGGAATAGGCCAGCTTGACCGGGGCCTCGTAGTGCGGCACCAGGCGCTTGTAGGAGTTGGTGCCGGGGTTGCAGATGGCGTTCAGGGCGCGGGCGTGCTTGATGATGCCGCCGATGTAGTACAGCGCCAGTTCGGACAGGCCGGCATAGCCGTTGCCGGCGAACAGGTTCTTGCCGTCCTTCCAGATGGACTGGTGCACGTGCATGCCGGAGCCGTTGTCGCCGACGATGGGCTTGGGCATGAAGGTGGCGGTCTTGCCGTAGCTGTGCGCCACGTTGTGGATCACGTACTTTTGCACCTGGGTCCAGTCGGCGCGCTTGGTCAGGGTGGCGAACTTGGTGCCGATCTCGCACTGGCCGGCGGTGGCTACTTCGTGGTGATGCACTTCCACGGGCACGCCCATTTCTTCCAGGGCCAGGCACATGGCGGCGCGGATGTCGTGCAGGGAATCGATGGGAGGCACGGGGAAATAGCCGCCCTTCACCCTTGGCCGGTGGCCGGTGTTGCCGGCTTCGGACTGCTCGCCGGAGGACCAGGCGGCTTCCTCGGAACGGATCTTGACGTGACAGCCGGACATGTCGTCATGCCAGGTGACGGAGTCGAAGATGAAGAATTCGGGCTCGGGGCCGAAGTAGGCCACGTCGCCGATGCCGGTGGACTTCAGATAAGCCTCGGCGCGCTTGGCGATGGAGCGGGGATCGCGGTCGTAGCCCTTGCCGGTGTCGGGTTCGATGACGTCGCAGGTCAGGATGAGGGTGGGCTCATCCATGAAGGGATCGATGTTGGCGGTGTCCGGGTCCGGCATGAGCAGCATGTCGGAGGCCTGGATGCCTTTCCAGCCGGCGATGGAGGAACCGTCGAAGGCGTGGCCCTCGGTGAATTTCTCGTCGTCGAAATGCGACACGGGCACAGTGACGTGCTGCTCCTTGCCGCGGGTATCGGTAAAGCGGAAATCGACGAATCTGACGTCGTTTTCCTGGATCATTTTCATAACGTCGGCGACAGCCATTGCAAACTCCTCAATCGGATGAACAAAGCGGGGGGAGGTACCACGATGAGACGGATAGCAGGTTCCATGCCATCCCGGAACACGCAATAAGCCATTGTGCCACAAGGCTTGTCCACAAAACGGGGCAAATCCATGAACCAATCCGGTGCGCTTTGCACCGATATGGTGCGCCTCTTTGCGGCCGTTCCCGGCGCGCCGCGCTTACAATGTTTCGAATCGCCCGCACGCCCCGCATCATGACCGACGCCTACGCCGTTTTCGGCAACCCCATCGCCCATTCCAAATCGCCGCGCATCCACGCCGAATTCGCCCGGCAGACCGGCCAGGACCTGCGCTACACGGCCCTGCTGGCGCCGCTGGAAGGTTTCGCCGAGACGGTTCTGGCCTTCCGCGCCGGCGGCGGGCGTGGCGCCAACGTCACCGTGCCGTTCAAGGAGGCGGCCTGGGCTCTGTGCGGAAGGCGCAGCGAGCGCGCCGAACTGGCCGGAGCGGTGAACACCCTGAAGTTCGAAGGCGAGGAGATCTACGGCGACAACACCGACGGCGCCGGCCTGGTGCGGGACCTGAGCGCGAACCTGGGCGTGCCGCTGGCCGGTCGCCGCATCCTGCTGCTGGGCGCGGGCGGCGCCGCCCGCGGCGTCCTCGGTCCCCTGCTGGAACAGGGCCCGCGCGCCCTGTGCATCGTCAACCGCACGGCGGACAAGGCTACGGCCCTGGCGGCGGCCTTCGCCGGGCAAGGCGTCGTCGCCGGCGGCGGCTACGATGCCGTGCAAGGGGCGTATGACGTGGTGATCAACGCCACCGCCGCCTCGCTGGCCGGCGATCTGCCGCCCTTGCCCGAGGGCGTGTTCGCGCCGGGCGCGCTGGCCTACGACATGATGTACGGCCGCGACACCCCTTTCTTGGCCTTCGCCCTAGCCCAAGGGGCGCGCGCCGCGGACGGACTGGGCATGCTCGTCGAGCAGGCGGCCGAGGCCTTCTTCCTTTGGCGCGGGGTGCGTCCGCTCACCGCTCCCGTCATCGCCCTGTTGCGGGCGGCATGATGGCGCGCTGGCTGTGGCGGGGCGGCCTGATCGCCCTCGTCCTGGTGCTGTATGTGCAGATCGCTTTCCTGGCGGGCGTGCTCTGGTGGGGCCATTTCAATCCGGCCAACACCGCCTTCATGGAAGCCGGGCTCGCGCGCTTGCAGGAAAAGAAGGGGCCGGACGCCGAACTCCGCCACAAATGGGTGGAGTACGGGCGCATCTCCATCCACCTGAAGCGCGCCGTGGTCGCCGCCGAGGACAGCCGCTTCCTGGAACACGAGGGTTTCGACTGGGAAGGCATCGAAAAGGCGGTGGCGAAGAACCTGAGGAAAGGGCGCATCGTCGCCGGCGGCTCCACCATCAGTCAGCAGTTGGCGAAGAATCTGTTCCTGTCGCCCTCCCGCAATCCCCTGCGCAAGGCGCAGGAGGCGGTGATCACCGTGATGATCGAGTCGCTCTGGAGCAAACGCCGCATCCTCGAGGTCTATCTCAACGTCATCGAGTGGGGCAACGGCATCTATGGCGCGGAAGCGGCCAGCCGGCGCTACTTCAAAAGCTCGGCCGCCGGACTGGGACCCGACCAGGCGGCGCACCTCGCAGCGATGATCCCCAGTCCGCGCTTTTACGAACGCAACCAGGGCGCGCGCGGCCTGCTCAAGCGCAAGGCGATCATCGCCGCGCGCATGCGACAGGTGGCGGTGCCGCGATAGTTCCGCGGTTCAGCGCCAGAAACGCCAGGTGCGCGCCGGCGTGAGCTGGACGCTGCGGCCTTGGCGTCCGGGTATGTCGAGACGCAGGCCGCGCAGGCGGCCGCGTCGCAGCGCGCGCAGCAGCGGTGCGAACCACAGGCGTTCCAGCGTCGCCAGGGCTTCGCCGGGATCGGCCGGACGCGACGGCGGAGCCGGACTGGCGAACACCCGGCTGCCGGCATCGCGCAAGGCTTCCAGGCTGGCGGGAGCGTCCGCCAGGGCGACGCCGCCGGCGGCGGCGAGGGCGCGCGCCTCCGCCGCGGCGCTGGCGGCCAGGTCGAAGCGCGGCGCCGGCCGCGTCCATACGCCGCCGCCCCAGGCCCACAGGCCGTTGACCGGGAGGCGGCCGGCGGCCTCGCGCCGGAGGTTGACCGGGTGCGCGTGCAACAGCATCTGCGCCTCGTTCAGCAGTTGCAGCAGCTTCGTCGCCGCGCCGCCTTGCGGCAGATGGGGGGCGATGTACTCGCCCGCCGCCTCGTCCAGAGGGGTGGTGGCCAGATCCGGGGCGCGGGGCGCGTGCAGGTACCAGCGCAATGGCGTCGGCGCCGACAGTCCCCAGCCCTCGGCTGCGCAGGCCGCCCGCAAGCCTGCCGCGAGGGCGTCCGCCTCCTCCGCCGCGAGGTCCGGTAGGTCGCCTGCGCGCGCGAACAGGCCGCCCATGCCGACCTCGAGGTGCAGCGGATCCAGCCGCAGCCAATAACCGGCCTCCGCCGCCAGGCCATCCGCCCGCGCGCACAGCGGCGCCAGCGGCCAGTCGCGCTGGCGTTGCAAAGCGAAGGCGCGGCAGGTTTGCGCCGCCGCGCCGGGTTCCGCCAAGACCGCGTCGCCCCGCCGCAGCAGGGTCGCCAGGCTGGGCGCCAGCCGCGCGAAGGCAGGGTCGGCGGGATCGGGTTGGACTGGCAGGTCAACCAGCAGATGCAGGAAATCCATGCGAGGAATCAGTAGCGTCCGGTTAACGTGAAAGTCGCCCGGCGACTTCTCGAAGCTCCCCTCTCCCGCAGGCGGGAGAGGGGTTGGGGGTGAGGGAAACGGACAAGACTTTCATGCTTCGGGGTGTCTGACAAAGTCATGTCCGTTAAATCGCGGTAGGGATGCCCGTTGCTGGGCACCCCTACCGCGATTCAATGCCGCCAATGTAGAGGTTTCCACGCTTGGGGTGAAGGGACGTTTCTCCCTTGCCCCTTGCGATCGCGCTCCAGCCTCCTGCCGGGCCGGACTACCCCAGTAGCCGCCGTGCGAGCAGGGTTTGCATGTCCCGCCGGCCATCCGCCACCACGTGGATGTAGACCTTCTGCCCGATGAGCCGATAGAGCACCCGGTAGGGTTTGAACGCAACTTGGCGGAAGTCGCGAATGCCCAGCCCCAGCGGTTCCTTGGGGTAGGCGCCGCGTTCCGGAAACTGTTCGAGACTGTCGATGACCCGCAGCAACTTATCCAGGACGTAATCGGCGTTCTCCTGGCAATCCTGTGCCGCGATGTAGTCGTAGATCGATCAATGTCACGCTCGGCGCCTACCGTGAGCAGTACCTGATACCGCCTGGGCATTACCCAGCCTGCCGTTTGGCGCGCAGGCGTGCGATGGCCTCCCGGGCTGGGGTGACCTGGCCGGCCTCGATTTCCGCGGCGCCCAGGGCAAGGATCTTGAGCAGGGCAAGGGTTTCCTGGGTTTCCTCGTAGGACGCCACATCCTGGAGAACCGCCTTGGCCTCTCCGTTCTGGGTGATGACCATCGGCTCCCGCGCCTCGCTGAGGGTGGCGAGGACTTCAGCCGCGTTGGCCTTCAGTTAGCTGATCGGCTTGGCTTGGTTTGGGTTGAGTAGCGCATGGCGGCATCCCGGTAACGAAACTGAATATAATTTTTCTATGGTTCTGACATCAACGGGACAGGACAAGCGACGATCTGAATTCACCAAACCGGATTCCCGCTTGCAAGGGAATCTGGCAGCCGCCTGCCCTCAGCCCTCCGAGCCGCAGCCGCAATCGCCCGGCTTGCCGGGTTCGCCGTACTTCTCGTCTTCGCGTTTCTCGCGTTGGGCTTCGTACTCGGCGCGAATCTTTTCTGCCTTGGCCTTGAGGCGTTCAGAGCGCGCCTCGTAGGCGCCGGGCCGTTCTTCCAGGAAGCGTTCGCCGAACAGGGCGTGCTTGAGGAAGTTGTAGCCGAAGTCGAGCAGGGCCTCGTCGTCGGCCAGCAGGGTGGCCATGACTTCCATGGGGACGTCGTAGGTTCTGTTGAAGGTTTCGCTGGAGACGAAGGCGCGGAAACGGTCGACGTCGTAGCTGGCCATGAAGAAGAGCTGGTTGGAAATGGCGGGCGGCTTGCCGATGGCGGGGCCGGCGGATTTCTTCTTCAGCACCAGTTGGCGCCAGCCGCGACCCTTCTCGTCGTAGACGTCGACGCCCTGTTCCTGGCGGTATGCGTCGATGCTGAGGGAGCGGGGCTCTTTGTGGCCCCAGCAGTGGGGCTCCTGGACCAGGGCGTAGGAGGTGCGGTCGGTAAATTCGTCCTGGTTGCGCATGGACAGCAGCGCCACCGGGTAGTAGCGGCAGGCGGTGGGGCGGTCTTCGTAGACGGCGCAGCCCTCGGGCCGCATGAACTGGCAGGCGACGCCGCCCTCGACCGGACGGAATTTGACGCCGGGGGTACCGTCCTGATCCATCTCGTAGGGCACGGTGTACTGCTTGAGAAAGTCGCCAGAGGAGAGATTCAGGCGATTCTTCAGGCGCAGGATGTCGTAGGGGGTGAGGGTGATGTCGATGTTGGAGCAGCAGGCGTTCCAGCAGCCGACGTCCTTGTGGCAGCGGAACTGGATCACCTTGTCGCCCTCCAGCAGGGTGGGCATGACGGGGGAGAGCTCGAAGGGCGCTCCCTCGGCGAGATTCTTGAACTGGCTGTCGTCCATGATCGACTCGGCTGACGGGTGGAATGAGGCGTTTATATGGGCCTGGAATCCCCATGCGCAAGAGACCGCTCTTGCGCATGGAGGTTCGCCAAGAAAAAAACCGGGCGCCTTGTGAGCGCCCGGTTCGTGAGCCTGCTGATGCTTAGTGGGCGGCGGGCTTGAACAGCTTGGACTTGTCCACCAGATCGACGTGACGACGCTTGAAGTTGGTCCACTTCTTGGTGGTCTTGTCGTAGATGGAGTTGCCGAAGACTTTCCAGTTTTCCTCATCGATGAAGTTCTTGTCGGTGCGGTAGTAGAAGCCGGGGTAGCGGCTTTCCTCGCGGAACTGGATGTGCTTCATGTGGGCTTCCGCCGTCAGGATGCGGTGGTAGTTTTCCCAGGCGCGCAGCAGTTCATGCAAATCCTTGGCGCGCATCTTCATGGCGTCCTCTTTCAGCATTTCCAGCTTCTGCTCGGCGACTTCCAGCATCTTGTCGTTGGTGTTGTAGTAGGTGGCCACACCGGCAACGTACTCGTCCATGATCTTCTGCAGACGGAACTGCAGCATCTTGGGGGTGATGTAGTTGGGGTTGACGTCGATGGCGGTGGTGTAGTCCTTGAACTCCAGGTAGGTACGCACCGGACGGTAGATCTCTTCGACCAACTCTTCGACGGAGGTGTCGAGCTCGACCTTGAGGTCCTTGTTGTCCAGGCAGTACTTGACCATGGCCTTGGCGGCCAGGCGGCCCTCGGTGTGGGAACCGGAGGAGAACTTGTGACCGGACGCACCGACGCCGTCACCGGCGGTGAACAGGCCCTTGACGGTGGTCATGCCACGATAGCCCCAGCTCCAGCCGCGCGGCAGGTGGGCGGGCACGCCATCGAGCTCGGGATCGTCGGCGGTGGGGGCGCCGACGTCGGTGGGGCCGGAAACCCAGATGCCGCAGCAGCCGGAGTGGCTACCCAGCAGGTAGGGCTCGGTCGGCATCAGCTCGGAGTTCTTCTTCTCGGGCTCGACGTTCTCGCCCACCCAGATGCCGCACTGGCCGACGCACATGTCGAGGAAGTCTTCCCAGGCTTCGGCTTCCAGGTGCTT
>JBBIPL010000033.1:0-20948 GCA_037442845.1 Hydrogenophilales bacterium | reverse complement strand
CTGGATTCCCGCCTGCGCGGGAAGGACGGAAATCAGGGGGGCCGGGCATGAGCCAGCGCCAGGTCATCCACGGCTTCCACGCCATCGTCTCGCGCCTGCGCCACCACCCGCGGAGCATCCAGGTCATCTACCTGGACGAGACCCGCCGCGACCGCCGCGCCAAGGACCTGATCAAGTCGGCCGCCGACAAGGGTGTGCGCATGGTCCTTGCCGAAGGCGCCCGTATCGAGGAAATGGCGCGCGGCAAATCCCAGGGCGTGGTCGCCCTGGCCGATCCCATCCGGCTCGCCAAGGATCTCGACGAGGTGCTGGAGGACCTCGCCGAGCCGGCCCTGTTGCTGGTGCTCGACGGCGTCACCGACCCGCACAACCTGGGCGCCTGTCTGCGCAGCGCCGACGCCTTCGGCGTGCACGCGGTGCTCGCCCCGAAGGACAGGGCAGCCGGACTATCGGCGGTGGCCATCAAGGCGGCCTCGGGCGCCGCGGATTCGGTGCCCTACCTCACCGTCACCAACCTGGCGCGCACCCTGCGGGACTTGAAGGAACGGGACATCCTGGTGGTGGGCGCCGACGACGAGGCCGCCGGCGCCGTCGCCGATGCCGACTTCAGCGGCCCCGCCGCCCTGGTGCTGGGCGCCGAGGGCGCCGGCATGCGCCGCCTGACGCGGGAACACTGCGACGTGCTGGTGCGCATCCCCATGTTCGGCCAGGTCGAAAGCCTCAACGTTTCCGTCGCCGCCGGCGTTTGCCTGTACGAGGCGAGGCGGCAGCGGGGGGTGGCGGGGTAGCTGGCGTGACAGCCAGCAAGGTGTGCGAGGATGCAAACGGCGGCAAAATCCCCCCAACCCCCCTTTGGGAAAGGGGGGAACCTCTACGCAATCCCTTAACCCAGTGCCCATGGATAAGGAAATCAACGATGCCTGGTCCCTTCTCAACCGCTCCGAGCTGATCGTCGGCGCCACCGAGATCGAACTGGCTCTGGACCGGCTCGCCAGCTGCATCGGCGACGCCTTGGCCGACCGCTTTCCCATCGCCCTGTGCATCATGGGCGGGGCGGTGGTGTTTGCCGGCAAGCTGTTGCCCCGGCTGGCGTTTCCCCTGGAGTTCGACTACCTGCACGCCACCCGCTACCGCGACGGCACTCGCGGCGGCGAGATCACATGGTCCGTGCTGCCGCGCAAGGATCTCGCCGGCCGCTGCGTGCTGCTGCTCGACGACATCCTGGACGAAGGCCACACCCTGGCGGCGGCCAAGGCCAAGCTGCTGGAACTGGGCGCCGCCGAGGTGCACATCGCGGTGCTGGCGGACAAGGACATCGGCCGCGACAAGCCGGTGGCGGCGGATTTCGTCGGACTCACCCTGCCCGACCGTTACGTGCTGGGCATGGGCATGGACGCCTACGGCCTGTGGCGCAACCTGCCGGGCATTTACGCATTGAAGGAGGAATGATGCTGGGCATCATCGGCGGTAGCGGGCTGACCAAGCTGCCAGGACTTTCCATCACCCACCGGCAGGTCATTCGCACGCCCTATGGCGAGCCTTCCGGCCCCCTCACGTTCGGCGACCTCGGCGGGCATCCCGTGGTGTTCCTGGCGCGCCACGGCTATGGCCACACCATTCCGCCGCATCTGGTGAACTATCGCGCCAACATCTGGGCCCTGCATGCCCAGAAGGTGAGCCACGTGGTGTCGGTGGCCACCGTCGGCGGCATCCACCCGGAACTGGGGCCCGGCTGCTTTTGCGTGCCGGACCAGATCATCGACTACACCCACGGCCGCGAATGCACCTTCGCCGAATACAACGGCAAGCAGGTTTCCCACCAGGATTTCACCTGGCCGTATTGCGAGGACATGCGCCAGCGTTGCCTGCAAGCCCTGCGGGGAGCCGGCGAGCCCTGTCTGGGGGCCGGGGTCTATGCCGCGGTGCAGGGGCCGCGGCTGGAGACGCGGGCGGAGATCGAACGCCTGGCGCGCGACGGCGCCGACATGGTGGGCATGACCGGCATGCCTGAAGCCTATCTGGCGCGCGAGATCGGCCTCTGCTACGCCGCCATCGCGGTGTGCGTGAACTGGGCGGCGGGTCGCGGCGACAGCGCGGAGGGCATCTCTCCGGAGGTCATCGCGGCCAATCTGGCGCATGCGACGGAACGCCTGCGCGCGGTGCTGAAGAACCTGGCCTGCATGCGCTACGGCGCGGAGGCGCCGGTTGCTCCTGGCGGGGTGTGCGAGATCTGAGCGGGGCGCGCGGCGGAAGAAGCGCCGCGCCCGTGCTTCACTTCACCCGGTTCTTGTATTCCCCAGTGGCGGTGTCGATCTCGATCTTGTCGCCGATCCCCACGAAGGCGGGTACCTGGATGTTGTGGCCGGTGGGCTTGATGCGGCAGGGCTTCATGACCTTGCCGGAGGTGTCGCCCTTGACGGCTGGCTCGGTGTATTCCACTTCGCGCACCACGGTGGTGGGCATGTTGATGGAGATCGCCTTGCCCTCGTAGAACACCACTTCCACCGGCATGCCGTCGTCCAGGTAGGGCAGGGCGTCGGACATGTTGTCGGCTTCCACCTCGTACTGGTTGTACTCGGCGTCCATGAACACGTACATGGGGTCGGCGAAATAGGAGTAGGTGCAGTCCTTGCGCTCCAGGGTGACGGTGTCGAACTTGTCGTCGGCCTTGTAGACGGTCTCGCTGGCGGCGCCGGTGAGCAGGTTCTTGAACTTCATCTTGACCACGGAGGCGTTGCGGCCGGACTTCGAGAATTCGGCCTTCTGCACGACCAGCGGGTCGTTGCCGACCATGACGACGTTGCCGGCGCGGAGTTCTTGAGCGGTTTTCATCGGGGGTTCCTGGGTGGGGATTTGAAAAGCCCGCTATTCTAACTTTTTCTCACAAAAAATCAGCAGGTTGGACGCCAAATCGGTTTGTCCGGCGAGGCGATCGCACCACGCCCGCGCGTGCCGTTCGAGTTCCGGCAGTGCCGCGCGCCAGGACGGCCAGAGCGAGCCAAGGTCGGTCTCGCGGTTCCAGGCGCGCCAGAATTCGCGGGTCGGCGCGGCGAGGTCGCCCGGCATTTCGGCGCAGTAGTGGTCGAGGAAGGCCTCCAGCTTGACGAAATGCGCTTCCTCTTGCTGTCGGTAAGCCTGCCAGACCAGGGGACGGGCGGCGAACTGGGCGCGCAGGAAGGAATCCTCGCCGCGCACGAAATTGAGGTCGCAGGCCCATAGCAGGCGGTCGTAGGCGTCCTGGTCGAGCATCGGCAGAACGTGCAGGGACAGGGCGCCGCGCGTCAGTCCGCAGCCCGGCGCGGGCGGCGCGGGCAGGCCGAACCAGGCGGCGAGTTGCGGTAGCACTCGGCCCGCCGGCGCCAGTGCCCGCACGGGCCGGGCGTCCCCCGCCCAAGCATCCAGCAGGCCGGGCAGGGCGGCGTTTTCGTAGCTGAACAGGGATAGCCGGGCCTCTTCCGGCAGCCGCGCCGGCAGTCCGAGTCCGCGCCAGAAAGCCGCCTGCGCCGCCGGGTCGGCGCGGAAGGCCTCGCGCTCGTCGCGCAGCCAGGCTTCCCGCGTCAGGCCGCCGCTGTCTGCGGTGTAACCGGGCATGAAGAAGTACTTGGTGAGCGGCAGCCGCGGATGCGGCGAGGGCAGGCCGTGCACGCCGCGCGCCCAGTCTTCGGCGGTGAGGTATTCGAGGTTGATCCACAGCGGTTTGCGCCGCCGCGCCGCCATGCGTTCGATGAAGGCCTCCGGCAGTTCGCAGGCCAGGGCCTCGATGACCACCTCGCCGGGTTCGATGTCGGGCAGGGGCGAGGTCCAGCGGCGGATTTCGACGCCATCCAGGCGCTGGCGGTCGGCGTCCGGGTCGATCTGCGGGCGGATGTGCCGGAACGCGCGCAGGTCGTCCACCCACAGGCGCATGGCGATGCCGTGTTCGCGCGCCAACTGGCGGGCCAGCCGCCAGCTCACGCCGATATCGCCGTAGTTGTCGATGACGCGGCAGAAGAGGTCCCAGGTCATGGCCGGCGCGTGGCCCGCTAATGCAGTCTTTCCAAAAGCAGGTTGAAGAGCTGATCGACTTCCGCCGGGCTGAGGCGCGACAGGTAATCCAAAGCCTCGCGCGAGGCGTCGTCTTCGCGGCCGCGGTAGTAGCTCAACACCAGGCTGTACCAGGCTCTCGCCAGATCGGGATTGACCCGCCGCACCTGTTCGACGGCGTCGAAGATGCCAGCCTGTCCCTTCAGCACGTAATAGGTGCGGCCCATGTTCTGCCAGGCCGTGAAATAGCGGGGATTGACGCGCACCGCCTCGCGGTAGGCGAGCAGGGCGTCGCGATGGCGCAGGCTTTCGCGCAGGGCGTTGCCCAGGTTGTTGCGGGCGTGGAAATCGCTCGGGTCGAGGCGCAGGTTGCGCTGGTAGGCGGCGATGGCCTCGGCGTGCTGGCGGAGTTCCTGATGGGCGCGGCCGAGCGCGAACCAGGCCAGCGGGTGGTCGGGGTCCGCGCGCGTCCAATGCATGCCCAGCAGCAGCAGGCCGGGCCAGTCGCGCCGCTTTTCCAGCAGGCGGGCGCGCGCCAGCCATTCGGCCGCATCGGGCTGCGCCTCGACGCGGACCGCCTCTGTCTTGCCCGCATCGGCGGCAGCGGCCTGGGGGACGACGGCTGGGACGGCGATGAGCAGCAGGACGGCCAGGCCGGCGAGGAGCGCGCGCAGACCCCGGCCGGACGGCGTGGTACAAGGAAGGAAGCGGGACGGCGTCGGGTTCACCGGATGCGTGGGTTTCAGCCGGGCAGCCGGATCTTGCCGTCCTTGCTGAACTGATAGTCGTGGAACACGTGTTCGGCGCTGAGCAGGGCGTAGCCGCCGTCGGCCTGCTTCACCGAGGTGTCCTTCAGGCGCCAGGTGTTCTGGCCGCAGGTCCAGATGTCGAAGTCGCGCATGTGCGTGCACAGACAGGTCTTATCCATCACCTTGATTTTCCTGGCCTCGGGATGCGCCGCCACCTCGCGGTTGTAGGCGTCGATGTAGGCGCAACGGCCGTTGGCGTCGAGCAGGTAGCCGAAGGATTCGCAGTTGGGATGGGTGCCGGCGCCGATGCCCGGGCTGCTCTTGATCATGCGCATCGGATAGCCGGTGGGGGAGATGCTGTTGACCTCGATGTCGTCCTCGTCGGCCTTGAAGTATTCCTGCTTGACCGGATCGGGCAGGCCGCATTCACGGGTGACGGTGAAGCGGGTGGCGACCTGCACGGCGCCGGCGCCCTGTTCCAGGAAAGCGGTGGCGTCGCTGCCGGTGAAGATGCCGCCGGCGGGGATGAGGGGGATGTCCAGATTCTCGGTTTTCAGCCAGGCCTGGATCTCGGCGACGATGCTGGCGAGATCGTACTGCGCCCAGTCCATGCCGAAGCCCAGGTGGCCGCCGGCCAGGGGGCCTTCGACCACGACGTAGTCGGGCAGGCGCCCGGTGCGGCCGTTCTTGCGCAGGAACAACTGCAGGGCGCGCAGGCTGGAGACGATGATGCCGAGCTGGGCGTCGCGGAAGCGGGGGTGTTCCTCCATCAGGCCGAAGGAGCCCAGGTGCAAGCCGGCGGCCAGGGTGATGCCGTCGATGCCGGCGTCCAGGGCGGCGTTGAGCCTCACCTTGAGCGTCTCTTTCGGCGCGTTCATGGTGAGTTTTTCCATGCAGTTGATGAACACCATGCCGCTGCCGCGCTTGGCGTCCATGGCCCGGCGCACGTGCATGCGGGTGGCTTCCTCGAGTTCGCCGAGATGGAACTTGACCAGGGACTTGTCGGCCAGGTTGGTGACGTTGGCCTTGTACAGCTTGAGCTTGTCCTTGACGAAGCGGGTCTTGCAATGCCGGTCGATGACGGTGGGCACCATGGCGTCGGAGATGTGGCCGACGCCGCCCAGGCGGGCGGCCTCCAGGGCCAGTTCGACGGTGGAGATGTCGACGCCCATACCGCCTATGACGATGGGTACCAACTCGTGCCGGCCTAAGCGAAGGCGAAAATCATCTACGCATTTCATGGCATTTCAGGGAGTAGTGCCTTGGCGAGGGGCGATCCGGGGAATCGGACGGGAATCAAGGCAGGAGGCGGGTGGCAACCCAGCAGGGGAATCGGGTATCGGATGATAAGCCTTTCAACCGGGGCCAACCAGCTTGAGCTGTGCGCGGCGGATGCGGTGGGGTGATCAGAAACGGCCGCCGTGCGCGTGGAAGCGGTGCGCGGCGCGGCTCAGGTTCCAGCCCAGGCGGATGGCGGAGGCGGCCAGCAGCAGGCCGCCCGGCGCCGCCAGGAGGGGCAGGAAGGGCGCCGGCAGCAGGCAGGCGAGGGCCGCCAGGTGCAGGCGGAACTGCGCGCGGCAGGCGGCGTCGGGCAGATAGTCCTTCATGCTGGGCAGGCCGCCGGCCAGCATGCCGCGTTGGCCTTGCAGATGGAACCAGGCCAGGAAGGGCACGATCTTGCAGAGCATGCCGTTCACCACCGACACCGCGAAGCCGAGCAGGAACAGCAGGCCGGCCAGGCCCAGCAGCGCCGGCGAGTTGGCCAGCGGCAGCAGCGCCGCCGCCAGGATCAGGCTGGCCATGCCCACGCGCCAGTAAGACAGCGCCACGTCGGGAATCTTGCGCTTGCGCCGCTGTTGCAGGCGCAGGGTGGTGACGGCGAAGACCACGCCGGCGACGGCAAGGACGAGTTGGCCGGCGAGGCGGGCGGACTCCGCCGGCAGCCATGACGCCATGAGGCCGGCGCCGGCGGCGACGAGGAGAAACCGCGTCAGGCGGGGCGGGTAGGCCGGGGTGAGTTGCAGCATCGGCACCACCTGCCAGGCCACGCCCAGGATGAGGATGCCGATCCAGCCCGCCAGTCCGGCCAGCACGTGGGCGTTCAGCCAGGCGGCGGGTTCGGCCGGCAGCCAGAGGCCGGCCAGCCAGCCCAGCAGTGCCAGGCCGCAGGCCAGGGTGGCGGCGAGGGCCGCCAGGGCCAGGGCGATGGCGCGCAGGGTGTCGAGGGCGCGGCCGCGCAGCAGGCTGAGGCTGGCCGCGCCCAGAAACGGCAGCAGCCCGGCGCAGAGCAGGGCGCCGGCCGCCAGCAGGGGCATCTCGCCGCCGCCGGCCAGACCCCAGGCCAGCAGGGGCGTGCCCAGCAGCAAGGCCAGGTGGGCGAGGCCGGCGACGCGGCGCACGCCCGGCACGGGCGCGCCGGCGACCACCGGCAGCATCTGGGTGAGGGCGCCCAGCATCACCATGCCGAGGAAGCCCAGGGTGAGCAGATGGGTCAGCGCCAGCCCGAAGGGCACGCGGACATCGGCGCTCCAGTCCGGTCGCCAGGCCGCCAGCAGGCCGGCGGTGGCGAGGAACAGGGGGGCCGTGAGAAAGAAACGCAGCGGCGCGGAAAACGGCGGCGCCTGCTCCAGCGCGAGACCGGGCGCGATCATGCCTCGCGCGCTTCGATGAGAATCTCGAAACAGCCGTCGGCGATCATGTGGGTGCGATGGGTATAGCCCATGTTTTCCAGGATGCCGTAGAGGGGATAGGGTTCCCGGTGCAGCAGGAAACGGATGCGCTGGCCGGGCCGCAGCGCGTCCAGGGCCAGCAGCACCTTCTCCATGGGTTCGGGGGGCGGCAGCCAGCGGGCGTCCACCAGCACCTCCTGCTTCATGCCCGCACGCGCCTCCTCATGGCGCGGTGATGGCCTCCATGGCCGCCAGCAGTTCGGCCCGGCGGTCGCTCAGGGCCTGGTCGGACATGGGGTAGAGAATGTTCTCCTCCTTCATGTTGTGCTGGCGCATGAGCATCAGCAGGGTTTCCGACTGGCCGAGATAGGCCTGACCGTCGCGCCTGGCCAGCGCGGCGCCCATTTCCGCCAGCAGGCCGAGCATCTGCCGGTGTTCCGCGCGCATGACGAAGGTGGGGCCGCCGCTCATACCGGTGCGCGCCTCGAAGGCCGGGAACAGCACGTCTTCCTCCATGCTGAAATGGCGGCGCAAGCCGGCGTCGAAACGCTCGAAATCCTGCTGGGCGCGCGGCCAGTCGCCGGCCGCCGCCGCGTTCTCGGCGGCGGCGAAGAGATCGTCGCAGGCATGGTGGTCATGCGTGAGGTAGATGCCAAGTGTGCTCATGTCGGGCTTCCGATCAGTATATTGAACGGGGCGCATGCTCCGCCCGCGTTTGCTGCCGTTCCTTGACGTTGGGCAAGGCGGATCGAGCGGCGAGGCGATCCACGCCGGCCGCGGTCGCCCGGCGCGCCGTCATCACATTGAAATACCGCTTGACTTGACCAGCCGCGACAATGATGATGCGCGCGCGTCGAACCCGCCAGTGCGTTTCCGTCAGTCGTCGTTTGCCGATACCTGCCTGTCTCCAAACTGTTCCAAGGTTCGCGTGACCTTTTTCTTTTTTTTGGATATTCATCATGGCTACAGGCACCGTTAAGTGGTTCAACGAGACCAAGGGTTTCGGCTTCATTTCCCCCGATGGCGGCGGCGAAGATCTCTTCGCGCATTTTTCCGCGATCCAGTCCTCCGGCTTCAAGACCCTGAAGGAAAACCAGAAGGTTTCCTTCGAGGTGGTACAAGGCCCCAAGGGCAAGCAGGCCTCCAACATCCGCTCCATGGACTGAGCTCCGCGCCGCGTTGAAAAAGCCCGGTTCGCCGGGTTTTTTTTTGTTTTTCCCCAGGCTGGGTTCTAATCCGCGCATGGCGAAAGCGACCACCCTCTACGTCTGCGGCCAGTGCGGCGGCCAGACCAGCAAATGGCAGGGCCAGTGCCCGCACTGCCTGGCCTGGAACACCCTGTCGGAATCCATCCAGGAGGCCAAGCCGCGGCGCTTCCAGGCCCTCGCCGCGAGCGGCGAGGTGGTGCGCCTGTCGGCGGTGCAGGCGGTGGAGACGCCGCGCCTGGCCACCGGGCTGGCGGAATTCGACCGGGTATTGGGCGGCGGCCTGGTCGGTGGTGGCGTGGTATTGCTGGGGGGCGATCCCGGCATCGGCAAATCCACCCTGCTGTTGCAGGCCCTGGCCGACCTCCACGCGCGCGCGAAAACCCTGTACGTGAGCGGTGAGGAATCCGCCGCGCAGATCGCCCTGCGCGGCAACCGCCTGGGCCTGTCGGCCGACATCCCGCTGCTCACGGAAATCCGTCTGCAAGCGATCCTCGCCACCCTCAAGGCTGAACAGCCGCGGGTGGCGGTCATCGACTCGATCCAGACCGTCTACACCGAGCAGTTGCAATCGGCGCCCGGCAGCGTCGCCCAGGTGCGCGAGTGCGCCCAGGAACTCACGCGCCAGGCCAAGCAGTCGGGCATCACCCTGCTGTTGGTGGGCCACGTCACCAAGGAAGGCACGCTGGCCGGCCCGCGCGTGCTGGAGCATATCGTCGACACGGTGCTTTATTTCGAGGGCGACACCGGCTCCAGCTTCCGCCTTGTCCGCGCCTTCAAGAACCGCTACGGCGCGGTCAACGAGCTGGGCGTGTTCGCCATGACCGACAAGGGCCTGAAGGGCGTGGCCAATCCCTCCGCCCTGTTCCTGCGGCGGGACGAGCGCGAGGCGCCGGGATCCTGCGTGGTGGTGGCGCAGGAAGGTACGCGTCCGCTGTTGGTGGAAATCCAGGCCCTGGTGGACGCCGCCCACGCCCCCAATCCGCGCCGCCTCACCGTCGGCCTGGATGGCAACCGCCTGGCCATGCTGCTCGCCGTGCTGCACCGGCATGGCGGCGTGCCCTGCTACGACCAGGACGTGTTCGTGAATGCCGTGGGCGGGGTGAAGATCAGCGAACCCGCCGTCGATCTGGCGGTGGCCATGGCGGTGGTGTCATCCCTGCGCAACCAGCCCATCCCGCACAAGCTGGCGGTGTTCGGCGAGGTGGGGCTGGCCGGGGAGATCCGCCCAGTGCAACGGGGCCAGGAAAGGCTCAGGGAGGCGGCGAAGCTGGGCTTCACCCAGGCCCTGTGCCCCAAGGCGAATCTGCCCAAGGGCCGTGTCGCCGGCATGGAAGTGAAGGGGGTAGGGAGTCTGGCGGAAGCACTCGATTACTTTCGCGGCCTGTAGACACATTAGTAAAGAATAATATTGCGATATAGATGTATTTAAATCAAAATATGAGCACGTCCATCCGGGCGGTTGCACGACAGCGCGAAGAGGAGAAGATCATGTGGAAAGTACTCGGTGGTGTGGTGCTCGGCCTGCTGCTGGCCATGGGCCTGGCCTACAGCATGATGAGCCGGCTGATGTTCACGGAGACGGTGAGCCCCTTCGGCATGGAGGAGACCGTCGCGCGCATCCAGCACAACATCCAGAAGACCGGCAACGGCTGGGAACTTTCCGGTTTGCGCAACCCGGCGCGCGCGGTGCAGGCCGAGGGGGGCAACGTGCTGCCGGTGATGATGATCGAGGCATGCAGCACCAAGTATTCCAAGCCCATCCTCAAGGAAGACACGGTGCGCTTCCTGTCGATACTGATGCCGTGCAAGGTCTCCGTGTACAAGAAGAATGACGGCAAGATCTACATCGGCACCATGAACGCCGGGCTGATGGGCAAGATGTTCGGTCCGTTGGTGGGTGACGTCATGAGCCAGGTGGCGGAAGACCAGAAGAAATTCCTTGCCTTTGATCCCAGCACACCGGCGCCGCCGATGATCCTGCCCGCCGCGTCCGGACCCGCCGCCGGCGGCGGGGGCGGCGGCGGCGGTTGCTGACCGCGCCGCGTCCGCTCGACCTTTCGTTCGCGCCATCCATGCCTGGAGGAAACATGCGCAATTCCATCACCGGCGCCCTGCTGGCGCTGACGCTGGTCCTCGCCGCGCCGGCGGGCGCCGCCGCCGATGCCGAGGCGGCCCCCGCCGCGCGGGCCGTGGCCAAATCCACCGCCGACCATGCCGCCTTCAAGGTGCTGCAACAGCCGTTCAAGTCCGGCCCCGAGGTGACGCGGGCCTGCCTGACCTGCCATACCGAAGCGGCCAAGCAGGTGCACAAGAGCAAGCACTGGACCTGGGAGTTCCTCAATCCCGAGACCCAGCAGCGCCTGGGCAAGAAGCACGTCATCAACAACTTCTGCACGGCGGTGCCCTCCAACTACGAGTTTTGTACCGCCTGCCACGTCGGCTACGGCTGGAAGGACGAGAAATTCGATTTCACTTCCCAGGAGAACGTGGACTGTCTGGTCTGCCATGACACCACCGGCACCTACCGCAAGGTTCCCGGCCTCGCCGGCCATCCGCCCTACCAGGACATGGAGTTCCCGCCCAAGTCCGGGCGCATCGCCAAGGCGCCGGATCTCGGCAAGGTGGCGCGCGCGGTCGGCAAGAGCAGCCGCGACACTTGCGGCGCCTGTCATTTCCTGGGCGGCGGCGGCGACGCGGTGAAGCACGGCGATCTGGATACCTCGCTGAAGAATCCCGGCAAGTATCTCGACGTGCACATGGCCAAGGACGGCCTCAACTTCACCTGCGGCACCTGCCACATGACCACGGGCCACGACGTGCCCGGCAGCCGCTACGGCGTCACCGTCACCAAGTCCGATGCCGCGCGCATACACATGCGCGGCCGCCAGGAGGGCAACCCGGCGACCTGCGAGTCCTGCCACGGCGGCAAGCCGCACAAGGCGCGCCAGGCCGACCGCCTGAACAGCCATGCCGTCAAGCTGGCCTGCCAGACCTGCCACATCCCCGAGTTCGCGCGCGCCCAGCCCACCAAGATGAAATGGGACTGGTCCACCGCCGGCAAGATGGACGCGCAGGGCAAGCCCTACAAGCTGAAGGACAGCAGCGGGCATGATTCCTACGACAGCCGCAAGGGCGATTTCAGCTACGAATCCAACGTCATTCCCACCTATGTCTGGTTCAACGGCGAGGTGCAGTACACCCTGCGCGAGACCAGGCTGGACCCGAGCAAGGTGGTGGAGATCAACCGTTTCGAGGGCAGCCCGGACGACGGCAAGTCCAAGGTCTGGCCGATCAAGCGTTTCGTCGGCAAGCAGCCTTACGACATCGGCAACAACCAGCTGGTGGTGTTCCATACCTGGGGTGACGACGACAGCGCGCTGTGGACCAACTTCAACTGGGACAAGGCCATCGAGTACGGCATGCGCGAGATCGGCGCCGAGTACAGCGGTAAGTTCGCCTTCGTCAACACCGAGATGTCCTGGCCCATCACCCACATGGTGGCGCCCAAGCAGGACGCCCTGGCCTGCGCTCAGTGCCACACCGCGCCGGGCCGCCTGGACAACGTGCCCGGCCTGTACATCCCCGGCCGCCACGGCAACGCCCTGATGGACAGCGTCGGCTGGAGCCTGGCCGGACTCACCCTGCTCGGCGTGCTGGGCCACGGCGCCGGCCGCATCTTCGCCAGCCGCAAGACCAAGGCGCATGAAGGAGAAGGCAAATGAGCGAACGCATCTACATCTTCAAGGGCTTCGAGCGCTTCTGGCACTGGGCCCAGGCCGGCCTGATCCTGTTCATGCTGGTCACCGGCTTCGAGGTGCACGGTTCCTACAAGCTGTTCGGCTTCGAGAACGCGGTGAACTATCACACCATCGCCGCCTGGACCCTGGTGGGGCTGTGGTGCTTCGCCATCTTCTGGCATTTCACCACCGGCGAATGGCGGCAATACATCCCCACCTTCGACAAGGTGACGGACATGATCAAGTTTTACGCCATCGGCATCTTCACGCAGGCGCCGCACCCCTACCACGTCAATCCCCGGCGCAAGCACAACCCGCTGCAGCGCCTGGCCTATCTGGGCATCCTGGCGGTGGCCGGCCCGCTGATCTGGGTCACCGGCTGGTTCTACCTGTTCTACGACAAGTGGAGTGATTGGGGCTGGGACGCCTTCCTGTCGCTGGAATGGGTGGCCTTCTTCCACACCCTGGCCGCCTTCTTCTTCCTGATCTTCGTCATCGCCCACGTCTATCTCACCACCACCGGCCACACGCCGCTGGCGCACATCAAGGCGATGATCACCGGCTGGGAGGAAGTGGAGTAGGGCGGAGCTTACCTGGCTTGGCCCAGCAGATCCTTGAGGAAGGGCACGTACTCGCCCCAGTCCTCCACCGAGCCCTTCATGCCGAACACCACCACGCCGTGGCGGTCGAGCACATAGGTGGCGGGGAAGACGGCGGCCACCTGGCGGTCCGCCAGGGTCTGCCCGTCGGCCAGGCGGAAACGGTCGTCGCGGCTGCCGCGCGCGCCGGAATCGTGCAGAACCAGGCCGAGCCCCTGCTGTTTCAGCCACTTGCGCGACACCTCCGCCGGCTCGCGCGCCTGGGTGAACAGGAAAACGATGTCGCGCCGGCCGGCGAAGCCGCGCCGCAGGGTCTCGAACTGAGGCAGTTCGACGCGGCAGGTCGGGCACCAGGAGGCCCAGAAATGCAGCACCACCACCTTGCCGCGCAACTCGGACAGCTTCAGCGGCTTGCCATCGGGGGCGGTGAGCAGCAGGTCGGGAAAGCGCTGGCCGCGCTCCGTGCCCACGCTTGCCCGCCGCGCCTCGGCGGCCGTGGCGTAGGGACGCCACAGGCGCGGCCAGGCGCGGGCGTCGAAGATCTTGTCGGCATTCAGCGCGTAAGGCACGCAGCGTTGCCGGGTGTGCTGCTGGCAGGCCGCCAGGGCCTGCTCCAGGGCGGCGTCCGCGCTCGCCGCGCCTTGGCTCCAGCCCCAGCCGCCGCCGGGGGCGATGGCGAAGGCGCGGTGCGGCTCGGCGGCCAGGAAATCGCGGTAGCCGGCCTGGCCGCGCGCGCCGAGGTGGGGCACGGCCGTTGCCTTGTCGGCGCCGGCGGCGGCGATGGCGGACGCCGATGCCAGGGCCAGCCCGGCGATCAGCGCGGCGGCCGCAAGCCCGATTGCGGCGGAATCGCGCCTACCTGGGCTTGTGGAAGATGTCGCTGACGTGCAGCGCATAGCTGCCCTCGCGCCGGTCGGCGTAGTAATGCATGAGGGTGCGGTGGATGGTGCGAAAGGCCATGTCCTCCCAGGGAATCTCCTGTTCCGCGAACAGCCGCGCCTCCAGGCTCTCCTCGCCGTGCGTGAAATCGAGGTGCAGGAGTCTGGCGCGGAACACCAGATAGACCTGGTTGATGTCCGGCAGGCTGATCATGCTGTACAGGCCGAGGATATCCACGCGCGCGCCGGCCTCCTCCAGGGTCTCGCGCGCGGCGCCCTCGGCGGCGGTCTCGCCGTTCTCCATGAAGCCGGCGGGCAGGGTCCAGAGGCCATACTTCGGCTCGATGGCGCGCCGGCAGAGCAGGATCCTGTCTCCCCATTCCGGAATGCAGCCCACCACCACCTTGGGGTTGTGGTAATGGATGGCGCCGCAGCGCGCGCAGACGTGGCGCGGCCGGTTGTCGCCGGCGGGAACTTCCAGGCGCACCGGGCCGCCGCAGTGGGAACAGAAATTCATGTTTGACGCGGGGGAAGGATTGCGCGAAGTTTGCAGCAACAGCGAGAGGAGGCATAGCCCATGGTCGACGACGAATGGCTGCTCAACCTGGTGCGCGACATGCGTAATGCGTGCACGCGGAGCGAACTCATGGATGTCATGGAGCGCCTGGAGGATCAATACGACGCCTTCTCCGGACCGGGCCAGGAGCTCATGGACCAACTCCTGGACGAGGGCCGGCGCCGCCTGCGCAGTCTGGATTGAGCGCAATAGCGACGCCGCAAACGAATTGAATTGACGGGGTGCCGAAGCCACCCCGGGAACGGATGACTTGTACCCCAGCTACTACGCCCTGCGCCGCGTGAACCCCTACCGGGGGGTGGTGCAGCATGTCGATGTGGGCGGCGCCATCGCTTCCAGCCACGACGGCCTCATCTGGCATCTGCGCGCCGACGACGGCTACGGCCTGGTGCGGCCGGTGGGGGTCTGGGAAGAGGGACGCGGCCTGAAGATCGGCCAGCCGCGCGGACTGGAGGATCTGCTGGCGGCCCTGGAGTCGCGTCCCGCCCTGCCTTTCCCCATCTTCGACATCTGGGAACTGTGGCTGCTGGACCGGCAAGAGGGCATGCCGCTGGCGCTGCTGTCGACGGCACGCGCCGCGCCGCGCGGCGGCGCGGGGATCGAAACCGAATGGTTGCCCTTCACCCTGACCTACACCGGTTTTCGCGCCGCGGCCCTGGCGGAGCGCGACGTGGGCGGCGCTCATCGCGACATGTTGGCGAAGATGGTCAATCACACCGCCCGGCCCTATGCCATGGCGCAGTGGTTTCGCCGCGGCCAGGATGGCGTCGGGCACGGCGCGGCGGGATTGCGCCTGCCCCACGAGTGGCACAGCCGCACGCTCGCGGCGGAGGCGTTTCCGGAACTGCTCGTGCGGGAGAAATGGAATAGTCGACTGGAACAGTCGGTTATCAACGATTATCATCGCTGGCTCGCGCCGCTACTGCTGTTGTGGCCGCGCCTGAGCGAGGCAAGCCGACGCAGGCTGGAACTGCAGGCCTGCGAGAAGCCGCGCTGGCTGGCGCGGGTGCGCCATCTGCTGCCGCCTGCGCTGGAGGCGGAACGCATCCAGGCCGCCCTGGTGGCGGCGCGCATGGAAGAAGCCCTGGCCGGCGGCGACGCCTACCAGGATGAGCTTGTATAATTTGAATAAGATACCGAATCATGCGTCCCTCCCATATCGAAACCATTCTCGACCGTGAGTTCATGAGCTGCGCGGACGGACAACACACACCGGTCATGCTTTGGGGATCGCCGGGGGTGGGCAAGTCGCAGATCATCGCCGGCATCGCCCGGCGCCACGGTGCGCCGCTCATCGACCTGCGCCTGTCGCAGATGGAACCCACCGACCTGCGCGGCATCCCCTTCCGCAAGGGCGACAACGTCGAATGGTCGGCGCCCGCCATGCTGCCCGACGCGCAACGCCACGGCCCGGCCGGCATCCTCTTCCTCGACGAGATCAACGCCGCGCCGCCCACGGTGTCCGCCGCCGCCTACCAGCTCATCCTCGACCGCCGTCTCGGCGAGTACGTCATTCCCGACGGCTGGGCCATCTTCGCCGCCGGCAACCGCCAGGGCGACCGCGGCGTCACCTACGCCATGCCGGCGCCGCTGGCCAACCGTTTCACCCACTACGAGGTGGAGCCCAACCTCGACGACTGGATCAGCTGGGCGCTGCATGCCGGCATGGACGCGCGCATCCTCGGCTTCCTGCGTTTCCGCCCCGACCTGCTGTTCCACTATGACGCGGCCCACAATCCGGTGGCTTTTCCGAGTCCGCGTTCCTGGGAATACGCGCACCGCGCCTTGCAAAAGTTCGGCGAGCGCCCGGACCTGCTCGGCGACGCCCTGCAAGCCTGCGTCGGCCAGGCCTGCGGCGTCGAGTTGAAAGCCTACATCGATAACCTGGAGAGCCTGCCGGACATCGACGGCATCCTCGACGGCACGGTCGGCGACGTGCCCAAGGGCATCGACCTGCAATACGGCGTCGCTGCAGCTCTGGTGCGACGAGCCAAGGAATTCGCGGGGGATGTGGGCAAGCTGTCCAACATCCTCAAGTACGCCCGCCGCTATCCGCAGCGGGAGATGGGCGTCATGCTGGTCACCGACCTGCACCGGGCGGTGGGCAAGCCCCTGTTCGCCGTGCCCGAGTTCGTCGATTGGGCCAATTCCGTGGCCGAACTGATGCTCTACGACTTCAAGCCGTCGGCGTGAGGCGTGAGGCGTGAGGCGTGAGGCGTGAGGCGTGAGGCGGGCGAGGGGTTTTTTTCCTTTTGGGAAAGGGGGCGGGGGAGATTCAGGGGGGCGGCCAGCGGTCCGGCCGCCCAATCCCGGAACTGTCGCGCGCCCATGCGACCTCACTGCGGGAGGACGGCAATGACTGACCTGGGCCAACTCGAAACCAAGCTCGCCGCCGCGCGCACCCGGCTGATCCTGGAAAAGCCCTTCCTGGGTTCCCTGGTCATGCATCTGCCGCTGAAGGCCGCGGATGCCCAGTGGTGCAAGACCACGGCCACCGACGCCCGCAACTTCTATTTCAACCCGGCCTACATCGCCCGCCTGACCCTGGAGCAGACCCAGTTCGTGCTGGCGCACGAGGCCATGCACTGCGCCCTGTCCCATTTCGCCCGCCGCAACCACCGGCAGAAGCGCCGCTGGGACGTGGCCTGCGACTACGCGGTGAACATGATCCTCGACGAGGAACGCATGCAGCCGCCGGACAACGCCCTGATGAGCGCCAGCTACCGCGGCCTGACGGCGGAGGAGATCTACCCGCTGCTGCACGAGGATCCGCCGGAGGAAACCCAGGACACCCACCTGTTCGACAACAGCCCCGGCGAGGGCGGCGAGGGCGAGCCGGAAGAGCGCGAACAAAGCGACGGCGAGGGCGAGGAGGGCGAGTCCGACAGCGCGCCGAGCGAAGGCGGGGACACCCGCGCGAACTCGGCCGAAGACCAGGGTGAGGCCGGGCAATCCGCCGACAACCCGCAACCGACGCCCCCGGCCAACCCGGACAAGCTCGACGAGCAGTGGAAGAGCCGCCTGGCCGCCGCCGCCCAGGCCGCGCGTCAGGCCGGCAAGCTGTCGGCGTCCATGCAGAGGATGGTGGACGACCTGCTGTCGCCGCAACTGCCCTGGCGCGCCCTGCTTGCCCGCTACATGATGAACGTGGCGCGTGACGACTACAGTTTCCAGCGCACCTCGCGGCGCGAGGGCGACGCGCTGATGCCGCGCCTGTACAGCCAGGGCGTCAACGTGGTGGTGGTGCTGGACACCAGCGGCTCGGTGACGCGCGAGGAACTGCGCGATTTCCTCGGCGAGGTCGATGCCCTCAAGGCCCAGGTGCGCGCCGAGGTCACCCTGCATGCCTGCGACGACAAGCTCGATCCGGCCGGGCCCTGGCGCTACGCCATGTGGCAAACCCTGGAGCTGCCGGAGACGCTGTCGGGCGGCGGCGGCACGGATTTCCGTCCGGTATTCGAGTGGTTGCGGCGTGAGAACCTGGGGCCCGATCTGCTGGTCTATTTCACCGACGCGGAGGGCGCGTTTCCCGAGCGGGATCCGGGCATCCCGGTGGTGTGGCTGGTCAAGGGCAAGGCCCCGGTGCCTTTCGGCGTGCGCGTTCAACTGAATTAGGGTTTGCTGATATAGGCCGAAAACATGATTTGCCTCATGACAAAACGTGTTTGTTCGTGTCATTGTTCGAATTCGACGGACGTCCTTATTACAGGGGCGCGCTAGTCAAAAAATATCAGGCGTACCTGTACACCCTGGGCGTCTGATTGGCGTTTAATCAAGCGCTCGTTGAATGTCATCGTCACCGGTCGCGAGACCGGAACGGGCATAACCTGGAACCAACGTTTATGGAGATTTGCATGAACAATCTGCGCAGGAACGTACTGAAGGGAGCCGGCGCCACCACCGCGGTGAGTGTTGCGATCATGGCCGGCCTGCTGAAGCCGGGCATGGCGCTGGCGAACTGGAACAAGGCTGGTTTTGAAGCCAAGGACGTCAATGCCGCGCTGGCCTCAATCGGCGGTAGCGCCGCCGCCGCCAGCGGCGACGTCAGCGTCAAGGCCCCGGACATTGCCGAGAACGGCGCCGTGGTACCGGTCGAGATCACTTCCAAGATTGCCGGCACGGAATCGATCGGCATTGTTGCGGAAAAGAACGCGCTGCCGTTGATCGCCGACTTCAAGCTGATGAACGGCGCGCAAGGCTTTGTCTCCACGCGCATCAAGATGGGCGCCACCTCCAACGTCACCGCCATCGTCAAGGCGGGCGGCAAGGTCTACAAGGCCAGCAAGGAAGTGAAGGTCACCATTGGCGGTTGCGGCGGCTGAGCAAGTGCTGCTGCTGAAACCTACGACCGATTGAAACCAACAGGAGAAGCAAAATGGCAGAACCCATGAGGATTCGCGCGAGCATGTCCGGCGCCGTTGCCGACGTGAAGTGCCTGATGAACCACCCGATGGAAAACGGCCTGCGCAAGGACGCGAAGACCGGACAGATGGTGCCTGCGCACCACATCACCACGGTGACCGCCACGCTGAACGGCGTGACTGTGCTGGACGCCCAGTGGGGCGGCGGCCTGAGCAAGAACCCCTACCTGCACTTCCGGGTGGCGGGCGCCAAGGCTGGCGACACGGTATCGGTGACCTGGGTGGACAACACCGGCGCCAAGCGTACCGACGAGGCCAAGGTCGGCTGAGTCCGTCCCGCCACGAAAAAGCCGGACTTCGGTCCGGCTTTTTTATGCTGTTCGTCGGCGTTCAGATCCCCTCACCGACGAAGGGATTGTGCCGGCGTTCCCGGCCGAAGGTGCTCATGGGCCCGTGGCCGGGCACGAAGGCGATATCGTCGCCCAGCGGAAACAGCTTGTGGCGGATGGCGTGCAGCAGAGCCTGATGATCGCCCCGGGGGAAGTCGGTGCGGCCGATGCTGCCCTGGAACAGCACGTCGCCGACGAAGGCGTGGCGGCTGTCCGGTTCGAAGAACACCACGTGGCCCGGGGTGTGGCCGGGGCAATGGATGACCTGGAGACGCAGATCGCCCAGCTCCACCGTGTCCCCGTCGTGCAGCCAGTGATCCGGGCGAAACGCTTCGGCGGGGGGAAAACCGAACATGCGGGCCTGGTCGGGCAGGGAATCCAGCCAGAAGGCATCGCCTTCCTCCGGCCCGTGGATCGGCAAGTCCAGTTCTCGCGCCAACTGTCGGGCGCCGCCGACATGATCGAGATGGGCGTGCGTGAGCAGCAGTTTGTCGAGTCGCACGCCGGCCTGGCTCACCGCGTCCAGCAGGTATTCCACGTCACCGCCGGGATCCACCAGCGCCGCACGGCCGGTGGCCGAACACCAGATCAGGGAGCAGTTCTGTTCGAAGGGCGTGACCGGCAGGATGCGTAAGCGCAGGCTCATGAGGCGAGGAAGGGATAGTCGGTGTAGCCCCGCTCGCCGCCGCCGTAGAACGTGGTCTGGTCCGGGGCGTTGAGCGGAGCGTCGCGGCGGTAGCGTTCTGGCAGATCCGGATTGGCGATGAACGGCACGCCGAAGGCCACCAGGTCCGCCCGGCCAGACGCCAGCACGGCGTTGGCCCGCGTCTTGTCGTAGCCGGAGTTGGTCATGTAGACCCCCCTCCATACCCGACGCAACTCCAAGGAGTCGAAGAACGGTCCAGCCGCCCCGGGAGCGTCGCGCCCCATCTCGGTGACATGGAGGTAGGCCAGGCCGAAGTCGTTCAGCAGTTCCACCACCCGGGTGAAGGTGGCGCGCGGCGCGGAATCGCGCATGTCGTTGAAGGGCTGCACCGGGGACAGCCGCACCGCCACGCGCGACGCCCCCCAGACGCCGCAAACCGCATCGAGCACCTCCAGCAGCAGGCGCGCGCGGTGGTCGACGGAGCCACCGTAGGCGTCGGCGCGTTGATTGCTGCCGTCACGCAAGAACTGGTCGAGCAGATAGCCGTTCGCGGCGTGTACTTCGACGCCGTCGAAGCCGGCAGCCAGTGCGTTCTTGGCGGCGATGCGGTAGGCGTCGACGATGCCCGGCAGTTCTTCCGCGCCCAGCGCGCGCGGAGTGACGAAGGGCTGCATGCCTTCGTAAGTGATGGCCTCGCCGGCGGCGCGGATCGCCGAGGGCGCCACCGGCAGGGAGCCGTCGGGTTGCAGGCTGGGGTGGGAGATGCGCCCCACATGCCAGAGCTGGCAGAAGATGCGCCCCCCTTCCGCGTGCACCGCCGTCGTCACCTCGGCCCAGCCCGCCGCCTGAATGCCGTTCCAGATGCCCGGCGTGTGCGGATAGCCGACCGCCTGCGGCGAGATGCAGGTGGCCTCGCTGATGATCAGGCCGGCGCCGGCGCGCTGCCGGTAATACTCCGCCAGCAGCGCGCCCGGCACGCCGTCGCGGCCGGATCGGTTACGGGTGAGCGGGGCCATGGCCAGGCGGTTGGGCAGGAGGTGCGGGCCGATCTGGATGGGGGTGAACAGGTCGATGACGGACATGGCTTGGCTCCTCGCGCGCAAGGCTGCTAG
>JBBIPL010000032.1:0-21055 GCA_037442845.1 Hydrogenophilales bacterium | reverse complement strand
ACATACAGCCGTTGGCTCAAGCTGTTGAAGGCATGGGTGAGGAAGAGGATGCGCACTCAGCAAATCCTCGGCAACTGCTCGCCCGACAGCCAGTCCACCATCCTGCGCCCGCCGAACCTGGTCTTCATCTGCACGAAGGCGTTGGCGTCCTCCACCACCTTGCCGATGACCGCCGCTTCCCGGCCCTGGGGATGGGCGCGCATGGCGGCGAGGAGCTTGTCGGCGTCCTCGGCGGCGCAGACGGCGATGAGCTTGCCTTCGTTGGCGATGTTGACGGGGTCCAGGCCCAGCAGTTCGCAGACGGCTTCCACTTCAGGTTTTACGGGAATGGCGGCTTCTTGCAGGTGGATGCCGACGCCGGACTGGTGCGCGATTTCGTTGAGGGTGGCGGCCAGTCCCCCGCGGGTGGGATCGCGCATGACACGGATTGCCGCACCGCTGGCCAGCATGGCGGCGGTCAATCCATTCAAGGCGGCCGTGTCGGACAGGATGGGGGCGTCAAAGCTCAGGTTCTCCCGCCTGGACATGATGGCGACACCATGGTCGCCGATGCTGCCGGAGACCAGCAGCAGGTCGCCGGGCCGGGCCAGATCGCCGGACAGATGCACGCCCTCGGGCAGGAAGCCGACGCCGGTGGTGGTGATGAACACCCCATCTCCCTTGCCCTGCTCCACCACCTTGGTGTCGCCGGCCACCAGCTTCACGCCGGCTTCGTTGGCGGCCCAGGCCATGGATTCGACGATGCGGGCCAGATCGGCGAGGGGGAAGCCCTCCTCCAGGATGAAGCCTGCGGTGAGATACAGGGGTGTGGCCCCCATTACCGCCACGTCGTTGACGGTGCCGTGCACCGACAGGCAGCCGATGTCGCCGCCGGGGAAGAAAATGGGCGAGACCACGTGGCTGTCGGTGGATACCACCAGCCGGCCCTCTCCAAGCGGCAGGCAGGCGCCGTCGTTGCCCTGGGCCAGGTATTCGTTGGACAGGCGCCTGGCGAACAGGCCGGTGATCAGTTGCGCCATGGCCCGGCCGCCGCCGCCGTGACTCATGTCCACGCGGCCGTGCTTGATGTCCAGGGGGCGGGCGTAGCTCTTCTTCACTTCGCCGCTCATGCGGAATGTTCCTCGCTGTCCTTGTGCCGTCCGTAGGTGTAATGCGCCGCGCAGGCGCCTTCGCTGGAGACCATGCAGGATCCCATGGGCGTCTCCGGCGTACACACGGTGCCGAAAATCTTGCAGTCGGTGGGTTTCTTCACGCCGCGCAGGATGGCGCCGCATTCGCAGGCCTTGTTGTCCGGCACCGGCTTGTATTCCAGGCCGTAGCGCCGCTCGGCGTCGAACTCGGCGTACTTCTCGCGGATGCGCAGGGCGGAATACGGCACCTTGCCCAGGCCGCGCCATTCGAAGCTGCGGCGCAGCTCGAAGACGTCGGACACCAGGTTCTGGGCCTTCTCGTTGCCTTCCGGGCTGACGGCGCGGGTGAACTCGTTCTCCACCTCGGCGCGGCCCTCGTTGACCTGGCGCACCAGCATGAGGATGGCCTGCATCACGTCCAGGGGCTCGAAGCCGGCGATGACCACCGGCTTGCGGTATTCCTCGGCGAAGAACGCGTAGGGCCGGCTGCCGATGACGGTGGAGACGTGGGCCGGGCCGATGAAGCCATCCAGGGGTACGGCGCCCAGTTCGCGCACCTCCGGGGATTCCAGGATGTTCATGATGGCGGAGGGCGTCAGCACGTGGCAGCACAGCACGCTGAAGTTCTTCAGCCCTTCCGCCTGGGCCGTCTTGATGGCCACCGCCGTGGGCGGCGTGGTGGTCTCGAAGCCGATGGCGAAGAACACCACTTCCCTGCCCGGATTGTCGCGGGCGATCTTCAGGGCGTCGGTGACCGCGTAGACCATGCGGATGTCGCCGCGAGTTTTGTCAATGATCGCCTTCGCCTTCATCAGCGACAGGCCGTTGGAGGCAGGCACCCGCAACGTGTCGGCGTAGGTGCAGACGATGACGCCGCGCTCCAGGGCCAGCTGGATGGCCAGGTCGATGCGGCCGATGGGCAGCACGCACACCGGGCAACCGGGGCCGTGGATCATGCGCACGTTCTCGGGCAACAGGTCAGGTACCCCGTAACGGGAGATGGCGTGGGTGTGGCCGCCGCAGAACTCCATGAAGTTGTAGCGGCGGTCGGGGCGGACCTCGGCGGCGATGGCTTTCGCCAGCCCCTGGGCGACCTCGCCGTCGCGATACTCGTCGACGTATTTCATGCGCCCAGGGCCTGTTCCATGAGCCCGGCTTCCGCCATCAGGGCCAGGGTCTTCTCCGCCTCCTCCGGGTTCAGCCGGGTCAGCGCATAGCCGACGTGGACGATGACATAGTCGCCCACCGCCACACCCTCCACCAGGGCCAGGGAAACGTCCTTGCGCACGCCGCCGAGCTCGACGATGGCCTGGTCGTTTTCGGCGACTTCAACAACGCGGGCGGGGATGGCTAAGCACATGATGGAATCCTCAGGAAATATGCTGCATTGCAACCCAAGCCTGACCCAGGCTCAAGCCCCCGTCGTTGGGCGGCGCCTGGCGCGCCTCCAGCACGGCGAGGCCGCGTTCGGCAAGCAGGCGGCGCAGGTCGCGGGAAAGCATGTGGTTGAGGAAGCAGCCGCCGCCCAGGGCGACGTTGGTGAGACCCTCCCGCCGGGCGGCCCGTTCCGTCCAGTCGGCCAAGGCCTGGCCCAGAGTGGCGTGGAACAGGGCGGCGCCGTGGGCGGGGTCGGTTTCGTCGGCCAGGCGGGCGAGCAGGGGCAGCAGGTCCAGTTGGCCGGACTCGTCCAGGACATACCCGCCGGCTACGGGCGCAACGTCCCCGCCCCGCTCCGCCATCCCCTCCAGCAGCATGGCCGCCTGGCCCTCATAGGCCATCACCTCCCGCACCCCCAGCAGGCCGGCGGCGGCGTCGAAGCAGCGGCCCAGGCTGGTGCTGGGCGGGCAGTGGACGTCATGCTCCAGCATCACGTGCAGTTGCCGGGCCATGGGCTGGTTGGGAAAACGGCGGGGAATCTCTTGTGCGCGTCCCAGCCTGAACAGAGCCGCCGCCGCCATGCGCCAGGGCTCCTTGGCGGCCTTGTCGCCGCCGGGCAGCGGCAGGGGCGAGAGATGGCCGAGGCGGGTGAAAACCGCGTCCTCCACACGCAACAACTCGCCGCCCCAGGCGCTGCCGTCGCTGCCCAGGCCCACCCCGTCCAGGGCCAGGCCCAGGAGGGGGCCGCTGACGCCATGCTCCGCCGCCACGGCGGCGATGTGGGCGTGGTGGTGCTGCACGGCGACGGCGGGCACGCCCCATTGTTCCGTCAGTTCCAGGGCATGGCGGCTGGCAAAGAAATCCGGATGCAGGTCGTGGGCCACCGCCTCCGGCTTCACTTCCAGGATGTCCAGCAGGTGCCGCGTCACCTCCATGTGCATGGTGCAGGTAGCCGGGTTGTCCAGGCCGCCGATGTGCTGGGAGACGAAGGCCTCGTCGCCCCGGGTCACGCAGATCGTGTTCTTGATGTAGCCGCCCAGGGCCAGCACGGACGGGCCGGGTTTGGACAGGCGGATGGCGCGGGGGGTGTAGCCCCGGGCGCGGCGGATGAATTGGGTGGATGGGTGCGAGCTTCCCTCCTTTGAAAAAGTAGGGTTAGGGGGGATTTCTGCCAGGCATCGCACCACCGAATCGTCACACCGCACCACGATGTCCCGGTCATGCATCAGCACCCCATCGGCGATGCCGGCCAGGCGTTCCAGCGCCTCGTCGTTACGGATCACCAGGGGTTCGCCGCCGGGGTTGGCACTGGTCATCACCAGCACCAGTTCCTGGGGTTGGCCCATCCATTCGGTGCCGGCCGGCCGCCCCGCCGCCTCATGGAAAATCAGCCAATGCAGCGGCGTGTAGGGCAGCATGACGCCTAGCCAGGCCAGGCCGGGGGCGATGCCGGGCAAGGCTGCGTCGGTCCGCGGCTTCTTGCGCAAGAGGACGATCGGCCGTTCGGGGGATTGCAGCAGCTCCGCCTCGGCGGGGCTCAGCTCCACCCACTCGGCCAGGGAAGCCAGGTTGGCCGCCATGACCGCGAAGGGTTTTTCCTCCCGGTTCTTGCGGTCACGAAGCCGCTGCACGGTCTCGGCATTGCGGGCGTCGCAGGCCAGGTGGAAGCCGCCCAGGCCCTTGATGGCGAGGATCTGGCCGGCTCGCAGGCGGGCGAGGGTGTCGCCGATGGGGTCTTCTTCCCTCCCCCCCCGGGGGAGGGTGGCCCGTAGGGCCGGGTGAGGGAGCAACGTCTGCTCATCGACAAGCCTTGCTCCCTCACCCCGGCCCTCTCCCGGAGGGAGAGGGCGAAAGGCAAGACGCGGCCCGCACACCGGGCACGCCGTGGGCTCCGCGTGGAAGCGCCGGTCCGCCGGATTCCGGTATTCCTTCTCGCAATCCGGACACAGGGGAAACGCCGCCATGCTGGTCTGGGCCCGGTCGTAGGGCAGGCGCCGGGTCAGGGTATAGCGGGGACCGCAGTGGGTGCAGTTGATGAAGGCGTAGCGCCAGCGCCGGTCGGCGGGGTTGCACAGTTCCGCCAGGCAATCCGGGCAGACGGCGGTGTCGGGACCGATGAGGGTGGCGGCCCGGCCGGCGCCGCTTTCGACGATGGCAAAGTCGGCGTGCCCACCTGTGGCCGGGCCGTCGCACCAGGTCGACTCGCGCACCCGGGCCAGGGGCGGGATTTCCTCGGGCAGGCGGCGGGTAAAGGCTTCGACGGCTGCTGCTTCACCTTCCACCAGCACCTCCACCCCGGCGGCGTCATTGCGCACCCAGCCGGTGAGATTCAGGGCCTTTGCGAGATGCCAGACGTAGGGACGGAAGCCGACGCCCTGGACGATACCGGTGATGCGCAGGCGGCGCTGCATTCGGTGGGCGTTATCCAAGGCTGCGGCACTGGCCGGCGCGTTCATGAAGCTGTGTTCAGCCCTTCGCCGCCAACGCCGCTTCCAACTCCGCAATCCTCTTCTTCAGCAAATCCACGTTCGCCTCCCGCGCCGCCTTGGCTTGGGCCAGCCCGGCCAGCAGCCAGTCCAGCCAGGCATCCAGGCCCTGGCCACTGGCGGCCGAAACCTGCATGACCTCCAGCTTCGGGTTCACCCTTCGCGCGAAGTCCACGCACTTGTCCACGTCGAAATTCAGATAGGGCAGCAGGTCCACCTTGTTGAGGATCATCAGGTCGGCGGCGTTGAACATGTCCGGGTATTTGAGGGGCTTGTCCTCGCCTTCGGTGACGGAAAGGATCACCACCTTGTGGGCTTCGCCCAGGTCGAAGGCGGCGGGGCAGACCAGGTTGCCGACGTTTTCGATCATGAGCAGGCTGTCGTCGGGCAGGTTCAGGCGCTCCAGGGCGTGGCCGACCATGTGGGCGTCCAGGTGGCAGCCCTTGCCGGTGTTGACCTGGATGGCCGGCGCGCCGGTGGCACGGATGCGGTCGGCGTCGTGGCTGGTCTGCTGGTCGCCTTCGACGACAGCGACCTTGGCTTTGTCCTGGAGCAGCTCGATGGTCTTCACCAGCAGGGTGGTCTTGCCGGAACCGGGGCTGGAGACCAGGTTGACGGCGAAGAGGCCGTGCTCGGCGAAGTGTTTTCGGTTGCCGGCGGCGTAAGCGTTGTTCTTGCCCAGGATGTCCTGCTCGATCCTGACCAGGCGCTCCTGGCTGAGGCCCGGGGCGTGGGCGTGGGCGGGGCCCAGGCCGTAGTGGAGGTCGCCCTTGTGCTCGTGGAAGTGCATGCGCCCTTCCCCGCCGTGGATCTCGGCTTCCGCGTGGCTGTGGCCGGCGCCCGCATCGTGGAGATGGTCGTGGAGGTGGTCGTGCGCGTGGGTGTGGGGATGGCTGTGGTCGTGGGGATGCTCGTGCTCATGCCCCTCGATGCGGGTTTCACCCTGGCCGCAGCCGCAGACGGTACACATAGACAGACTCCTGAAAATTACTCGACCAACAAATCCTTCACCCGCATCTCGGTGCCGCCGGTGGCCTGCACCTGATAGCCGCCGCACCTGGGACAGGCATCGTAGAGGGCCTGGATTTCCACCGTCTCGCCGCAGGCCAGGCAGAAACCCTGGCCCGGCAGGCGTTCCAGTTCCACCCGGGCGCCATCGGCGACGCTGCCCTTCAGCACCACGTCCAGGCAGAAGCTCAGGGCTTCCACTTCCACGCCGGACAGGGCGCCGATCTCCAGGCGCACCTCGCTGACCCGCTTGAAGCCCTGCTTCGCGGCGGCGTCCTCGACGATCTGGAGGATGCCCTCCGCAAGGGACATTTCATGCATCGCTGCTCATTGCTCCAACAGCTCGACTGCATAGGCGACGCAGGGATCCAGGGACTGCGACACCAGCCGTGCCGCCGCTTCCAGACCAGCGCCTGTTTCCAGCCGGGCCAGCGCCTGGGCGAGGGGGCCGGCGGGGTGAAAATTCCATTCCGTGGGGGCAACGATGCGGTACTCCTCCACCTTGCCGTCTCTCAGCCTGACCACGTGGATCAAGAGGCCGCGGGAGGTTTCCACGCCGGCCATGCCGGCATTGTCTCCCAAGGGCCAGGCCCGGATCACCTCGGCGCGGCCCGCAGACGCCGATCCGCCGCGCAGGTGTTGCGGCAATTCCGCCAGTTCCAGCAGGCGGGCCAGCAGACGGGCGCCGGCGCCGCGTCCGCGCCGGGCGATCCAGGCGGCCAGGAGGAAATGGTCCGCCCTGCGCGCGACCGCGCCGGTTTCGGCGGGCTCACCCTGCCAGAGCGGGGCGGCGCAGAAGCTTGGCGCGTCCAGGGCTTGCCGGGCCAAAGCACGGACAGAGGCATCGTCCAGGTCCGCCAGGGCAGGCAACAAGGCGCAATGGCTGACGCCGGTGTCCGGCCCGTCGCCCAGGCCCGTGAAAAGTTCCGCCAGCAGGGTGGCGGCAGACCGACGCCAGGCATCGAAGCCGTCCCCCGCGCGGCCCAGCCAGGCGGCCGGCGCCTCGCCCAGCATCACCGTCCGCAGCAGGGTTTCAAGAGTGTCGGCGAAGCGGGCGGGCTCGGCGGCGACCTGCCGCAGCTTGAACAGGCTGGGCATATCCGGCGCCCGGCCGGCCTGTTCCGGCCAGTTCAGCAGCAGCCGCCAGGCGTGTTCCTGGGCCAGTTCCACCCGCACTTCCAGCTCCCGCCGCTGGCGGACGTCGGGCGCGGGCTCCATGCCGAGCGCGGCCTCGCAGGCGGCCTGGACGGCGACCCTCTGGGCCTTGCCGCACAGGATGAAGATGAGGCCGGCCAGATCGGCCGCCTCCTTTGCCCCGCGCCCGGCCATGAGTTTCTGGGCGAGCTGGGGGCGGGAGGAGCGGATTTCCACGCCGGACAAGACCCTCCCCTGCCGGGTCAGGCGGATGTCGATGCGGCCTTCCAGGCTGGAGTTCAAACCTTGTCTCCAGGCCGCAGCAGGGCGCCGAGGAAGCCGCGCCGGCTGACCGGCTGTTTATGTCCTTCAGGGTAGTCCAGCTTGGCCGACAGGCCCTCTGGCGCCTGCGGCGACGCGGGTTGCGGCGCGGCGGGCGTGAAGAGCTCCTCCAGCACCGCCTGCGCCACCGACCGCGCGCCATGCATGTCCGCGAATTCGAACATGGGCGAGAACAGCGAACTGGTCAGGTAGGCGCCCAGTGCGTCCTCGTCGGCCGCCAGGAATTCATAGCTGCCCGCCGGCAGTTCGACATCCCGCTTGCTGCCGCTGGATTGCGCCTCCCAAGCCGCATCCGGACCGGGCAGGCAGATCAGGTTCATGAACCAGGGGGTGATGAGCACGCCGACCCAATCGCCCCGCCAGGATCGGAACCCCACCGCCTCGACTGCGAGCGCCGGATTGAGGAGGCCGACGCCGGCCATGCGGGTGGCGGCGATGTGGCGGAAGACCTCTTCCAACCTGGCGGAGGGATTCTCCGCGTGAAGGCAACAAGGGCCCGGAGAAGAGTCAAGCATTACAGTTGGAGAGTGAGCGGCAGACGCTGGCGAAATCGACGACTAAACAGGAAAACACGGGAAGGGAGAGCAGTTTGCTTGCACTGCAACATGATGCCCCCGGCACGTTTTTTTGTCTCCCATGATTGGTGTAGGGGAACATCCTTATCAGCTTGATACATAATAGATTACTTTACATTTATTATATAATCATTTGTTTTTAATGATTTTCTTGCGTTTATGGCCCACACGGCACGAAGCTTGTGACACAGGCCGGCGCGCCGATTCGGCAAGCCATACAAGCCAGCAAGCGGTGAACGATTATTCCTGCAGGCGGTCTACCTATTTTTCACCGCCACAACCGTGAGGGGTTTATTCCAGGGAATCAAGCCTCTTGTTGACACCCGTGGCGCCGGAAACTAGCGTGCTCTCATTGCATCCTTCCGCTTGCCATGACCATGAATTTTCAGCGAAAACCAATCTTCGCCCTGCTGGGCGGAATGATGGTCGCCTCCTTGTCACTGCTGTCGGCGGATACCGCCTGGAGCGAGGCCTCCAAGCAGAGCACGGTCAAGAAAGCCGCTCAGCAGAAGGCGAAAGCCAAGGCCGCCACACGGAACAAGCGCCCGAAAGCCAGAACCGCCGCGCCCAAGCCATCCACGTCCACACCCGCCGCCGTCCAGGCTGCCGCCGTTGCGGCGCCCGCGCAGGCCGCCATGCCTCCCGCCGCGCAGCCCGTCTCGCCGGGCGTCCAGGCCCAGGCATCCGGCAATCCCTACCTGCCGATGCCGCAGCCCACCCCCTGGAATGCGCAAGCCACGAACAGCACGGCCCCGGTCAATCCCTATTTGCCCCGTCCGCCAGTGCAAACGGCCGAGGCGCCGACTCCCTGGTCCGCGCTGCCGGCGCAACCGCCCCGTTACAGCTCACCCACCTGGGTCAACCCGTTCCAGGGCTTCCAATTCCCCTTCCCGGCCGCCCCGACACCGTTCCCGGCGCCGCCAGCCGCCGCGCAACCGGCCAGTCCGGCGCCACAGGCCGCCACGAACCCCTATCTGGCCTATCGCCTGCCGATCCTTCCACCCACCCCCTGGGCGCAGCCCGTCGTGCAGATTCCCCAGTTTTCGCCACCCGCCTGGGGCGCCCCTTACGCCCCCCCGGCGGCGGCGCCCATCCCTCCGGCGCCCGCTGCCGCCGCGCCGCCGGCAGCAACTTTGCCGCCCTGGTGGAACAATCCCTATCTGGCTCACCTGCGCCCCGCCGCGGCGGCGCAAGCGCCGCAGGCGCCCGAAGCCGTGAAGCCGCCGGTCTGGCCCACCTACTCCGCACCCGCGCCGGCATCGCCTCCCCAGTTCGCGGAGCTTGTGAAATTCCCTGTCGCCCCGGTGGTCGCCCAGGCGCCCCTGCCGCCGGCCAGCGTGCCCGAGAACCCGCTGCCGCAGGCCGCCCCGGCCCAGTCCGCGCAGACAAAGCCCGAAGCCGAGTCTGCGGATAGCACGTCTCTGGGGGTCATGCTGGAAAAGCTGAAGTACACGATCTTCCCCAACCCTCCACCCTCGGGCCAGGCCATCCTGCCAACCATCAAGACGGTCTACCCGACGGGCGAGAAGCCCCTGAAAGTGCTGACTTTCAAGTGCCCAACCGAGCTGGTCGGGGTCACTCCTCCACCCACCGCCGCCCTGCATCAGGCGGTGAGTCTGGCCTTCGACGGCATCAACAAGACCAACCTGCTGCCCTTCAACATGCAGCAAGTCTGCCAGTAAGCGTTTCCGCTCCGGGAACCGCCTCCTGAGCAAATGGACTGATTCTTCAGTCCCTTTTTTCGTGTACAACGCGGCATGGCCTTTCCCGCCTCCCCCACGCGCCAAGTCATCGAGTTGCCGATCGCCGGCATGACCTGCGCCGCCTGCTCCACCCGGCTAGAGAAGAACCTGAACCGGCTGCGGGGGGTGAGCGCCAGCGTCAACCTGGCGACGGAGAAGGCGCGGGTGGAATTCGATCCGGCCATCGCCGATGCTGCCGCCATCGCCGAGCAGGTCAGGAAAACCGGCTTCTCGGTGCCGCCCCAGACCCTCGATCTGGCCATTGCCGGCATGACCTGCGCCGCCTGTTCGACCCGCCTGGAGCGGGTGCTGAACCAGCTGCCCGGCGTCGAGGCGCGCGTCAACCTGGCCGCCGAGAAGGCCCGCCTGCGCTACACGCCGGGGCTGACCGGTCCGGATGATCTGGTCGCCGCGGTGGCCCGCGCCGGTTTCACCGCCACCCCCATCACCGCGGCCAGCCGGGCCGAGGAAAAGGCGCGCAAGGCCGCCGAGTACCGCAACGAATTGCGCGTCTTCATCGTCGCCGCCCTCCTCACCCTGCCCCTGCTGGCACAGATGGGGCCGATGCTGGCGGGCGCCCATCATGTCGAATGGATGCCGCCCTGGCTGCAATGGCTGCTGGCCACGCCGGTGCAGTTCTGGGTCGGCCGCCGTTTCTACACAGGCGCCTGGAACAGCCTGCGCGGCGGCGGCGCCAACATGGACGTGCTGGTGGTCCTGGGCACCAGCGCCGCCTACTTCTTCAGCGTCGCGGTCATCCTGCTGGGGCTGGACAGCCATGTGTACTTCGAAGCCAGCGCCGCGGTGATCACCCTGGTGCGCCTGGGCAAGCTGCTGGAGGCCCGCGCCAAGTCGAGAACCTCGGCGGCCATCGAGCAACTGCTGGGCCTGCAACCCCGCACCGCCTGGGTCGAGAAAGGAGGCGAAACCAGGGAGGTGGACGCGGCCCTCTTGCAGGTTGGCGACCTGGTACGGGTGCGAGCCGGAGAGCGGGTGCCGGTGGACGGCCGCGTGCTGGACGGCGTCTCCAGCCTGGACGAAAGCCTGCTCACCGGCGAAAGCCTGCCGGTGGCCAAGACGGCGGGCGACACGGTGCACGCCGGCACCCAGAACCTCGATGGCAGCCTGCGCATCCGCGCCGAGGGCGTCGGCGCGCATACCCAGCTCATGGAGATCGTCCGCCTCACCGAGGCCGCGCAGGGCTCCAAGGCCCCCATCCAGAAACTAGCCGACCGTATCTCCGGCATGTTCGTGCCGGCCGTCATCGGCCTCGCCCTGCTCACCTTCGCTGGCTGGTGGCTGGCCGGCGGCGACTTCACCGACAGCCTCATTCCCGCCGTCGCCGTGCTGGTCATCGCCTGCCCCTGCGCCTTGGGCCTTGCCACCCCCACGGCGGTGATGGCGGGCCTGGGCCGCGGCGCCCAACTGGGCATCCTGGTGCGCTCGGCGGAAGCCCTGGAACGGGCGGAAAAACTTGCCGTGCTGGCCGTGGACAAGACCGGCACCCTCACCGAAGGCAAGATGGCCCTGGTGGGTTTGCAACCCGCGCCGGGCGTGTCCGGGAACGAATTGCTGCGGCTGGCCGCCGCCCTGGAACAGGGCAGTACCCACCCCATCGCCGCCGCCCTACTGCTCGCCGCGAAAGAACGGAGCATCGACCTCCCACCCGTTTCCGGTTTCGAGAACCGGCCGGGCGAGGGCGTGACCGGCGAAGTGGAAGGCCGTCATCTCCGGCTGGGTGCGGCCGTTACGGATCTGGAGCGCGCGAGCCTGAACGGCGCCCTCTACCCCAGCCCCTCACCCGCAAGCGAGGGAGGGGTGCGCGGCAACGCGGGAGAGGGAGGGGTCGAGGAGAGGATGGCGGGCGGCGCCGGCGTCACCTCCATCCATCTGTCCGAAGGGAGCAGACCGCTCGGCCGCCTCGACCTGACCGACCGCCTGCGCCCCACCTCCGTCGCCGCCCTGGCCCGGCTGCAAACGCTCGGCATCACCCCGATCATGCTCACCGGCGACCACCAGCACACCGCCGCCGCCATCGCCCGGCAAGCCGGCATCGCCGACTTCCGCGCCCGCGTGAAGCCCCAGGACAAGGCCGCCGCCGTGTCCGCGCTGAAAAGCGATGGCCGGCTGGTCGGCATGGTTGGCGACGGCGTCAACGATGCTCCCGCCCTGGCCGCCGCCGACGTCAGCTTCGCCATGGCCGGCGGCAGCGACATCGCCCTGGAAGCGGCCGACATCACCCTCATGCGCGCCGATCTGCACGGTGTCGCCGACGCGGTCGCCTTATCCCGCGCGGTCATGGCCAAGATCCGCCAGAACCTGTTCTTCGCGTTTTTCTACAACGTTCTCGCCCTGCCCCTGGCGGCTCTGGGCTATCTCAACCCGGTCATCGCCGGGGCCGCCATGGCTCTGTCCTCGGTGTCGGTGGTGAACAATTCGTTGCTGTTGAAGCGTTGGCGGGCAAAGTAACGGACATGACTTTGAGAAGACGCCCCGAAGCATGAATACCCTGAAGGGCATAAATACCCTGAAGGGCATGAATACCCTGAAGGGCATGAAAGTCATGTCCGTTTCCCTCCCTTGCAGGGCGCGCCCCGGATTGCATTCCGGGGCCGTTCGGCTGGCGCTGCGCATGCTCCGCGAAACCCCTTGCTCACACCCCAGCCCCTCCCGCCTGCGGGAGAGGGGAGCTTCGAGAGTCGCTATGCGACTTTCACGTTAACTTTCATGGCACTGCGAAAAACGGTGCAAAAAACTGCGAAAAACGGGGTCAGACCCCAATGGCACTACTGTTTTCTAAACGTGGTCTGACCCCTGTTTTCCTGCTGTTTTCCTGTTTTCCCAACCGGAGTTTGTTTTTGTTTACTTCCGTCTTGCGCCATGACTTGCATTCTGACATAATGCATTCACCGATATCAAATGTTGATTTTGAAAGATGCCCTCCGTTACCGTCCGAAACGTGCCCGATGAAGTGCATCGCGCTATCCGCGTGCGGGCCGCTCAACACGGCCGCAGCATCGAGGCCGAGATGCGCGACATTCTGGAGTCCGCCGTGAAGCCGCAAGGCCGCGTCAAGCTGGGTTCGCTGCTGGCCGAGATCGGCCGTAAGGTCAGGCTGAGCGATGAGGAGTTCGCCATGCTCGAGAGCGTGCGCGACAGAACCCCGGCCCGTGCCACGAGCTTTGAATGATTCTGCTCGATACCAACGTGGTTTCGGAGCCGCTGCGTCGCGCACCCGAGGCCCGCGTCATCGACTGGATGGACGCGCAACCCCTGGAAACGCTCTACCTGTCCGCCATGACCGTCGCCGAGCTGCGCGCCGGCGTGGCGCTGTTGCCAACCGGGAAGCGCCGGGCGTCACTCCATGAGAGTCTTGAAAAGCGCGTGCTGCCCATGTTCGTCGGTCGCGTGCTGCCGTTCGACCTGGCTTGCACAAACGCCTATGCCGAACTCCTGGCGAGAATTCGCGGGGCTGGCGGCGGAATCGAAACCGCCGATGCCTGCATTGCGGCGGTCGCCTTAGCCAACGGGTTCGCCATTGCCACACGCGACACAAGCCCCTTCCGGGCCGGTGGCCTGACCGTTATCAATCCCTGGGAAGATCAATGGAGCCACGCCCATAATCCTAAAAACCCCAGTTGAACGCGCCCGAAGGCGGGTTTGTGCGAGCGGCGAAAAACGGGGTCAGACCCCAATGGCACTACCGCGAGAAATTCGGCTTCCTGCTCGACGCGCTGCAGTATGGCGCGCCGCCGCACGGCGGCCTGGCCTTCGGTCTCGACCGCCTGGTCACCCTGATGGCCGGCGCCGAGTCGATCCGCGACGTGATCGCCTTCCCCAAGACCCAGCGCGCCTCCTGCCTGATGACCAGCGCGCCCAACGCGGTGGACGAGAAGCAGTTGCGCGAACTGCACATCCGCCTGCGCAACAAGGTGGTCGAGCCGAGCTGAACGGGTTCGCGACCGGAATGACGGGGGCCGCGGCCCCCGTTTTTTGTGGCGCCGGTGTCATGTCCCGCGGGGACGGCAATTTTGGGAGCTCGCCGGCAACGCCACCCTGAACGCTGGAGCGTGGGTGCCAATCGGAAAGGCACAAGCACCCTGACGCAATACCTCCAAAGTAATACTCCCTCGTTCCCCGTCGTCGCCATCGGTAATTGGATAGATTCATCGCGATAGGCGAGCGACGTGGCTTGCCATCCGCATAACAAGGGTAGTCAGGCATGAAAGGCGATATCACGCGCAGACAATTTCTATTGAGCACGGCGGGGGTCGGCATCATGACCCTGCTGCCCGCCGGGCTGGCACGGGCGGCCGGCATCACGGACATCGGCGACGCCATCAACAAGGCCGGTCGCCAGCGCATGCTGTCGCAGCGCATGGCCAAGGCATATTGCCAGATCGGCCTGGGCATCCTGCCGGGACGTTCGGAAAAAATCCTGGCCCAGTCCAAGCAGCGCTTCAGCGAGCAACTGGCCGAACTCAAGGCCTATGCGCCGACGCCGGACATCAAGGAAAGCTATGCCGAACTGGACACGCTTTGGCGGAAATACCAGGGCCTCCTTTCCGGCAAACCCAACCTCGACAACGCCCGCCTGATCGCCACCCTCAACGAGGATGTGTTGCGCAGCGCGCATTTGGCCACCACGCAACTGGAACTGCACGCGGCCAGCAACGTCGGCCGCCTGATCAACATCGCCGGTCGCCAGCGCATGCTGTCGCAGCGCATGGCCAAGTTCTACATGTTCCGCGTCTGGGGCATCAAATCCCCGTCGCTGGAACAGGAGGCGCAACTGGCTCGGCGCGAGTTCGTCAGCGCCCTGGACGCGCTCGGCAAGGCGCGGGAAAACGACAACACCATCAAGAACGAACTGGAACTGGCGCGCACCCAGTGGCTGTTCTTCGACGAGGCGCTGAAGCAACAGGATGTCGGCGGCAAGGACACGATGACCTACGCCACCAATGTCGCCACCACCAGCGAGCGCCTGCTCGAAGTGATGGACCGCGTCACCGGGCATTACGCCCGGATCAGCGCGGCCTCGGCGCCGGTCGCGCGCAAACGCTGATCCAGCCCATGGCGGCGGCAAGGATGCCGGCGCTACACGGCGGCAAGCGCCTGATCCAGATCCGCCTGTAAATCCTCCATAAGCGTCCGGTCCACCCCTCTGACTCTGTCCAGAGGGGTGGGCCGGACGCTTACAGCCAGACGCCGGTACCGTCCCAGGCAAGGAGTTTGAGGCGGTTGCCGCGCTTGTTGCGAAAGGCGACCGCGCCGCCGTCACAGGCTGCGCGGCAGAGGGTTTCCTGGACCCGGAGGGAGAGGCCGTCGATGCCCAGACGCATGTCGACCGGTTCGATGGCGAGCCAGACCTGGCAAGGGATGATCATTTTAAAAACCTCAGTTGTACGCGCCCGAAGGCGGGTTTGTGCGTGTGGAGTGCTCGGCGCGACGAGAGCGGGGCTCGGCGTAGCCACTACGCGTTGGTGTCATACCGTCGCGCCAGTTCGTTCAAGGCGACATTTTTGTTGGAGAAAATATTCTCGCGACCAATCACTTCGTCGAGGCCGGCGCGTTGCAGCGTGTCGCGCACGGGTTTTTTCAGGCCGGAGAACATCAGGCTGACATTGGCCTGTTTCAGTTCTTTGGTCAGGGTGCGGAGTTTCTCCTCGCCAGTGGCGTCGATGCGGTTGATGCCGTTGCCAATGACCAGCACAGCGTGCGCCTGCGGAAATTGCGCCAGGGCTTTCATCACGGCTTCTTCGAAGTAGGCCGAGTTGATGAACACCAGCGAAGCATCAAAACGCAGCACGACGTAATTTTCGCTGACGGGTGCGAGATCGTGGGTCACTGCGCCGGCCAGCGTGCCGTCGCGGGTCTTGCCCAGGATTTCGCTACGCGGCTGCATCACCCCATGCAAAAACAGCAGAATGGTTAGCACCACGCCAACCAGCACGCCGTTGGCGAGTTGCGGTGCCATCCACAGCGTGGACAGAAAGGTGATGAGGCCGACCACGCCGTCACTGGTACGCACTTTCCAGGCGTGACGCAGGGCGCCAAAGTCGATCAGGCCAAAAACAGCGCTCATGACGATGGCGGCCAATACTGATTGCGGCAGATGGTAAAAATATTCGGTGAAAAACAGCATGGTCGCCACCACGGCCAGCGCGCTGATCAGCGCGTAAAAGCCGGTGCGCGCGCCGGATTTGGCGGCTACCGCCGAGCGCGAGAACGAACCGGAGACGGTGTAACTCTGGAAAAAACTGCCCACCACGTTGGCCAGCCCCTGGCCCATGAGTTCCTGGTTGGGGTTGAGTTTCTCGCGGCTTTGCGCGGCCAGCACGCGCGAGATGGAAGTGGCTTCCATAAAGCCGATCAGCGCCATGATCAGCGCCGTGCCCAACAGGCCGCCCATGATGCCAAAATCCAGCATGGGAACAGCAAAATGCGGCAAACCGGCAGGGATGTTGCCCACCACCTGGCCGCCGCCCGAAAGCTTGATCTGTCCGTCCTTGATGCCCTGAAAATGCCAGCCGGGGCGCAAAAAGCTGGACTCGGCGGTCTGGAAGGTGATGCTGCCAGCCGCATCCGTGACAGGCGTTAGCGTGTGCCGATATGCCGTGACCCTGAGACCGTACAGCTCTTTCTTGAGGCTTTGCTCCTGCCCTTGCAGACGCAGCAACTCGGCCTCCGGGCTGTAGTCGGTGCTGGAAGATTTTTGCGCGCTCAAGTCATGGACCAACTGGCTTTGCCGCTGCTTGAGCGATTTCAATTCGGATTCGAATTTGGCGACAGCTTCAAAATCGGCGCGTGCCGCGCTATCCGCAATCTGCTCGGGTTTGACGACGGCGGTTTTCTCAAAACCGGAGGCGGCGGAAAGCACCGTGCCGATAATCACCACGATCAGCACACCCGGCCATTTTGGGGCGATTTTTTTCAACAGCTGCAACAGCGCCAGCGTGCCCAGTCCGAAAGCAATCGTTGGCCAGTGCGCCAGCGGAATTTGCTCGATCACATGCCACAAATCGCGCAGGAACATGTCGGAGCGCGGCATGGGCACATTGATGAAGGTGTTAAGCAAGGACAGGCCGATGATGAGCGCGGCGGCGTTGGTAAAACCGTTGATCACCGGATGCGAGGCAAAATTGATCAGCACGCCCATGCGGAACGCGCCCAGGCCAAAACGCAGCACGCCGACCATCAAGGCCAGCATCACCGACAGCGCGATGAATTCATCGCTGCCGCGGCTGGCCAGCGGCTCGATGGCGGCGGCGGACATCAGTGACAGCAGCGCCACCGGCCCGGTGTGTAAAAAGCGCGACGAGCCCCACATCGACGCGATCATCACCGGCAGAAACGAGGCGTACAGGCCATACACCACGGGCAGGCCGGCCAATGCGGCGTAGGCCATGGCCTGCGGGACCAGGATCAGCGCCACGCTGATGCCGGCCAACAAATCGCTGCGCAGGGTGTCGGCGCGCATCGGAAACCAGGACAGGAACGGAAAAAAACGATTCATGAGTGGCCAACCATCAATGCATCCGGGTGCAGTTCACCGCGCCCGCTAAAAAAATAATGCGGCGTGGTGCGCCGCAAAAGACCAGCGATCAGGCGCGATCAAGCTGCGCGGCTAATACTGGTTTGCGCAGGCTGCACGCCGCGCGCGTCATGCCTGGATGCATGAGTGACCAGCACCACCGGAACCGGCAACTGGTTTTGCGTGCCGTTCAACATGCTGCGTCCCAGGTAGCCGGTTTCGTTGCAGACCAGAAACGCGATGTCGGGCTGGCGGCGCAGGGCGGTTGTGAGCCCGCGCAGCGGGTCGCCGGACAGCGTGACTATAGTGGGCTTCAGGTCGGATGCATCCAGTAGAGTGCGATACGGAGCGAGCAGCGCCTCGGTGTCTTTTTGGCTTTGCAGAGTGAGGATCGTGAGCTGATAGTGCATCTCGACGCAGGTACGGGTGACGTATTGCATCACCTCTTCAGACAGCTCACTGCCCAGATACAGGCCGATGCGTGCCTGCGAGGACTTGGCGGCAGGCGCAGAAAACTCGGCCACGCGCGCGACCGTCGAAGTGCCAGACAGCACAGCGTGCTTTTGGCTCAGGCTCAGATAGTCTCCGGCATAGGCATAAGCCAGGGCGTCGAGGATTTGGCGAATGGAAGCAGGCAGGTTCATGTTGGCTCTCCGATAGAAAATTGGGGGTAAACAACATTAAGCAGCTTGCGTGCCAGATTGTTAACTGTCTGTTTTTGTTTGATAAAGCGATTTGTTGCGGCTGCCTGTGCAACATAAAGTGTTGCAGATAACAACAATTGTAACGTAACATGTTGCGAATCGCAACTAATAAATGGGTTTGCCGTGCGCCGCAAGATACTCAGTGTTTACGGGTTTTCCAAACTGACACTGCTTGGCTTTGCCGTGGTGGTGTTCGTCGATTTGCATTCACTCAAACAGCAAATCGAGGAAGGCCAGGCGGTGGCCGACCTGCGCCGCGCCGCGCTGGAAATGCGCCGCGATGAGAAAAACCTGTTTCTCTACAAGGATGTCGAAGGGCTGCAACATTTTTCCACCGAGGCGGCCGAGGCGCGGTATTTGCTGAAAACGTACCGGCATACCCTGGTTCAGGTGGCAGGCAGCGCGCGCATCGACAACTTGATCGAGACGTTCAAAACCTACGAATCCGCCGTGCTGGCCTACCCGAGCTTGAGTCCGGAACGGCAAATCAAGGCGCAACAAGAAATCCGCAAGCTGGGCAACCAGATGTATGAAACAACCCGCGCCTTGTTGGTGAGCGAACGCGCGCGGCTTTCCACAGGCACGCAGGAAGCCGGACGTTTATTGCTAGTCGCGCTCATTACCGTGGTGCTGCTGGAAATTGCAGGCGGCTGGTATCTGCTGCGTAGCGTGGTGCGACCTTTGCGCAAACTGGAAGAAGGCCTGGTGGCGATCGACGAAGGTCGCGCGCGCAGCTTGCCGCTGCCGTCCAACGACCCGGAAATCCGTTCCTTCGTCAGCGCCTTCAACACCATGATCAAGCACATGCGGCATCAGCAGGATCTGGCCCGGCGCAACGAAAAAACCGCCGCCCTGGGCGTGCTGGTCTCCGGGGTCGCGCATGAGCTGAATAATCCCTTGTCGAACATTTCAACCTCGGCGCAACTGCTGATCGAAGAAGGCTGCGATGCGGAACAGGCAAGCCGCGAACGCTGGCTGGCGCAGATTGACGGCGAAACCGAACGCGCGCGCCGCATCGTGCGCCGTCTGCTGGATAGCGTGCGCCAGCCGCAGACGCAGCGGGCACTGCACGATGCCGCCGAACTGGTTCAGGCGGCGGTTGAACTGGTGCATCGCCAGATTCCCGAGGCGGTCAAACTCTGCGTGCAGACGAGTGAGGACATTCGTCTGCCGCTGGATCGGGACAGAATGCTCCAGGTCTTTATCAATCTCATCAAGAATGCCGCTGATGCCGGTGCGCGCCACATCGAGCTGTCGGCGAAAACCGCGCACTGGGATGCAGAGCAGGTGGACAACGGGCTGATGGTGGGCGACCCGGCGATGTTGATGCAGGCCCCGCGCGCACTGTGTTTTAGCGTGGCCGATGACGGCCCCGGCATTCCGGAAGCCTTGCGCGAGCGCATGTTCGACCCGTTTGTCACCAGCAAGGGGCAGGGCGAAGGCACCGGGCTGGGTTTGTATCTGGTGGAAGAAATCATCAGCGAACACCAGGGGGTGATCGTCGTCGGGCAGGCCGCCATTGGCGGTGCGCTGTTTTCCATCTGGCTGCCATTGAGCGAGGAGCGCGCATGAGCGACGTGAAAATTCTGATCATCGACGATGAGGCGATTGCCTTGTCCAATCTGAGCCATGTGCTGGAACGCGCGGGTTACGGTGTGACCGCCTGCAAGGATGGTGCGGCGGGGCTGGAAGCGTTGGCGAATACGGGCTACGACCTGGTTTTGACCGACCTGAAAATGCCCGGCGTGGATGGCATGGAAGTGTTGCGCGTGGCGCGGGAAAACTATCCCGATGTGCCGGTGATCATGATTACCGGTCACGCCACGCTCGATTCTGCGGTAGAGGCGATGAAGGCAGGCGCGTTTCATTATCTGGCCAAGCCGTTTCGCCTGGCCGAAGCGCGCGAAGTGGTGAAAAGCGCGCTGGAATTGCGTCGCGTGCGGCGCGAAAACACCGAGCTGAAAATCCAGGTCGAGATGCTGGAAAAGCCGTACACCATCGTCACCCAGGATCTGGGCATGCAGCGCACGCTGGAAACCGCGCGCAAACTCGCCAGCACCGACAGCAACGTCGTCATCCATGGCGAATCCGGTACAGGAAAAGAGTTGTTGGCACGCTACCTGCACCAGCACAGCCGTCGCGCAACGGGCGCATTTGTCGCATTCAACTGCGGCGCGCTATCCGAAGACCTGGCGGCGAGTGAGTTGTTTGGCCACGAAAAAGGCGCGTTTACTGGCGCGCAGGCGCGCAAGACCGGACTGATCGAAGCCGCCGATGGCGGCACGCTGTTTCTGGATGAAGTGGCGGAATTGCCCATGAGCGTGCAGATCAAATTACTGCGCGTCTTGCAGGAACGCGAAGTGCTGCGGGTGGGCGCGATTGAGCCGACGAAAGTCGATGTGCGCATCATCGCCGCCAGCAACCGCGACCTGCAAGCGGCGATGGATGCCGGGCAGATGCGCGCGGATCTGTATTTCCGTCTCAACGTCATCACGCTTTCGCTGCCCGCCTTGCGTGAACGGCGTAGCGACATTCCGCTGCTGGCCTACTACCTGCTGCGCAAGTTCGCCGCCACCATGAACCGTCCGGTGCGCGACATTGCGCCCGACGCGCTGGCACAGCTGATGGAATACGACTATCCCGGCAACGTGCGCGAGTTGTCCAATTTTATCGAGCGCGGCGTGGCGCTGGCCGATGGCGACACGCTGACGCTCGATTATCTTCCGCAGCACCTTGGCAAATTGACCGTGCGCGTGTTTGCGCCTGCGGGCGCCGCTGCGCCTGCCACGCTGGAAACGCAAGAACGTGAACATATTTTGCGCGCGCTGGAAGTGTCCGGCGGCAACAAGACCGAAGCGGCCAAAATCCTGGGCATTGACCGCGTGTCCTTATGGCGAAAACTGAAGAAGTTTGGCGTTAACGTGAAATAACTTTCGCAAAAATGGGTATCCCTTTGACGCACGTGCGCGATGCTGATATTTTTTTGCCATGGAGAATACCAATCCAATTCCTGGCGTCGATTA
>JBBIPL010000031.1:0-21809 GCA_037442845.1 Hydrogenophilales bacterium | reverse complement strand
TTCGGGGCGTCTGACGAAGTCATGTCCATTAGGCGTGTCGGGTTCATCGTCCGGAGGAGATGAGCGGGCCAGCCAGGAGACCGCCCCGCGACGCGGACGCTCGCCCGCGAAAACGGACTTCAGCCGGTGAGCCGGCGCAGGGCCTCGCGGTATTTCTCGGCGGTGCGCGCCACCACCTCGGCGGGCAGCTCCGGGCCCGGGGCCTGCTTGTTCCAGCCCGAGGCGGTGAGCCAGTCGCGCACGTACTGCTTGTCGAAGCTGGGCGGGTTCTTGCCCGCCTCGTACTGGTCGGCAGGCCAGAAGCGGGAGGAATCGGGAGTCAGCACCTCGTCGATGAGGGTCAGGGCGCCGTGCTCGTCCAAGCCGAACTCGAACTTGGTGTCGGCGATGATGATGCCCTTGGTCAGGGCGTATGCGGCGGCCGCCCGGTACAGGGCAATGGCGGCGTCGCGCACCCGGGCCGCGATGTCGGCGCCCAGCAGGGCCTCGCATTGGGCGAAGTCGATGTTCTCGTCGTGGGCGCCGACGGCGGCCTTGGTGGACGGCGTGAACAGCGGCTCGGGCAACTTGTCCGCCTGACGCAGGCCAGCGGGCAGGGAAATGCCGCAGACCTTGGCGGTCTGCTGGTAATCGGCCCAGCCCGAGCCCGCCAGATAGCCGCGCACGATGGCTTCCACCGGCAGGGCCTTGAGCCGCTTGACGACGATGGCGCGACCGGTCACCTGGCCGCGTTCCTCAGGCGCCACCACCGACTCCGGCGCGTCGCCGGTCAACTGGTTGGGCAGGATGTGCGCGAGCTTGCGGAACCAGAAATCCGCCACCGCCGTCAGCATCCGCCCCTTGTCCGGAATGGGCGTCGGCAGCACCACGTCGAAGGCGGACAGGCGGTCGCTGGTGACGATGAGCATGCGCTGGTCATCGACGGCGTAGATGTCGCGCACCTTGCCCCTGTGGATCAGGGGCAGGGACCGGATGGAGGATTCGAACAAGGCCGCGGTCATGGGAGAAGCCAGAAATGATCAGGCCGGCAGGGAGGCATTCCCGCCTCGCCGCCGGCCACAAGTCACCAGCTGCCAGCCAGCTCAGTTCACCCTGGGATCCAGCTCGCCCTTGTCGTAGCGCTTCTGCATGTCTTCCAGGCTGTAGACCTTGCCGATCTTGCTGGCCATGCCGGCGGCGCCGAAGGCTTCGTAGCGGGCGGCGCAGATGCCGCTCATGGCCTTGGTGGCTTCCTTGAGGAACTTGCGCGGGTCGAAGTTCGACTTGTTCTCGGCCAGATGCTTGCGGATGGAACCGGTCGATGCCATGCGCAGGTCGGTGTCGATGTTGACCTTGCGCACGCCGTTCTTGATGCCCTCGACGATCTCTTCCACGGGCACGCCGTAGGTCTGGCCCATGTCGCCGCCGTAGCTGTTGATGATGGCGAGCCAGTCTTCCGGCACCGAGGAGGAGCCGTGCATGACCAGGTGCACGCTAGGGATGCGCTGGTGGATTTCCTTGACGCGGTCGATGCGCAGCACCTTGCCGGTGGGCTTCTGGGTGAACTTGTAGGCGCCGTGGCTGGTGCCGATGGCGATGGCGAGGGCGTCGACGTGGGTCTTCTTGACGAAGTCGGCGGCTTCGTCGGGGTCGGTCAGCAGGGCGGAGTGATCCAGCACGCCCTCGGCACCGTGGCCGTCTTCCTCGCCGGCCTTGCCGGTTTCCAGGGAACCCAGGCAGCCCAGCTCGCCTTCCACGGAGACGCCGCAGGCATGCGCCAGTTCCACCACGTGGCGGGTGGTGTCCACGTTGTACTCATAGGTGGACGGTGTCTTGCCGTCGGTGCCCAGGGAGCCGTCCATCATCACCGAGCTGAAGCCGGACTGGATGGAGCGGAAGCAGATGCTGGGGGAGGCGCCGTGGTCCTGGTGCATGCACACCGGGATGTGCGGGTAGGACTCGATGGCGGCCAGGATGAGGTGGCGCAGGAAGGGTTCGCCGGCATAGGAGCGGGCGCCGGCGGAACCTTGCAGGATCACCGGGCTGTCGGTCTTGTCGGCGGCCTGCATGATGGCCTGCACCTGTTCCATGTTGTTGACGTTGAAGGCGGGCAGGCCGTAGCCGTGCTCGGCGGCGTGGTCGAGAAGTTGACGCAGGGATATCAGAGCCATCTTGAGTTCTCCTGTAGAGTTGAACGGTTATGTGACTTTACGTTCGCCGATGCGAACGATCTTCATGGTGTTGGTGCCGCCCGAGCGGCCGATCGGCTCGCCGATGGTCAGCAGGATGAGGTCGCCGTTACGGACCGCGCCGCGCCGGCGCAGTTCATCCTGGGCCTCGGCGAGGAGTTGGTCGCGATCATTGCTGGAAGGCTTGAAGTTGACCGGATAGACGCCGCGAAACAGGGTGACCTTGCGCCGCGTCTCCACCTCCGGGGTGAGGGCGTAGATCGGCACGTGCGTGCTGATGCGGCTCATCCACAGGGCGGTGGAGCCGGACTGGGTCATCGCTGAGATGGCCTTCACGTTGAGGTTGAGCGCCGTGTAGGCGGCCGACTTGGCGATGGCCTCGTCCACCCGCAGGATGCCGTCCTTGCTCTGGAAGTCGTTGAAATCGGGCGTCTCCACCTCTTTTTCCGCCTCGATGCAGATGCGGTTCATGGCGGCGATGGTCTCGATGGGGTAGTCGCCCACCGCCGTTTCCGCCGACAGCATCACAGCGTCGGTGCCGTCCAGCACGGCGTTGGCCACGTCGGAAACCTCGGCGCGGGTGGGGATGGGGCTGGAGATCATCGACTCCATCATCTGCGTGGCGGTGATGGCCAGCTTGTTGTGCAGCCGGGCGAGCCGGATCATGCGCTTCTGCAGCGAGGGCACGGCGGCATCGCCGACCTCCACGCCGAGATCGCCGCGCGCCACCATGATGGCGTCGGCTGCCTTGACGATGGCCTCCAGGCCCTCCACGGCCTCGGCGCGCTCGATCTTGGCGACGATCCAGGACCTGCCGCCGTGCGCTTGCAGAATTTCGCGGGCCTGCTGGATGTCCGCCGCCGAGCGCGGGAAGGACACCGCCAGATAGTCCGCCTTGAGGGCGGCGGCGGTCTTGATGTCCTCGATGTCCTTGTCGGTCAGGGCCGAAGCGGAGAGGCCGCCGCCCTTGCGGTTGATGCCCTTGTTGTTGGACAGCACGCCGCCCTGCACCACCTTGCAGATGACCTGAGCGCCCTGCACGTCCTCGACCCACATCTCGATGCGACCGTCGTCCAGGAGCAGGGTGGAACCGCGCGAGACGTCGTAGACCAGGTCGACGTAGTCGAGGCCGACGCGCTCCTGATCGCCCAGCTCGCATTCCGCGTCGAGGATGAACATGTCGCCTTTGTTCAGGGTGATCTTGCCGTCCTTGAACTTGCCGATGCGGATCTTCGGACCCTGCAGGTCGACCAGCACGCCGACGGAGCGGCCGCGGGTCTTGGCCAGGGAGCGCACGAGGTCGGCGCGCTGAATATGTTCCTCGGCGGAACCGTGCGAAAAGTTCAGACGAACGACATCGACACCGGCCTCGATCATGCGATCCAGAACCTTGGGATCGGTGCAGGCGGGGCCGAGGGTGGCGACGATTTTGGTTCTGCGTAGCATGGTTTTCCGTGAGGCGTTAGGCGGGAGGCGAAGGGGTGGGCCGGAGTCTACGCCTCACGCCTATCGCCTCACCCGCCGCCGGCATTAGCCGGCGGCGCGCTTTTCCAGGATGTCCACGGCGGGCAGAACCTTGCCTTCCAGGTATTCCAGGAAGGCGCCGCCGGCGGTGGAGATGTACGACACCTTGTCGTAGATGTCGTATTTCTGGATGGCGGCGATGGTGTCGCCGCCGCCGGCGAGGGTGAACGCCTTGGTCTCGGCGATGGCGCGGGCGATGGCCTTGGTGCCGTCGCCGAACTGGTCGAACTCGAACACGCCCACGGGGCCGTTCCACACCACGGTGCCGGCCTGCATGATGATGTCCACCAGTTCCTGGGCGGACTTGGGTCCGATGTCGAAGATCATGTCGTCATCGGCCACGGCGTCGGCGGTCTTGCCCACGGCGGGCTCGGCGGCGTCGAATTTCTTGCCGCACACCACGTCGACGGCGATGGGGATGGTGGCGCCGCGCGCAGTCATCTTGGTGATCAGCGCCTGGGCGGTGGGGATCAGGTCATGCTCGCACAGGGACTTGCCCACGTTCTTGCCGGTGGCGGCGAGGAAGGTGTTGGCGATGCCGCCGCCGACCACGAGCTGGTCGCACTTCTCGGCCAGGGCTTCGAGCACGGTCAGCTTGGTGGAGACCTTGGAGCCGCCGACGATGGCCACCATCGGCCGGGCCGGGTTGGCCAGGGCCTTGGCCAGGGCTTCAAGTTCCTCGGACACCAGCATGCCGGCGCAGGCGGTCGGCGCGAACTGGGCGATGCCGTAGGTGGAGGCCTCGGCGCGGTGGGCGGTGCCGAAGGCGTCCATGACGAAGACGTCGCACAGGGCGGCGTACTTCTTCGCGGTGTCTTCCACGTTCTTCTTCTCGCCCTTGTTGACGCGGCAGTTCTCCAGCAGAACGACTTCGCCCTCGGCGACGTCGAAGCCGCCGTCGACCCAGTCCTTGATCAGGCGCACGGGGCGGCCCAGCTTGGCGGCCATAACGTCGGCCACGGGCTTCAGGGACACCTCCTCGGACCACTCGCCCTCGGTGGGGCGACCCAGGTGCGAGGTGACCATGACCTTCGCGCCGGCCTGCATGGCGAACTCGATGGTCGGCATAGAAGCGGTGATGCGCGCGTCGGAAGTGACCTTGCCTTCCTTGACAGGCACGTTGAGGTCGGCGCGGATGAAGACGCGCTTAGCCCTAAGGTCGAGGTCGGTCATGCGCAGGAATTTGGCCATGAAAATTCTCCTTGGAGAGTTAGGGATTAGGGATTAGGGATTAGATAAAGACGCGACGGCTCCCTCTAATTCATATCCCCTAATTACTATTTCCTATTTGGCTACGTGCTCGACCAGACGCAGCATGTTGCAGGTGTAGCCGTACTCGTTGTCGTACCAGGCGACGACCTTGACGAAGGTGCCGTCGAGGGCGATGCCGGCTTCGGCGTCGAAGGTGGAGGGCGCGGAGTTGCCGATGAAGTCGGTGGAGACCACCTTCTCGTCGGTGTAGCCCAGCACGCCCTTCATGGCGCCTTCGGAGGCCGCCTTCATGGCCTTGCAGATGTCGGCGTAGGCGGCTTCCTTGTTCAGCTCGACGGTCAGGTCGACCACTGAGACGTCGGAGGTGGGCACGCGGAAGGCCATGCCGGTGAGCTTCTTGTTCAGCTCGGGCAGCACCACGCCGACGGCCTTGGCGGCGCCGGTGGAGGACGGGATGATGTTTTCCAGGATGCCGCGGCCGCCGCGCCAATCCTTCTTGGAGGGGCCGTCCACGGTCTTCTGGGTGGCGGTGGCGGCATGCACGGTGGTCATCAGGCCGCGCTTGATGCCCCAGTTGTCATGCAGCACCTTGGCCACGGGCGCCAGGCAGTTGGTGGTGCAGGAAGCGGCGGAGACGATGGCCTGGCCGGCGTAGGTGGCGTGGTTGACGCCGTACACGAACATCGGCGTGGAATCCTTGGCGGGGGCGGACTGCACCACCTTCCTGGCGCCGGCGGTGATGTGGGCCTGGCAGGACTCGGTGGTGAGGAAGAAGCCGGTGCAGTCGATGACGATGTCGGCGCCCACTTCGTTCCACTTCAGGGCGGCGGGGTCCTTCTCGGCGGTCAGGCGGATCTTCTTGCCGTTGACGACCATGTTGCTGCCGTCGAGGCCGATGTCACCGTTGAAGCGGCCGTGCACGGAGTCGTACTTCAGCATGTAGCAGAGGTAGTCGGGGTCCAGCAGGTCGTTGATGGCGACCACTTCCAGATTGGGGAAATCCTTGGCGATGGCGCGGAAAACCATGCGGCCGATGCGGCCGAAACCGTTGATACCAACTTTGATAGCCATGTGTGTGCTCCTTGTGAGTGATGACAGAGCTGGTTGCTGGTAGCCCGAAGCCGGTAGCTGATGTTCAGCGCCTTCGACGCGCAAACTCAGGCTGCAAGCCACTGGCTGCCAGCTACCCGCTGATTACAGAACCGCCTTGGTCTTGGCGACCACGTTCTCGACCGTGAAACCGAATTCCTTGAACAACTGGGGGGCGGGGGCGGATTCGCCGAAGCGGTCCAGGCCGATGACAGCGCCATCCAGACCCACGTACTTCCACCAGGCGTCGGTGACGCCGGCTTCGATGGCGACACGCTTGCCGGAACCCAGCACGGCGGCCTTGTAGCCGGCGTCCTGCTGGTCAAAGGTGTTGGTGCAGGGCATGGACACCACGCGGGCGGCGATGCCCTCGGCCTTCAGGGCTTCCTGGGCCTTGAGGGCCAGTTCCACCTCGGAGCCGGTGGCGATCAGGGTCACCTTGGCATCGGCGGCGTCGGACAGCACGTAGCCGCCCTTGGCGATGTCGGCGATCTGGGCCTCGGAACGAGGCACGAAAGGCAGGTTCTGGCGGGACAGGATCAGGCTGGTGGGACCATCCTTCTTCTCCACGCCGGCGACCCAGGCCACCAGGGTCTCGGTGGTGTCGCAGGGACGCCAGACGTGCATGTTGGGGATCATGCGCAGGGTGGCGGTCTGCTCGACCGGCTGGTGGGTGGGGCCGTCCTCGCCCAGGCCGATGGAGTCGTGCGTGAACACGTAGACCACGCGCTGCTTCATCAGGGCGGACATGCGCAGGGCGTTGCGGGCGTATTCCGAGAACATCAGGAAGGTGCCGCCGAAGGGGAACAGGCCGCCGTGCAGGGCCATGCCGTTCATGATGTGGCTCATGCCGAACTCGCGCACGCCGTAGGAGATGTAGTTGGCCTGCTCGTGTCGGTGGATGGGCTGGCAGTTGGGCCAGTTGGTCAGGTTGGAGCCGGTCAGGTCGGCGGAACCGCCGACGCGCTCGGGCAGGGTGGAGACCAGGCGCTCGATGGCCAGTTGCGAGGCCTTGCGGGTGGCCACGGTCTCGGCCTTCTCCAAGGTGGTCCGCATGGCGGCGGCGACGCGCTCCGACCAGTCGGCGGGCAAGTCGCCGCGCATGCGGCGGGTGAACTCGGCGGCCTCGGAGGGGAACTGCTTGGCGTACTCGGCGAACTTGTTGTTCCACAGCTTTTCCAGTCCCTCGCCCTTCACCTTGGCGTTCCAGCCCTCGTACACGTCGGCGGGAATCTCGAAGGGAGGATGCGGCCAGCCGATGGCCTCGCGCGCGGCGGCGATTTCCTTGTCGCCCAGGGGGGCGCCGTGACAGTCGTGACCGCCCTGCTTGTTGGGCGCGCCCTTGCCGATGATGGTCTTGGCCTGGATTAGGGTGGGTTGGTCGGCGGACTGCTTGGCCTGCTGCACGGCGGCTTCCAGGGCGGCGAAGTCATGGCCGTCGACGTTGCGGATCACGTTCCAGCCGTAAGCTTCGAAACGGCCGCAAACGTCCTCGGTGAACCAGCCCTCGGTGTGGCCGTCGATGGAGATGCCGTTGTCGTCCCAGAAGGCGATCAGCTTGTTCAGCTTCCAGGTGCCGGCCAGGGCGCAGGCCTCGTGCGAGAGGCCTTCCATCATGCAGCCGTCGCCCAGGAACACGTAGGTGTGGTGGTTGACGATGTCATGGCCGGGCTTGTTGAACTCGGCGGCCAGCAGCTTCTCGGCGAGCGCCATGCCGACGGCGTTGGTGATGCCCTGGCCGAGCGGGCCGGTGGTGGTCTCGACGCCGGGGGTGTAGCCGTATTCGGGGTGGCCGGGGGTCTTGGAGTGCAGCTGACGGAACTGCTTGATGTCGTCGATGGATACGTCATAACCGGTCAGGTGCAGCAGCGAGTAGATCAACATGGAACCGTGGCCGTTGGAAAGCACGAAGCGGTCGCGGTCCGGCCACTTGGGATTGGCCGGGTTGTGGCGCAGGTGGTGGTTCCACAGCACTTCGGAGATTTCCGCCATGCCCATGGGGGCGCCGGGGTGGCCGGATTTGGCCTTTTCGACTGCATCCATCGCCAGGGCGCGGATCGCGTTCGCGAGGTCGGTGCGGGTTGCCATGTCTTTGTTTCCTTGAAGAAAAAAACGAAATCTTGGCCCTGGGGGGCGGAAAGCTCGGATTATGTCGTACCGTGCGAGCCACCGGCAAGCTGAAGCGAAACTGACAAACGCCTGCCAAGGCCCGTGAAATCAGGGAAGAAGCCTTGTATTTCGCGGCTTCTCGGGGCTTCCCGGGGGTTCCCGTGAAAAAATTAAAATATTTTTATATTCGGCCATCCGGTTCTTATGGAGTCCGCTGTTGGTGCGGCGCACAAACCGATCGAGGCCCTCTTTCCGGAGCCCCCGTCGGCGCTCCACTGTTCAGCCGCGGCTCAAACCCCCACCCAGGCGCGCCACTGGCTCAGCAGCTCGGGCGTCAGGGCGGCCAGCACGGAACGGTTCCAGGGGTCCGCGGCGCGGAAATCGCCGCCGTCCAGGGCGCAGACGGCGCCGCCCGACTCCCGCAGGATCAGGCAACCCGCCGCGTAATCCCACAGCTTCTGGCCGCCGTGCAGATAGACATGCAGGCGGCCGGCGGCCAGGTAGCACCAGTCCAGGGTGCTGGCGCCGAGGTTGCGCTGCGAACTGAAGGGGTGTTCGAAGGCCAGGCGTCCGGCCAGCTCGCGGTCGATGCGCTTGAGTTCGATGCCGGCCATGCAGCGGCGCAGTTCGGTGGGCGCGGTCTTGATCGGCAGACGTTCGCCGTCGAGGCAGGCGCCCTGCCCCGCGATGGCATGAAAGGCTTCGTCCGCCGCCGGATCGTAGACCACGCCGAGGACGCTCTTGCGCTCACGCATGAGCGCCACGGAAATGGCGAAATAGGGCAGGCCGTTGACGAAATTGCTGGTGCCGTCGATCGGGTCCACGCACCAGAAGGCCTCCTCGCCCAGGTCCCAGACCGCGCGCTGTTCCGCCTCGGTCATCTCCTCGCCCAGCACGGGGTAGGGGGCGATGGCCTGGAGGCGGCGGCACAAGGCGTTCTGCGCGGCGACGTCGGCCTCGGTGAGCAGGCTGCCGTCGACCTTACGCTGGTGCGCCACCTTCAGGTAGCGCGGCATGACCTCTTCCCGTCCCACATCCCGGCAGGCGGCGATGACCTGGTCGAGGATGCGCTTCAGGTCCGCCACTTGATGGAACAGCCCATGCTGGGAATCTGCTGGAGCGGGCCGCGCCCGGTCAAGGCCACCTCGCGCATGGCCTCGAACAGGTCGCGGCGCACGCCCTCGGGGGCGGCCTCCTTGCGCGACTCGTCGAGACGGCCGCGGTACTGCAATTCCAGATCGCGGTTGAAGCCGAAGAAATCCGGCGTGCACACCGCGCCGTAGGCCTTGGCGACGTCCTGGCTGGCGTCCAGCACATAGGGCATGGGGAAACCCAGACGGACCGCCAGTTCCTTCATGTTGTCGAAGCTGTCCTCGGGATACTCGGTGGGATCGTTGGCCATGATGGCGACGGCGCCGATGCCCAGGGCCTTGAGTTCCTTGACGTCGCGGACGATGCGATCGATGACCGCCTTCACGTAGGGGCAGTGATTGCAGATGAACATGACCAGCAGGCCGTTCGGCCCGGCCACATCCTTCAGGCTGTAGGTCTTGCCATCGACGCCGGGCAGGGCGAAATCCACCGCCTTCCAGCCGAAATCGCAGACCGGGGTTTCCATGCGCACCATCTTCTCTCTCCCGACGAAATCAACGCGTCGAAGTTTATCATCCGGACCGAGGACTCACCCCATGCCCCGCTTCTATTGCGACCTGCCCCTGGCCCCCGGCCGCCTCGTCGAACTGCCCGCCGAAACGGCCCGGCACGCGACCGGCGCCCTGCGCCTGCGCGAGGGCGACGCGCTCACCCTGTTCAACGGCGCCGGCGGCGAATACTCCGCCACCCTGGAGTTGCGCGGCAAGCTGGCCTTCGCCCGCATCGCCGCGCACGACGCGACAGAGCGCGAGTCCCGCCTGCGCATCGTCCTCGCCCAGGGCATCTCCGTCGGCGAGCGCATGGACCTGACCCTGCAGAAGGCCGTGGAGCTGGGGGTCTGCGCCATCCAGCCGCTGATGATGCGGCGCAGCGTGGTGCGGCTCGATGCCGACAAGGCCGCGCGGCGCCTGCGGCACTGGCGCGGCATCGTCGTCGCCGCCTGCGAACAGTGCGGCCGCAACCAGCCGCCGGCGCTGGCGGAGATCCGCGACGGCCTGCAATGGCTGGCCACCGAGGCCGCGGCCACGGCCGCGCACCGCTATCTGCTGGATCCGCAAGGGACGCTGGGCTTGGGCGAGGCCGCCGTCCCGGACGGTCGCGTCCTCCTGCTGGCCGGGCCGGAAGGCGGCTTCGACCCGGTCGAGCGGCAGGCCGCCCTGCGCGCCGGCTTTCAGCCGCTACGCCTGGGCCCGCGCATCCTGCGCAGCGAGACCGCGGCGCTGGCGGCGCTAGCCGCCATGCAGGCCGTCTGGGGCGATTTCCAATGACCGATTCAAGTTTTTCTCCGGCGCGCCGTAACCAGCGCCAGTCAAGCAAGTAAAGCGGAGGGTTGGGGCCATGGCGAAAACGGGGGAACACAACGCCGCCGCCTACGTGGACTGGTTCCGCGCGGCGGCGCCCTACATCCACGCCTTCCGCGGCAAGACCTTCGTGCTGGCCTTCGGCGGCGACGCCATGCTGCGCGAGGACTTCGTCGATCTCGTCTACGACATCAATCTGCTCAACGCCCTCGGCGTGCGCCTGGTCCTGGTGCATGGCGTGCGTCCGCAGGTGGAGGAACGCCTGGCCGGCGCAGCCCAGTACGTGCGCGGCCGCCGGGTCACCGACGCCGAGTCCCTGGAACACGTAAAGGACGCCGTGGGTTCGGTGCGCGTGGACATCGAAAGCCTGCTCTCCGTGGGTCTGCCCAACACCCCCATGGCCGGCGCCGAGATCCGCGTCGCCTCCGGCAACTACGTCACCGCCCAGCCCGCCGGCGTGGTGGACGGGGTCGATCTGCTGTTCACCGGCGAGGTGCGCAGGATCGCCGTCGCGGCGATCCGCGACCGCCTGGACGGCGGCGAGATCGTGCTGCTCTCGCCGATCGGCTATTCCGCCACCGGCGAGGTCTTCAATCTGACCCTGGAGGAGGTGGCGACGCACGCCGCCATCGACCTGGGGGCGGACAAGCTGATCTTCATCCTGGACCGCGGCGACAACGCGGCCGACAAGCCCATCAGCCGGCTCACCGCCAGCCAGGCGCAACGGCTGCTGAAGGAACTGCCGGACGGCGACATGAAGCTGTACCTGCCGCACGCCATCCAGGCCTGCAAGAAGGGGGTGGCCAAGGTCCACCTGGTCAGCGCCGAGATCGACGGCGCCCTGCTGCTGGAACTGTTCACGCACGAGGGCGTGGGCACCATGGTCACCCGGCAGTCGGTGGAGAACCTGCGTCCCGCCGGCATCGACGACGTCGGCGGCATCCTCTCGGTGATCGAGCCGCTGGAACAGGACGGCGTCCTGGTGCGCCGCTCGCGCGAGCGTCTGGAACAGGAAATCGACCAGTTCTTCGTCGATGAACTGGACGGTCTCATCGTCGGCTGCGTCGCCCTCTACCCCTTCCCCGAAGCCGGCGCCGCCGAAATGGCCTGCCTGGCGGTGGCCCCCGAGTTCCGCCGCGGCGGACGCGGCGACGCCCTGCTCGCGGCGGTCGAGGAGGCGGCGCGGGCGCGGGGGCTTGCCCGCCTGTTCGTGCTCACCACGCGCACCACCCACTGGTTCATCGAGCGCGGTTTCGTGCCGGCCGGCCCGGACGACCTGCCGGCGCCGCGCAAGGCCATGTACAACTGGCAGCGGCGTTCCAAGGTGCTGGTGAAAAGCCTGGGGGGCGCCTGAATGGGCCTCGCGCGGGCCGCGCTCGCCCTCTTCCTGGCGGCGCTGCCGGGCCTGGCCCTGGCCTTCACCATCGGCGTCCTGCCCGTCCACAGTTCGCGCGTGCTGGTGGAGCGCTATGAGCCGCTGCGCGCCTATCTCGAACGTCATCTGAAAGAGCCGGTACACATCGAGAGCGCGCCCGACTTCGCCCGCTTCCATGCGCGCACCCTGCGCGGCGACTTCGACCTCGCCATCACCGCCGCCCATTTCGCGCGCATTGCCCAGAAGGACGCTGGCCTGCAACCCCTGGTGCAGTTCACCACCGACCACGACGCCCTGCTTATCCACCACGCCGAGCGTCCCCTGGCCGGCCCCGGCGACCTGCGCGGCGGCCAGCTGGCGGTGATCGACCGCCTGGCGATCACGGTCGCCGCCACCCTGAGCTACCTGCGCGAGCAGGGCCTGGAAGCGGGGCGCGACTTCACCGCCAGCGAACACCGCACGCATGCCAGCGTGGCGCACGCGCTCGCATCCGGCGTCGCCCGCGCGGCGGTAACCACCAGCCAGGGGCTGCTGCAGATTCCCGAGGATCTGCGCGGCAAGCTGCTGGTGCTCAAGCACGTCGCCGACATCCCCGCCTTCGTGTTCCTCGCCAAAGCCGATCTGGGCAGGCCGGAAGCCGAGCGCCTGCGCGCCCTGCTGCTGGCCTTCCCGCGCGAGGAAGAGGGCATCAACTTCCTCGGCCAGACTGGTTACAGCGGGCTGCGCCCGGCCGGCGAAGCGGCCATGAAACGCGCCGACCCCTATCTGAAAGAAACCCGGAAGGCGCTCAAGCCTTGAATGCGCCCGCGTTCACCCACGGCCGCCCACGCTTCCCGCTGTGGCTCAAGCTGACCCTGGCCGGCGTCCTGGTCGAGGCCGTCATGCTGGCGGTGCTGGTGGCCAGCAATGCCCGGCTCACCGAACAGGAACTCGGCGAACAGGCCTATCAGCGCATCAGCGGCAGCGTGCCCCTGCTCAACGCGGCCCTGGCCGGCCCCCTCATGCAGCGGGACTACGGCGCCCTGCGGGAAATCCTCGACGAAGCGCGGCGGGACGACAGTTACGCCTATCTGCTGCTGCTCGACCTGGAGGGGCGCCGCGTCGCGCAGGCCGGCCTGCGCGCCGATGCGCCGCTGCCGGAACTCGACCGGGAGATCTCCACGCGCAATCACGACCGCGTGTACGACACCGAAATCGCCATCAATCTCTCCGGCAGGGTCTACGGCCACCTGCGCTTCGGCGTCCCCACCGACTTTCTCCTGCAGGCGCGCGAGCGGTTGCTGCGCCAGGGCGCCTACATCGGCGTCGCCGCGCTCGCCCTGACCCTGGTCACTTTGGCCCTGGCCGGCTACCTGCTGACGCACCGCCTGAAGCAGCTCACCCTGGCCAGCCAGGCCATCGCCGACGACCACTTCGACACCCTGCTGCCCGCGCACGGGCGCGACGAGGTGGGCCAGCTCACCGACGCCTTCCGGCGGATGTCGGAGCAGCTCAAGGCGCGCCTGTCCGAGCTCAGGCAGAGCGAGCAACGCTTCTTCGCCATCGCCCATTACACCTACGACCTGGAACTGTGGATCGAACCCTGCGGGCGCACCCTCTGGGTCAACCCCTCGGTGCAACGCATGACCGGCTACACGCCCGAGGAGTGCCTGGCCATGCCGGGATTCCCGCTCTGCCTGATCGACCCGCAAGATCAGGAGGAATCCGGCCAGCACTTTCGCCGGGCCCTGGGCGGCGACTCGGGAGAGGGCTACCAGTTCCGCATGCGGCGCAAGTCGGGAGAGAGCTTCTGGGCGGCGGTGAACTGGCTTCCCATCTATGACCGGGAAGGCCAGTCCCTCGGCATCCGCGCCAGCATCCGCGATATTTCCGAACTGAAGGATTCGGAGGAACGCGCCCTGGAGTATCTCGCCGGCGCCGAGGCCGAACGCGCGCGCCTCAAGGCCCTGCTGTCGGCGATGAACCTGGGCATCCTGTTCGTCGGCGCCGACGGGCGGGTGATCTACCACAACCCCGCCTTCAGCCATATCTGGCGCATACCGGATCACAGTTCGCTGATCGGCCTGGACTGTGACGCCTGCTTCACCTTCTCGGCCTGCGAACTGGCCGATGCCGCCGGCTTCCGCGCCCATCTCGGCCAGGTCCTGGTGCACCGGGAGGAGGCCGACAGCCACGAGATCCAGATGCAGGACGGCCGCGTGGTGACGCAGCTCAGCTATGCGGTGCGCGACCGCGAAAACCGCTTCCTCGGCTATCTGTGGATCTACGAGGACGTCACCAGCGAGCGGCAGACCGCCGAACAGATGCTCTACCTGGCCGAGCGCGACTCCCTCACCGGCCTCTACAACCGCCACCGCTTCCAGGCCGAACTGGAACGCATGATGGCCGAATCGGGCCGCCACCGGGCGGCCTCCGCCCTGCTCTATTTCGACCTCGACGAATTCAAGACCATCAATGACCACTTCGGCCATCGCGCCGGCGACGCCCTGCTCATCCGCGTGGCGGGGGAAGTCTCCGGCCTCACCCGGCGCAACGAGATGCTGTTCCGCCTGGGCGGCGACGAATTCGCCGTGCTCATGCCGGGGGCGGACCGCCAGCAGGCGGAGACGCTGGCCGAGCGCATCGTGCGCTCCATCGCGCAGATTCCCTTCCGCTTCGAAGGCCAGACCCTGCGCATCTCCTCCAGCCTGGGCATCGCCCTCCACCCCGAGCACGCCGCCGACCAGGAGCAGTTGGTGGCCTGCGCCGACGCCGCCATGTACCAGGCCAAGCAGGCCGGCAAGAACGCCTGGCGCGCCTATCGCGCCGACCTCGACACGACGCCGGAGATGGTCAGCCGCCTGTCCTGGAACGAGCGCCTGGCGCACGCCCTGGAACACGACCTGTTCGAACTGCATTACCAGGGGGTCTACGCCATCCGCGACCGCAAGCTGGCGCACCTGGAAGCCCTCATCCGCCTGCGCGACGAGTCCAGCGGCGAACTGATCTCGCCGGGGCTGTTCATTCCGGTGGCGGAAAAGAGCAACAAGATCGTGGAGATCGACCGCTGGACCCTGCGCCGGGTGGTGCGCCTGCTCGCCGAACAGCCCGCGTCGCCGCCCATCGCCGTCAACCTGTCCGGGCGTTCCTTCGACGATCCCGCCTTGCCCGGTTTCATCGCCGATCTGCTCAGGGAACACCGTGCCGACCCGGCGCGGCTGATCATCGAGATCACCGAAACCGCCGCCGTTTCCGACCTCACCGACGCGGAGCGCTTCATCGAGGCCCTCAAGCAGACCGGCTGCGGCGTCTGCCTGGACGATTTCGGCGCCGGCTTCGCTTCCTTCGCCTATCTCAAGCACATCCGCGTCGACACCATCAAGCTGGACGGCATGTTCATCCGCAACCTGCCGCACGACCACGACAACCAGGTTTTCGTGCGCGGCATGGTCGAGGTGGCGCGCGGCCTGGGCAAGGCCACCGTCGCCGAATGCGTGGAGGACGAGGCCACCCTGAACCTGCTCGCGACGCTGGGCGTGGACAAGGCGCAGGGCTTCCATCTCGACAGACCCCAGGCCCATCACCCCGCCCTGCTCATTACCGGAGGGACGCCATGAACCAGGCTGAACAAGCGCATGCCGCCACGCTGGCCCGTCTGCATGATCTCGACCGCGCCATCGTCAACCATTCGCAGTGGATGGCGCGCCTCAACCGCCAGCTCATCTGCGGCGGCCAGGACACCGGCGACGACCTCGCCGAGGACGCTCACCTGCGCTGCGGCCTGGGCGGCTGGCTGCACGGCGACGGCAAGGCCGGCCTGGAACGGGAAGCGGGCTACGCGGCCATCGAAATCGCGCACCGCTCCATGCACGGCATCGCCCGCCACCTCCTGGAAAACCAGGCCGCCGGCCAGCCCATCGCGCCGGCCGATTACGACGCCCTGGTGGCGGTCGCCGCGCGTCTGCGCCAGTTGTTGCGGCGCCTGGAACAGGAGCTCATGGAACGCCTGGGCGCGGTGGACAAGCTCACCGGCGTCTGGAACCGCCAGGCCGTGCACCTGCGCCTGGCCGAAGAGATCGAGCGCGTGCAGCGCACGCGCCAGCCCTGCGTGGTGTGCTACGTCGATCTCGACGATTTCGCCCGCATCAACGAAAACCACGGCCAGCGCGTCGGCGACCAGGTGCTGAAGGCGGTGGCCGCTTTCTTCGCCGCCCACCTGCGCGGCTACGACACCATCTACCGCCTGGGCGGCGAGGAATTCCTGCTCTGCCTGCCCACCACCGATCTGGACCAGGCCGGCGTCCTGCTCAACCGCCTGCGCGAGGAACTCGCCGCCACGCCCTTCCCGGTGGAAGGCGGCAGCATCCGCCTGACCGCCTCCTTCGGCGTGGTCACCCTCGACCCCATCTTCTTCATCGACGAAACCCTGGAGCGCGTCGAACGCGCCCAACTCATCGCCAAGACCGAGGGCGGCAACCGCGTCTGCCTGTGGCACGACGAGTTGAGCGTGTTCGATCCGGAGCGGAAATAGGCCGCGCGGCTCGACCAGGCCGCAAGGCGGCAACCCGCGTGCAATCGGTCGACGTCCGCGGGGAGCGGTAGAATGGCGGGCTGATTCGTGAAAGCCCCGCCATGCTCACCGCCTCCAACCTCACCATCCAGTTCTCTGCCCGCCCGTTGTTCGAGAACGTCAACGTCAAGTTCGGCGACGGCAACCGTTACGGCCTCATCGGCGCCAACGGCTGCGGCAAGTCCACCCTCATGAAGATCCTGGCCGGCGTGCTGGAACCCTCGGCCGGCAACGTCGCCATCGATCCGCACGAGCGCATGGCGCACCTCAGGCAGGACCAGTTCGCCTTCGAGGACGAGCGGGTGCTGGACGTGGTGCTCATGGGCCATGCCGAGCTGTGGGCCTGCATGCGCGAGAAGGACGCCATCTACATGAATCCGGAGGCGACGGAAGAGGACTACATGCGCGCCGCCGAGCTGGAGGCCCGCTTCGGCGAAATGGGCGGCTACGATGCCGAGGCCCGCGCCGGCGAGCTGCTGCTCGGCCTGGACATCCCTTCCGACAAGCACCAGGGGCCCATGCGCGAAGTGGCGCCGGGCTGGAAGCTGCGCGTGCTGCTGGCGCAGGTGCTGTTCGCCAACCCGGACATCCTGCTGCTCGACGAACCCACCAACAACCTGGACATCAACACCATCCGCTGGCTGGAGAACGTGCTCAACGCGCGCGACTCCACCATGATCATCATCTCCCACGACCGCCACTTCCTGAACCAGGTCTGCACCCACATGGCGGACCTGGACTACCAGACCCTGAAGGTCTATCCGGGCAACTACGACGACTACATGGAAGCCTCCACCCTGGCCCGCGAACGGCAATCGGCCGCCAACGCCAAGGCCAGGGAGCGGGTGGCCGAGCTGCAGGAATTCGTGCGCCGCTTCGCCGCCAACAAGTCCAAGGCCAAGCAGGCCACCAGCCGCATGAAGCTGATCGAGAAGATCAAGCCCGAGGATGTGAAGCCCTCCAGCCGGCAATACCCGTGGATCCGCTTCGAATACGACGACAAGGAAAAGCTGCACCGCCTGGCGGTGGAAGTGGAAAACCTCAGCTTCGGCTACGAACCCGGCCAGACCGTCATCAACAAGCTCAACGTGCACATCGCCGCCGGCGACCGGGTGGCCATCATCGGCGAGAACGGCGTCGGCAAGACCACCCTGCTCAAGCTGCTGGTGGGCGAGTTGCAGCCCCGACACGGCAGCGTCAAATGGGCGGAAAAGGCCAGGCCCGGCTACTTCGCCCAGGACCACTCCGCCGATTTCGACAGCGACAAGTCCCTCACCGACTGGATTTCCGAATGGGTGCGGGCGGGCGGTTACGAGGGCGAGGATCTCATCACCCTGGTGCGCGGCACCCTGGGCCGCCTGCTGTTCTCCGGCGACGAGGTGAAGAAGCCGGTGCGCGTCATCTCCGGCGGCGAGCAGGGCCGCATGCTGTTCGGCAAGCTCATGCTGCTGCGCCCCAACGTGCTGGTCATGGACGAGCCCACCAACCACCTCGACATGGAATCCATCGAGTCGCTCAACAACGCCCTCGACGCCTTCACCGGCACCCTGATCTTCGTCTCCCACGACCGCCAGTTCGTGTCCTCCCTGGCCAACAAGATCATCGAGCTCAAACTGGACGGCAGCCACGTCGTCTACGAGGGCGGCTACGAGGACTATCTGGCCAGCCAGGGGCTGGAGTAGGCGCCCGTTCCCGCGCGGGGCTAGCCTCGCCGCATGGCCGTCTTCGCGCCATCGGCCATCCCCACCGTTGCCGGGCGGAGCGCGGTACACTGCGCGGCGTCGGCGCTACCGAGCACCTATTTCGTGGACGCGAAGCCATGATCCAGCCCGCCTTCCCCCCGCTTTACGCATTGCCGCTCGTCCTTTCCCTCGCCGGCTGCATGCAGGACTCCGCCTCCTACACCTTGGCCGGAGAGGATCACGCCATCACCCTGATCCGCCTGCAGGACTGGCCCTGGCAGAGCACGCTGAATCTCGACGTGGTGGCGATCCGCATGCCCGACTGCAACGGCGGCCTGCGCATCCGCGACGTGCCGCGCAAGGCGGAGCCCGCCCTGTTCCAGGCGCCGGAGGCCTACGCCGAGCCGATCTTCATCCTGCGCGTCGAGCAGCGGCATTTCGCGGTGAGCACCGCATCCTGCCGGGTGCAGGAATTCAAGCAAGCCCCCGAGGATGCCGGCCGCTTGCTCGGCCACTTCCGCGAACAGGACGGCCGCTTCCGCTTCGTGCCGGCCGCGGCCTGAGGCACGCCCATGCGTTACGCCGACCTGCGCGATTTCATCGCCCAACTCGAAGCCCGCGGCGAACTCAAGCGCATCCGCGCCGAGGTGGACCCGCATCTGGAAATGACCGAGATCGGCGACCGCGTGCTGCGCGCCGGCGGCCCGGCCCTGCTGTTCGAGAAACCGAAAGGCGGCGACATCCCCGTGCTCGCCAATCTGTTCGGCACGGTGAAACGGGTGGCGCTGGGCATGGGCGAGGAGGACCCGGCCAAGCTGCGCGAGATCGGCAGGCTGCTCGCCTATCTCAAGGAGCCGGAGCCGCCGAAGGGCCTCAAGGGCGCTTGGGAGAAGTGGCCGGTGCTGAAGCAGGTGCTCAACATGAGCCCGAAGGAAGTGCGTACCCCCGCCTGTCAGGAAGTGGTGTGGGAAGGGCAGGACGTCGACCTCTCGCGCCTGCCCATCCAGACCTGCTGGCCCGGCGACGTCGGCCCCCTGCTCACCTGGGGCCTGGTCATCACCCAGGGGCCGCACAAGCCGCGGCAGAACCTGGGCATCTACCGGCAGCAGGTGATCGCCCCCAACAAGCTCATCATGCGCTGGCTGGCGCATCGCGGCGGCGCCCTCGATTTCCGCGAGTTCCAGGCGGCGCAGCCGGGCCAAGCTTTCCCCGTCTGCGTGGCGCTCGGCGCCGACCCCGCCACCCTCCTGGGGGCGGTGACGCCGGTGCCGGATTCCCTCTCCGAGTACCAGTTCGCCGGCCTGCTGCGCGGCGCCAAGACGGAAGTGGCGAAAGCCCTGGGCTCGGAGCTGCGCGTGCCGGCCAGCGCCGAGATGGTGCTGGAGGGCGTCATCCACCCGGGTGAAACCGCCCTGGAAGGCCCTTTCGGCGACCACACCGGCTACTACAACGAACAGGAGACCTTCCCGGTCTTCACCGTCGAGCGCATCACCCTGCGCCGCGACCCCATCTACCACTCCACCTATACCGGCAAGCCGCCGGACGAGCCGGCCATCCTCGGCGTCGCCCTCAACGAGGTGTTCGTGCCCCTGCTGCAAAAGCAGTTTCCCGAGATCACCGACTTCTACCTGCCGCCGGAAGGCTGCTCCTACCGCCTCGCGGTGGCGAGCCTGAAGAAGCAGTACCCCGGCCACGCCAAGCGCGTGATGTTCGGCATCTGGAGCTTCCTGCGCCAGTTCATGTACACCAAGTTCATCCTGGTGACCGACGAGGACGTCAACGTGCGCGACTGGAACGATGTCATGTGGGCGCTCACCACCCGCGTCGATCCGGCGCGCGACACCCTGCTGGTGGAGAACACGCCGATCGACTATCTCGATTTCGCCAGCCCGGTCTCCGGCCTCGGTTCGAAGATGGGCATCGATGCCACCAACAAATGGCCGGGCGAGACCACGCGCGAATGGGGCACGCCGATCCGCATGACGGACGCGGTGAAGCAGCGCGTGGACGAACTCTGGCGCGAACTCGACCTGGGCTGATGCGCATGAGCGTGGATTACCGTCGATTCGTTCCCCTCAACAGCCTGTCCGACGAGGCCCGCGCCGAAGTCGCCGGCCTCGTCCGCCGCATCCGCCTCGACGCCGGGCAGACCCTGTTCCGCCAAGGGTGATCACGACGATGCGCGCTATTACCTGCTGGCCGGGGAGGTCGCCCTAAAGACCGGTGACGCGGATGCGCCCCTGCTCATCCGCGCCGACAGCGAGGCGTCCCGCCACCCCCTGGCCCGCCTCAAGCCCCGCCGCTACACGGGCCGGGCGTGCGGCGTCTGCGAACTGCTCGGCTTCGCCGAGGCCGCCCTGGAAAACCTGCTCGCGCGATCAGGCCACGTCTTACGAGGTCACCGAGTTCGAGGGCGACGATCCGGCCTGGACGAATACCGCCACGGCAGCCTGCCCGGCGCCCTCAGCATTCCCCTCTATCTGCTGCGCGTGAAGGCCGCCGCGCGGCGGCCTGGCCGGCCTGAAAAAACCGCTGGCCTCCGGCTAATAGTTGATTACAATACTCGGGTATTAACTTTCCCGGAGATGCCCATGTCCACTGAACTTCACCTTGCCGCCGAGGCCGGCGATTACGCCGAGGTCCGCCGCCTGCTGGCCGCCGGCGCCGCCGCCGACAGCCGCGACCAGGAAGGCCGCACCCCGCTGCACCTGGCCGCCCAGGGCGGCCACCTGGAGGCCGCGCGCGCCCTGCTGGAAGCCGGCGCCGACTGCAACGCGCGCGATGCCAATGACTGGACCCCCCTGTTCAAGGCCGCTTACAACCACGAGCTGGATTGCGGTTTCGCGCCGGTGGTGCGGGCCCTGGCGGAAGCCGGCGCCGACGTCAACGCGCGCATCTTCTACGGCCTCAGCCCCCTCATGCTGGCGGCCGGCGCCGGCGAGGCGGCGGTCTGCGAGGTGCTGATCGAAGCCGGCGCCGACGTGAAGGCAGCCAACGACGGCGGCCGCACCGCGCTGGCCATGGCCAAGGATCGCTTCTTCGTCGATGTCATCAATCTGCTGCACGAAGCCGAGGGTTTCGTCATGGAAACCGAGGGCAGCGGCTCCTGCGCCAGCTCGCGCAAGGGCCCGCCTGCCGAGGCCAAGGTCGTCAATTTCATGAAGCGGCCCATGCACTGAGCACCCGCCCCCCCCGCCCGCGGGGGAGCGCTACACGGGGCCGCTTGCGCGGCTCTCGCCTTTTCCACCTCAAGAAACACAAAGGGCTGCCCCGAGTGTTTCTTGGCCCCCGTGCGGGGCAACTCGACGCGCAGCGGAGAGTTGGGGGCTGTGCTCAGCCGCCGCGGGAAAAACTCCAGCCTTCGCCCTCGCCCGGGCTCCAGGGGCCGCCGCGCTTTTCCCCGGGCGGCGGCGTCTGGCTTCGGGGTGCGGGCGCCTGCGGAGGCAGCGGCGGATCCGGTTTGTCCACCTGCGGCGGCGGCGGCGCCTGCACGGGTTCTTCTTCCACCGGTTTCACCGGCGTCGCCGGCACGGGCTTCGGTTTCAAGGCGGCCGGCAGCGGGGCGGACGACGGCGGCGCCGGCTTGGGGGCGGCCTGTCGGACGGGCGCCGGCTTGCCGGAAGCGGCGGCGGCCGGCGTGCCGGGCGC
>JBBIPL010000030.1:6769-21963 GCA_037442845.1 Hydrogenophilales bacterium | reverse complement strand
CCGCGCCAAGGAAAGCGGCCGTAACCGCATCGAGCTCTGGCGGGGCGATTAGGTTTATTTCAGAACGTGCGCCAGCAGGGCGCGCAGCTTGGCCGGATGCAGCGGCTTGTGCAGCAGGGTCAGGCCCGATGCGGCGACGGCGCGCATGGCTTCCTCGCCGGTATCGCCGCTGACCAGCATGGCCGGTAAATCGCCGCCATAGCGCGCGCGCAGGCGCGCGACCACCTCGATGCCGTCGCGGCCGCCGGGCAGGCGGTAATCGGACAGCACCAGGGCGGGCGTGCGTCCGGCCGCGTCCAGCGCGCGCAGGGCTTCCTCGGCGCCGGAAGCGGTAATCAGCGGCACGCCCCACTGCGCGAAGAGCGCGCGCATGGCCTGGACAATCACCGCGTCGTCCTCCACCAGCAGCACCAGCCCGTCCCGCCCCGGCAACGCGGCAGGCTCGGCGGCGTGCTCGCTGCGCGCCGGCGCCGGCGCCGGCGCGGCGGCGGCGCAAGGCGGCAGTTCCAGGCTGAAATGGGTGCCGCGCCCCGGACGGGAACGCACGCTGATCCGGCAGCCCAGCAAGTCGGCCAGCCGCTTGACGATGCTGAGGCCGAGGCCCTGCCCCTTGTCGCGGCCGCGTTCCGGATTGCCGAGCTGGAAATACTCTTCGAAGATGCGCTCCAGCATCGCCTCGGGAATGCCGATGCCGCTGTCCACCACTTCGATGCGCGCGCCGCCCGCCCGCCGCCTTGTCCCCACCAGGATGCCGCCGCTGTCGGTGTAACGGATGGCGTTGTCGATGAGGTTGGAGAGAATGCGGTCGAGCAGCACGGGGTCGGTCTCCACCTCCATGTGGCCGGGCACGAAGCGCATGCGCAGGCCCTTTTTCAGGGCGAGAGGGAGAAAGCGCGCGTGCAGCCGGCCGAGGAGCTGATCAACCGGCGTGCACACCGGATGCGGCACGATGACGCCGGCTTCGAGGCGCGAGAGATCGAGCAGGTCGTTGAGCAGATTGCCCATGTTGCGCACGGAGGACTCGATCAGACCCGCCAGCCGCTGCGTCTCCGTCCAGCGCTCGCCGGCCTCGCCGTGTTCCCGCAGGTTATCGCCGAGGGCCAAGACCAGCAGGCTGAGGGCGTGCATGGGCTGGCGCAGATCGTGGCTGGCCGCCGCCAGAAAACGGGATTTCGCCTGATTGGCCTCCTCGGCGCGGCGTTTCTGCGCCAGCAGGGAGAAATTGGCCTGGTCCAGCGCCGCGGTGCGCTCGGCGACGCGTTGCTCCAGCTCGCGCCGGTGCTCGTCCAGTTCCCAATTGCGCTGTTCGATCTCCGCCAGCATGGCGTTGAACCCGGCCACCAGTTCGGCGACCTCGTTGGCGCCGCCGCCCGCCTCGGCGGCATCGGCGCGCAGGCTGTAATTGCCTTCATCGCGGACGCGGTGGGCGAGATCGGCGAGACCGCGCACCGGGCGGGTGATGCGCTCGATGAGGCGCATGCCCAGCCAGATCGCCAGCCCCAGACCGGCCAGACTGGCCAGCACGGTGAAAGCGGTCTGCCGCAGGTAGCGCGCGCGGAACTTGCCCAGGTCGGCGTGCAGGTAGATCCAGCCGAGGGTGGAATCATCGACGACGATGGGCCGCAGCAGATGGGTGGTGGTGTGCAGCGGGGAAAAATCAGGCCCATGTTCGGCCGACGGCCCCGCCCGCGCCGGCGGCAGCAAGGCGTCACCATGCACGGCGAGGCGGCTGCCGTCCAGGCGATAAACGGCGGCGGCGGTGATTTCCTTTTGCGCGGCGAGGATGCGCAGCGCCTCGGCGGCGGCCGCCGCATCGTTGAAGGCGGCCGCCGCGCTGGCGGCGATGGCGGCGCTACGCGCCGCGGTCTCCAGGGTGTGGGTGGCCTGCTCCTTGTGCAGGCCCCAGTCCAGGACCATGGCGCTGAGCATGGATACCGCCAGGGACAGGACCACCGCGCCGGCCACCAGCCCCAGCAGTTGCAGGCGCAAGGGAAGTCGGGCGTAGGCGCGCGGTGAAAGCATGCCTGTCAGTCGATGAGGCGGAGCGCCAGGCGCAGCAGTTGCGGCTTGAAGCGGATGCCGGCCTGGCGGGCGGCGACCAGGTTGATGTCGAAGCGGGCGCGGCCGCCCTCGAAGGACAATTCGATGATGCCGCCCTCGTCGACGAAGCCGGCATAGGCGCCCACCGTGAGGGCGCGCGGCGTGCCGGCGCCGTTGACGATGGCCTGCCAGCGCGCGCGCGACTCGACGTAGATCGCGTCGCAGTCCACCGCCGCCTCGTAGGCGCGCACGGCCAGCGGACGGCCGCGCAGAAGCCGCTCGCGCAGGCGCCCCATGGCCGCGAGCAACTCCGGGTCGCGCGCGGCCACGCAGATGCTCAGGGGCTGCTCGGAGGCACCATTGGCCGGCATTTCGGCGAATTTCAGGAAGTTGTAGAACAGCACCGCGCGCAACGCCGGCTCCGGCGCCTCCTCCATGGCGGCGGCGACGGGCAGCCAGACCGCCAGCAGCAGGGCCAGGATGTGACGAAAGCAAGGACGCGTTAACCGCATGGGCAGGGCGTCTCAGAAGCCGTAGCGCGCTTCGACGAAGAAATTGCGTCCGGGCAGGGGGAGATTGTTCGGCAGATTGCGGCTGCTGTAGTCGCGGGCATCCTCGTTTAGCAGATTGCGCAGGGAGACCGCGAACTCCCAGTTGCGGTCATGCCGGTAGTGCAGCGTGGTATCCAGCAGGCTGTATGCGCCCAGTTCCTCGCGCGGATCGCCGGTCGGCAGCGAGCGCCGGCCGAACCAGTGGGCCTGCACGTCCCAGGCCCAGCGCGGGCGGAACGCCCAGTCCATGCGCAGGTGCAGGGCTGCATCGGGAACGTTCACATCCTCGGCCGGGCCGTCATCCTGATCGAGCAGCGTTAGATTGCCGGCGAAAAGCAGGCTCGGCGCGGCCTGCCAGCGCGCCTCCAGTTCGAGGCCGCGCACGCTGTGGCTGCCCACATTCCGGAATGTCCCGCCGGCGCCGGAAATCAGGTCGGTACGCTTGAAGCGGTAAAGGTTGAGGCCCAGTTTCAGGCGGTCGCTGGCCAGGTAATCGAAGGCCAGTTCCCAGGTGCGTGAGCGCTCGGGCTCCAGATCGGGGTTCGGCGTGTTGGCGGCGGTCTGGAAATACAGTTCCTGATACGACGGCGCGCGGAAGGCCTCGCCATATAACAGCTTGCTGGTGAGCCGCTCGCCGGTCTGCCAAACCAGGGCCAGACGCGGCGTGGCGGCGCCGCCGAAATCGCTGAACTCGTCGTAACGCAGGCCGGCGGTGAGCTCCCAATTCTCGGCCAGGCTCCATACGTCCTGCAGGTAGAGGTAGAGGTCGCGGCGGCTTTGTTCGGGAATCGGAAAGGCGGGATTGGGCGGGTTGACCTGGCGCACGCCATAGGTCTCGTTCCAGGCGGCGCCGCCGCCGATGCGCAGGGCGTGGCGGCGCAAGCCGGTGTAGAGGCCGCTCAATTCGAGGCCGACCTGGCGCTCGGCGGCATCCAGGTATTCCCGCGTCGGCGGCGCCAGGGTGATGAATCCGTTGCCGGAGGAATACTTCACGTCGCGGTAGCGCGCCACCGCGTTCAGGCCCCAATCCGCGGCGAAGCGCGGATTGTCGTAATGCAGCGCGAGGCCGTACTGGCGGCTGTCGGATTCGTTCAGCGGGTCGAGCACGCCGGCGCCGTTGAGGCCGGCGCCGACATCATCCTGCCGCTGGTAGTCGGCGAGCAGCCGCCAGTGCCCGCCCGCCAGGGAAAAGCGCAAATCCTGGTTGTCCCACTCATAGTTGGCCTTGCCGGTGTTGCCGTTGCGATCCGGCGAGAGGGTCGGGCGGTGGCCGTCGGTGGTGGACAGCTCGGCGGTCAGGCCGACGTCGAGGCCGTTCCAGCTACCGCCGTGCCGCAGCCAGCCGGCCTGGCTGTCGTAGCTGCCGGCGCGCAGGCCGGCCTCGCCGTGCGTGATGGGGGCGGCGGTGTGGGTGATGACGTTGATGACGCCGGCCGAGGCGTCGGCGCCGAACAGGGCGGAGCCGGGACCGCGGATGATCTCGATGCGCTCGATGATGCTGGCCGGCAGGCCCTTCCAGTAGATGCCGTTGGACCAGAGCAGATCGCGTACCGGCGCGCCGTTCACCATGAGCAGGACATTGTTGCCAGGCGCGCCGCGCAGGGTGACGAGGGGGCGGAAGGCGAACAGGTTGTGCTTCACGTACATGCCCGGCACTGCACGCAGGACGTCCATGAGATTGGCGGCGCCGGTGGCGCGGATATCCTCCGCCGTGATCAGCGACACCACCGAAGGCGCCTTCGACATCTGCTGCTTGCTGTAGGTGGAAATCGACACGTCCACCTGCACCAGTTCCTCCAGGCTCAGCGGCATGAGCTGATCGATGTCGGCATCGCCCGCGGCTCCGAGGACCGGCAGCGGGCACAGCAGCAGCAAGGACAGGGCGAGTTTCTTGTGCATGGCGTTCGGCGAACGTAGGGGTTTTGGCGTTATGGTTGTGTGGACCGTGACAGCACGGCCCCAGCGCCGCCGAATGTTAACAAGTAACCCGCGCTCACACCCCCTCACGCTTAGGGATTAGGGATTAGGGATTAGGGATTAGGGATTAGGGGGTGGGTATTACGCCTTCACGCCTCCCGCCTCACGCCTCCCGCCTCTTGCCCCTCACCCCCCGCCCCTTGTACCTTGCCCGCCATGCACCCCTACGCTCTCGCCCAACCCCTGCTGTTCCGCCTCGACCCCGAGACCGCCCACAAGCTGACCCTATCCGCTCTGCGCCGGGCCCACGCGATGGGGCTGTTGAAGGCCTTCCTGCCCAGCGTGCCGGCCCTGCCCAGGCGCGTCATGGGCCTGGATTTCCCCAACCCGGTGGGGCTGGCCGCGGGCCTCGACAAGAACGGAGAAGCCATCGACGCGCTGGGCGACTTCGGCTTCGGCTTCCTCGAGATCGGCGCTGTCACCCCGCGCCCGCAGCCGGGCAACCCGAAGCCGCGGCTGTTCCGCCTGCCGGAAGCGCAAGCCATCATCAACCGCATGGGCTTCAACAACCTGGGCGTCGAGCATCTGCTGGCCAACCTGGAACGCACCGCCTACCGCGGCATCCTGGGCGTGAACCTGGGCAAGAACTTCGACACGCCCATCGAGCGCGCCGCCGACGACTACCTGACCCTGCTGGACAAGCTGTACGGCAAGGTCAGCTTCGTCACCGTCAACATCTCCTCGCCCAACACCAAGAACCTGCGCGCCCTGCAGGGCGGCGACGAGCTGGACGCCCTGCTCGCCGCCATCAAGGCGCGGCAGGCGGTCCTGGCGGAGCGGCACGGGCGCTACATGCCGGTGGCGGTGAAGATCGCCCCGGATCTCGACGCGGCGCAAATCGACGCCATGGCCGCCCTGTTCCGCAAGCACCGGGTCGACGCGGTCATCGCCACCAACACCACCCTGGCGCGCGAGGGCGTGCAGCACCTGCCGCACGGCAATGAGACCGGCGGCCTGTCCGGCCTGCCGCTGCGCGCGCGATCCACCCGCGTGCTGGCCGCCTTGCACGCCGCCCTGGCGGGGGAAGTGCCGCTCATCGGCGCCGGCGGCATCCTCAGCGGCGCCGACGCGAAAGAGAAGGTCGCCGCCGGGGCCGACCTCGTGCAGTTTTACACCGGCCTGATCTACCGGGGGCCCGCGCTGGTGCGGGAGTGCGTGCAGGCGCTGGCGGCCTGATACACGAAGGAGAGCGGCATGCGCATCGGTATTCCCAGGGAAATCAAGGACCACGAGTACCGCGTCGCCGCCACCCCCGCCGGCGTCGCCGCAATGCTCGCCGCCGGCCACGAAGTCCGCGTCGAGGCCGGCGCCGGCGCGGCCATCGGCTTCGACGACGAAGCCTACCGACAGGCCGGCGCCCGCCTCGACGATGCCGCCGGCGTCTATGCGGCGGACCTCATCTTCAAGGTCAAGGAGCCGCAGCCGGCCGAGACGGCGCGCCTGCGCCAGGGGCAATGGCTGTTCTGCTACCTGCATCTGGCCGCCGACGCCGATCTTGCGCGGGAACTCATGGCCCGCGGCGTGCATGCGGTGGCCTTTGAAACCGTGCTCGACGCGCGCCAGCGCACCCCCCTGCTCGCGCCCATGTCGGAGATCGCCGGCCGGCTCGCCATCCAGGCCGGCATGCGCGGCCTGGAGATGAAGCACGGCGGTCGCGGCGTGCTGCTCTCCGGCGTGCCCGGCGTGCCGCCCGCGCGGGTGGTGATCCTGGGCGGCGGCATGGTCGGATCCAACGCCGTCCGCCTGGCCGTCGGCGTGGGCGCCGACGTCAGCCTGCTCGACCGCGACGCCGAGCGGCTGCGCCGTTTCGACGACCTCTACGGCGGCGAACTGGGCACCCGCTTCTCCAACCCGGCCAACATCGCCGAATGCGTCGCCCAGGCCGACCTGGTGGTGGGCGCCGCCTACGTCCCCGGCCGCAGGGCGCCGCTTCTGCTGACGCGGGAACTGATCCGCGCCATGCCGAGAGGCGCGGCCCTGGTGGACGTGTCCATCGACCAGGGCGGCATCGCCGAGACCTCCCGCCCCACCACGCACAGCGCTCCCTACTACGTGGAGGAAGGCGTCGTGCACTACTGCGTTACCAACATGCCCGGCGCGGTCTCGCGCACCGCCACCCTGGCCCTGGCCGAGGCCACCCTGCCCTACCTGCTGAAACTGGCCGCCGACCCCGATGCCGCGCTGGCCGCCGACGCGGGCTTCGCCGCCGGCCTCAACGTCAGCGCCGGTGCCATCGTCCATCCCGGCCTGGCGGCGGACTTGCGGGCGTGACCACAAGACCTCGAGATTTCGCGCTACACCGCAGTCAGCGTACCGGGTATCATGCTGTACCCGACTAATTCTGTCGGATATCCATGAACCTAAATCCGGCAGTTGGAAGCTGGCGTGGAAGCGTCGCTCCCTCATCCCCGGCCCTTCCCCCGGAGGGGGGAGGGTGTAATTCCCCCTCTCCCTCCGGGAGAGGGGATAGGGGTGAGGGAACACGCGTGGATGTTGGCGTTGCGGTCGATTTTGCTAACTCAACTGCTTTTTCCAGGATGAAAGGAATCCCTGATGAGTGAACCCGTCGTCGCCGGAAAAACCCCCATCGAGGCCACCCTGGAGGCCGGCGAGTATTGGTGGTGCAGTTGCGGCCGCTCGCGCAACCAGCCCTATTGCGACGGTTCCCACGCCGGCACCGACTTCACCCCTTTCCGCTTCACCCTGGAGGCGAAGGAGACCGTCTGGCTGTGCACCTGCAAGCACTCGGCGAACCCGCCGTTCTGCGACGGCGCCCACGAACTGCTGGACTGATCGCCCCCGCGCGGCCATGCTCCACGCCCTGCTGGTCGACCTGATCCTGCTGCTGCACCTGGCCTTCACCCTGTTCGTGGTGCGGCTCAACCTGCTGGTCTATGCCCGGCTGCTGGCGCGGCGGCGGCGATGAACGGGTGGCGGCCCGCGTCAAGTTGTACACCCCCCCGCGGCTCACGGATAATCGCGCGAACGGACATGGAAAACTACCTGCTCATCCTGATCGGCACGGTGTTCGTGAACAACATCGTGATGTCCAAGATGCTTGGACTGTGCCCCTTCATGGGGGTATCGAGGAAGCTGGAAACCGCCCTCGGCATGGGCGCCGCCACCACCTTCGTGCTCACCCTCGCCTCCGGCCTGTCGCACCTCATCGACACCTACCTGCTGGGCCAGGAACTCGCCTATCTGCGCACGCTGTCGTTCATCGTGGTGATCGCCGGCATCGTTGGTTTCACCGAGATGTTCATCAAGAAAACCTCGCCGGTGCTGTTCCGCGTGCTGGGCATCTACCTGCCGCTGATCACCACCAATTGCGCGGTGCTCGGCATTCCCCTGCTCAATGTGCAGGAACAGCACGGTTTCGTCGAATCGCTGGTGTTCGGACTGGGCGGCGCGCTGGGCTTCACCCTGGTCCTGGTGCTGTTCGCCGCCATGCGCGAGCGCCTGGAGGCGGCCGACGTGCCGGCCCCCTTCCGCGGCGCCAGCATCGCCATGATCTCCGCCGGCCTCATGAGCCTGGCCTTCATGGGCTTCGCGGGGCTGATCCAATGACGGATGGCGGGGCATGATTTCGGCCATCCTGGTCATGGCCGGCATCGGCCTGGTGCTGGGCGGGGTGCTGGGCTGGGCTTCCATACGCTACCGCGTGGAGGACGACCCGCTGGTGGAGAAGATCGATGCCATCCTGCCGCAGACCCAGTGCGGCCAGTGCGGCTTTCCCGGCTGCAAGCCCTATGCCGAGGCCATCGCCAAGGGCGAGGCGGACATCAACCTGTGTCCGCCCGGCGGCAACGACGGCGTCAAGCGCCTGGCCGAGCTGCTGGGGGTGGAAGCGAAACCCCTGGGCGCGGGCATGGAGCCGAAGCCGAAGGCGGTCGCCGTCATCGACGAGAACCTCTGCATCGGCTGCACCCTGTGCATCCAGGCCTGCCCGGTGGACGCCATCATCGGCGCCGCCAAGCAGATGCACAGCATCATCGCCGAGCAGTGCACCGGCTGCGAGCTGTGCCTGCCGCCCTGTCCGGTGGATTGCATCAGCATGCGGGTGATCCGCGAGGACGTGGCCACCTGGAAGTGGCGTTATCCGGTGCACATGATGAAGCGTGCCGCATGAGCAGGACCTTGTTTCCCTTCAACGGCGGCGTGCATCCGGATGGCCACAAGGAGGCCTCGAATGCCGCGCCCATCCGCGCCATGCCGCTGCTGCCGCGCTACGTGGTGCCGCTGCGCCAGCACATCGGCGCGCCGGCGCGGCCGCTGGTGCGCGCCGGCGAGCGGGTGGCGCGCGGGCAGATGATCGGCGCCGCCGAGGGCTATGTTTCCACCGCCGTGCACGCGCCCACCTCCGGCGTCGTGCTCGCCGTGGAACCGCGCGCGGTGCCGCATCCATCCGGCCTGTTCGACCTGTGCGTGGTCATCGAGGCCGACGGCGAGGACCGCGCCGTCGAGTTGCAGCCGCTGGACTGGCGCAACCTGGACGCCTCCGCCCTGCGCAACCGCATCCGCGACCTGGGCCTGGCCGGCCTGGGCGGCGCGGTGTTCCCCAGCTACATCAAGCTCAATCCCGGCGCCCAGGCCATTCACACGCTGATCCTCAACGGCGCCGAATGCGAGCCCTGGATCACCTGCGACGACCGCCTGATGCGCGAGCGGGCGGCGGAAATCGTGCAGGGCGCGGAAATCATGCGCCACGCCCTGGGCTGCGCCAGCGTGCTGTTCGGCGTCGAGGACAACAAGCCCGAGGCGCTCGCCGCGCTGCGCGCCGCGGCGCCCGCCGACATGGAAGTGGTGAGCGTGCCGACGCTCTACCCCTCGGGCGGCGGCAAGCAGCTCACCTACCTGCTCACCGGCGTCGAGACCCCCACCGGCGGTCGTTCCACCGACGTCGGCATCCAGGTCTTCAACGTCGGCACCGCCTACAGCCTGTACCGCGCGGTCTGCCTGGGCGAACCCCTGCTGTCGCGGGTGGTGACCGTCACCGGCCACGTCGCCGCGCCGGGCAACTTCGAGACCCGCATCGGCACCCCCATCGCCGACCTCATCGCCGCCGCCGGCGACGCCCTGTCCGGCGCCGTCGGCGAGATCATCGGCGGGCCGATGATGGGCTTCGAGCTGCTCGACCGCGTGGCGCCGGTTACGAAATCGGTCAACTGCCTGCTGGTCAAGGATCCACGCCTGTTCCCCAAGCGCCCCGCGGTCCTGCCCTGCATCCGCTGCGGCGCCTGCGCGCGCGCCTGCCCGGCCGACCTGCAGCCCTTCGAGATGTACTGGTATAGCCGCGCCAAGGATTTCGGCAAGGCGCAGATCTACGACCTGTTCGACTGCATCGAGTGCGGCTGCTGCGCCTACGTCTGCCCCAGCCACATCCCGCTGGTGGATTTCTTCCGCTACGCCAAGAGCGAGATCTGGGAGCGCGAGCGCGACAAGCGCGAGGCCGACCAGGCGCGCCGGCGCCACGAGTTCAAGGAATTCCGCCTGGAGCGGGAGAAGAAGGAGAAGGCGGAGAAATTCGCCAAGGCCGCGGAGAAGCAGAAGGCCGCCGCCGGCGCCGAGGCCGCGGACCCCGAGGAGGCGCGCAAGAAGGCCATCCTGCAGGCCGCCCTGGAACGCGCCCGGCTGGCCAAGGAAGGCGTCACCCCGAAGAACACGGACAACCTGCCGGCCGCCGTGCAGAAGGAGATCGCCGAGATCGACGCGCGGCGCGCCCAGGCGGAAACCCGGTCGGCAAGCGGAGAATCAAGGCCATGAACGGCTCCCCCTTCGCCCTCCTCGGCCACAACTCGGTGACGGCCGTGATGGCCAAGGTCATGGCCGCCCTGATGCCGGGCATCATCGCCCATGCCTGGTTCTTCGGGCCGGGCATCTGGGTCAGCCTGCTGTTGTGCATGCTCTTCGCCATCGGCCTGGAGTGCCTCCTGCTGTTGCTGCGCGGCCTGCCGCTGAAGCCTTTCCTGTCGGACGGCTCGGCGCTGGTGACGGCCGCGCTGCTGGCCCTGGCCCTGCCCACCCTGGCGCCCTGGTGGCTGTACCTGATGGCCACGCTGTTCGCCGTGGGGGTGGCCAAGCATCTCTATGGCGGCCTCGGCCAGAACCCGTTCAACCCGGCCATGGTCGGCTACGCCGCCATGATCATCGGTTTCCCGGTGTACATGACGCAGTGGGCGGCGCCCATCGGCGTCGCGCATTTCACGCCCAGCCTGGCCGAGGCCTTCGACCTGGTGTTCGCCGGGGCCGGCGCCATCAGCGTCGACGCCTACACCTCCGCCACGCCGCTCGACGCCTGGAAAACGCAGGCCCGCCAGGGCATGGCCGAAGCGGACATCCTCGTCCAGCCCATCTTCGGCTGGGCCGGCGCGCGCGGCCAGGAGATGGTGGCCCTGATGTACCTGCTGGGCGGCCTGCTGCTGCTCGCCAACCGGGTCATCACCTGGCACATTCCGGTCGCCTTCCTCGCATCCATGGCGCTCACCGCCGGCCTGCTGCACCTGGCCGACCCCGCGCATCACGCGCCGCCGCTGTTTCACCTGCTGTCGGGCGGGGCCATGCTGTGCGCCTTCTTCATCGCCACCGATCCGGTCACCGCCGCCAGCACGCCGCTGGGCAAGCTGATCTACGCGGCCCTGGCGGGCTTTCTGCTGATGATCATCCGCGCCTTCGGCGCTTATCCGGACGGCATTTCCTTCAGCATCCTGCTGGCCAACGTCGCCGTGCCGTTCATCGACGCCTACACCCAGCCGCGCGTGTTCGGCCACAAGCGCGGCGGCAAACGGGGACAGGCGTGACGCCGGCATTGCGCGAGACCGTCACCACCGGGCTGGCCCTGCTGGTGTTCGCGGTGGCGGGCGCGGCCCTGCTGTCCGGCACCTATCTCCTCACCCGTCCGACCATCGAAAAAAGCGAGCAGGCCGAGAAGCTCGCCTTCGTCGCCCAGACCCTGCCCGCCGGCAGCTTCGACAACGACCTCATCCGCGACGCCCTGCCCCTGCCCGCCGACCCCCTGCTCGGCCTCAAGCGTCCGGGCCAGGCCTATCCGGCGCGCCTGCGCGGTGAGACCCGCGCCGTGGTGCTGGAGGCGGCGGCGCCGGACGGCTACAGCGGAGAAATCCGCCTGCTGGTGGGCATCCTGGCCGACGGCCGGCTGGCCGGCGTGCGCGTCACCGCGCACAAGGAGACCCCGGGCCTGGGCGACTACATCGAGCTGGCGCGCAGTGCCTGGATCCGCCAGTTCGACGGCCGCAGCCTCGACGACCCGCCGGCGGAGCAATGGGGCGTGAGAAAGGACGGCGGCCGCTTCGATTACCGCGCCGGCGCCACCGTCACGCCGCGCGCGGTGGTGAAGGCGGTGCGCCGCGCCCTGGAATATTTCGCCGCGCACCGCGCGGAACTGCTCGCGGTCGCGCCGACTCCACCGGCCAGCACGGCCACACCGGAGACCAAACCATGAACGCCAGCGACAGCGCCGTCCCCGACTCCGTCCTCCCCGCCCCGCCCGCCGCCGCAGGCGGGCTGTTCTCGCGCGAGACCCGCGACATCATCGTCAACGGTCTGTGGACGCAAAACCCCGGCATCGTCCAGCTGCTCGGCCTGTGCCCGTTGCTGGCCATCAGCAACACGGTGGTCAACAGCCTGTCCCTGGGCCTGGCCACCACCCTGGTGATGGCCACCGCCAGCGGCGCCGTGGCCCTGCTGCGCAACTACATCCCGCACGAGATCCGCATCCCCGCCTTCGTCCTCATCATCGCCGCCCTGGTGACCGTGGTGCAGTTGGCGATGAACGCCTGGATGCACCCGCTCTATCTGGTGCTGGGCGTGTTCATCCCGCTCATCACCACCAACTGCATCGTGCTCGCGCGCGTCGAGGCCTTCGCCTCCAAGCGCTCCACCGCCCATTCCGTGCTCGACGCGAGCATGATGGGCCTGGGCCTCACCGCCGTGCTGGTGGCGCTGGGTGCCCTGCGCGAAGCCCTCGGCAAGGGCACCTTGCTGTCCGGCATCGACCTCGCCCTGGGTCCGGCGGCGAAGGACTGGGTGATCCCCCTGGCGCCGGATTACGGCGGCTTTTTGCTCGCCATCCTGCCGCCCGGCGCCTTCATCGGCCTAGGCCTGCTCATCGCCCTGTACAACCGCATCCAGATGGGGCGCAACCCGACATGAACGCAAGCAAGCGGCGGGAACTCTACGCACGCCTGCGGGCCGCGAATCCGGCCCCGACCACCGAGCTGCACTACCGGACGCCGTTCGAACTGCTGGTGGCGGTGGTGCTGTCCGCGCAGGCCACCGACAAGAGCGTCAACCTGGCCACCGCCGCCCTGTTTGCCGAGGCGAACACGCCGGAAAAACTGCTTTCTTTGGGCGAGGCGGGGCTTAGCGAGCACATCCGCCGCATCGGCCTGTTCAAGACCAAGGCGAAGAATCTGCTGGCCACCTGCCGGATCCTGCTCGACCAGCACGGCGGCGAGGTGCCGCGCCGGCGCGAGGCGCTGGAGGCCCTGCCCGGGGTGGGGCGCAAGACCGCCAATGTGGTGCTCAATACCGCCTTCGGCGAACCCACCATCGCCGTCGACACCCACATCTTCCGGGTCGCCAACCGCACCGGCCTGGCGCCGGGCAAGACCGCGCTGGAAGTGGAGAAGAAACTGCTGCGCCACACCCCCGCCGAATTCCGCCGTGACGCCCACCACTGGCTCATCCTGCACGGCCGCTATGTCTGCAAGGCGCGCAAGCCCGACTGCGCCGCCTGCGTCCTGCGCGACCTCTGCGATTACCGGGAGAAGTCAGCGCCATGAGCACGGCCCCCGATTCTCCGCTTCGCGTCGAATCGCCCCCCACGGGGGCCAAGAAACACTCGGGACGGCCCTTCGTGTTTCTTGAGAGCAGGGAGCAGTGCCTGACGCCGCAGGCGGTAGGCGCGACCGGCCGCGAGTGGCGGCAGCCCCCGAGCCGCGCCTCTCTGGACTTCCAGGATACCTCCGCAGAGGGGGCCGCTTGAAAGCCGCTTCCGGACTCGCCCAGGGCCGCGTGGCCGAGCCCGGCCTGGCGCGCGAGGCGGTGCGGGACGCTATGCAGCGTGCGCAACTGGAGCATCCGCAGGCGGTATTGCTCTATCTCAGCGCCGACTTCGCCGCCGACCCGCAACCCGCCCTCACCGCCGCCGCGCGCGCCGCCGGCTGCCTGCAGGTGGCGGGCTGCACCGCGGCGGGCGTGTTCACCGAGCGGGACTGGGTGCTCGACGCGCCGGCTGCCGCCGCCCTGGTACTGGGTGATGGCTTCGACCTGCGGCCGGCGCGCCGAGGGGATGGCGAAGCCGGCGCGGAACTCACCCTGGCGGCGCCGAACGCCCTCGACATGGCCTGGCTGGCCGCGGGCGGCCGCCGCTTCGGCGGCGTCTCCGGCGACGCTACCGGCCAGGGTCCGTATTCGGTGTGGAGCGGCGGCCGCGTGCAGGACGGCGGACGCTGCGAACTCGAGGTCGGCGGCGCGAGTCTGCGCGTCGGCGTTTCCCAGGGCGTGCGCCCGATCTCGCGGCCGATGCCGGTGGAACGCGTGCAGGGCCATGACCTGCAAGCCTTGGGCGGCATAGAGGCGCTGGCCAGCCTGGCGCGGGAACTGCCGCTCAGCCTGCGCGCGCCGGAGCGCATGCCCACCCATCTGATCATGGCCGGACTGCCCTACGGCGAGCGCGAGCACGCCGTCGAGGAGGGCCGCTTCCACCTGCTGCCGGTGCTGGCCGCCAACCCGGCCGACCAGTCGCTCACCATCGCCGGCCGGCTGGCGCCGGGCATGCATCTGTTCTGGGCCCTGCGCCAGCCGCGGGCGGCGGAGCACGACATGGGCGTCATGCTCGAACGCCTGGCCGGCGAACGCGCGCACCCTCCCGCCTTCGGCCTGATGTTTCCCTGCATGGGCCGCGGCCCCTATTTCTACGGCGGCGAGGACCGCGACATCCTCGCCCTGAAACGGCGCTTTCCCGGCATGCCCTGCGCCGGCTTCTACGGCAACGGCGAGATCGCCCATCTCGACGGCGGTAATCGCCTGCTGCAATACAGCGTGGTGCTGGCACTGGGTGACGCCGATGTTTGATCCCAGCCGCGACCAGGCCCGCCAGTTCTTCTTCGATGCCTGGACGAAGTTCCGCTCCGGCCGGCCGCTCACCGACCTGGAAGCGATAGCGGCGGAGCACATCGGCCGCCACCCGGAATACCACGCCGTGCTGGAGCAGCCGGAACGCCACCGCGACCGCGACTGGCTGCCGGAAATGGGCCAGACCAACCCCTTCCTGCACCTGTCCATGCACCTGGCCATCAGCGAGCAGCTGTCGATCGACCAGCCCGCCGGCGTCAAGGCCCGCTACCAGACCCTGGCCACCCGGCTGGGCGACGAGCACGCCGCCCAGCACGCGGTCATGGACTGCCTGGCGGAAATGCTCTGGCAGGCCCAGCGTTACCATCGGCCCCCAGACGGTGAAGCCTACCTGCGCTGCCTGACAACGAAAGCCGGTTTACCATCCGGCTGACCTCCTCACGCCTCACGCCTCACGCCTTACGCCTCACCCTCTTCATGTCCTTCCTGAAACGCGAGCGCCTCGCCGCCGAGTGGGCCAACCTCCTCGCC
>JBBIPL010000030.1:0-6669 GCA_037442845.1 Hydrogenophilales bacterium | reverse complement strand
CATGTCCTTCCTGAAACGCGAGCGCCTCGCCGCCGAGTGGGCCAACCTCCTCGCCTGCAACCTCTGGCTCTACCAGTTCCTGCCCTTTCTCAAGTGGGCGCACCGGGTGAACCGCGCCAGCCTGAAGGACGACGGCATCGCCGGCCTCACCGGCGCCCTCATCGTCCTGCCGCAGGCGGTGGCCTTCGCCGCCATCGCCGGCCTGCCGCTGGAGTATGGCCTTTACGCGGCCATGGCGCCGACCATCATCGCCGCCCTGTTCGGCTCCTCCTGGCACCTGGTGTCCGGCCCCACCACGGCGATTTCCATCGTCGTCTTCGCCTCCGTGTCGCCCTACGCCGAGCCGGGTTCGCCGGAATACATCGGCATGGCGCTCACCCTCACCTTCCTCACCGGCCTGTTCCAGCTCATCCTGGGGCTGGCCAGGATGGGCGCGCTGGTCAACTTCATCTCGCACACCGTGGTCATCGGCTTCACCGCCGGCGCCGCGCTGCTCATCGCCGCCAGCCAGGTGAGGAACTTCTTCGGCCTCGACATCGCGCGGGGAACGCCGGCCTACGAGGTGCTCGGCCAGTGGCTCACCCACCTGCGCGACCTCAATCCCTACGTCACTGCGGTGGCGGTGGTGTCGCTGCTCGCCGGCGTGCTGGCGCGCAAGTATCTGAAGAAGACGCCCTACCTGATCGTCGCCATGATCGCTGGCGGGCTGGTCGCGGCCGTGCTGGACCGGCTGTTCGGCAACGAGGTCACCGGCATCGTCCATGTCGGCGCCCTGGCGGCCGGCCTGCCGCCCCTGTCGGCGCCGGACTTCTCCCTGTCCACCCTGCAAAACACCTTCTTCTCGGCCCTGGCGGTCACCGTGCTGGCGCTCACCGAGGCGGTCTCCATCTCCCGCTCGATCGCCGCCAAATCGCAGCAGCACATCAACGGCAACCAGGAATTCGTCGGCCAGGGCCTCTCCAACCTGTTCGGCAGCTTCTTCTCGGCCTATGCCTCGAGCGGCTCCTTCAACCGCAGCGGCGTCAACTACGAAGCGGGCGCCCGCACTCCCCTGGCGGCGGTGTTCTCCTCGCTCTTCCTGCTGCTCATCCTGTTCCTCGTGGCGCCGCTGGCCGCCCACCTGCCGGTCCCGGCGATGGCCGCGGCGCTGTTCCTGGTGGCCTGGAACCTGATCGACTTCCATCACATCGCGGCCATCCTCAAGGCGCATCGGCAGGAGGCCGTGGTGCTTGGGGTGACTTTCTTCGGCACGGTCATCGACCTGGAGAAGGGCATCTTCTTCGGCATCGTCGCCTCCCTCATCTTCTACCTGCAGGACGCCTCCCACCCCGCCATCCGCTCCCTGCTGCCGGACGCGAAGGATCGCGGCAACCTCCGCCGCAAGTTCGTGGTGGAGACCGGCGCCGAGCCCGATTGCCCGCAACTCAAGCTGCTGCGCGTCGAGGGTTCCATCTTCTTCGGCGCGGTGGACCACATCCAGCAGGCCTTCGCGGCGGTGGACGAGCACGTGCCCTCGCGGCGCCATCTGCTGCTGTTCGCCCGCGGCATCAACACCATCGATCTGGCCGGTGCCGAGTTGCTGGCCCACGAGGCTAGACGGCGGCGCGGGCTGGGCGGCGGCCTCTATCTCTGCGGTCTGCGCGACGCCGCCTGCGACATGCTGAAACGCGGCGGCTACCTGTCCGACATCGGCGAAGACCGCATCTTCGCGCACAAGCCGGAGGCCATCGCCGCCATCTATGCGCGCCTCGACCCGGAACGCTGCCGCAGCTGCGCGGCGCGCATCTTCCGGGAATGCCGCGAACGTCTGCCCAACGGCGAGATGCGGCCCGCCGCCGACATCGAGCGCTTCATCGAGCAGACCGAGGACCTCAGCCCCGCCAGCGCGGGCTTCAAGCGCCTCACCGCGATCGTCACCCGCACCGGCGACGACGGCAGCACCGGACTGGCCGACGGCACCCGCCTGGCCAAGCACGCGCCGCGCATCGAGGCCATCGGCGCGGTGGACGAGCTCAACAGCCAGATCGGCGTGCTGCTCGACGCCAAGCTGCCCGCCGAACTGCGGCCGCTGCTGATCGACATCCAGCACGACCTGTTCAACCTGGGCGCCGAACTGGCCTGGCCCCAGGTCAGCCAGGTGCACGAGGCGGACGTGCTGCGCCTGGACCAGGCCATCGCCACCTACAACGCCGGCCTGCCGCCCCTCACCGAATTCATGCTGCCCGGCGGCTGCCCGGCGGCGGCGCAGGCCCACGTCTGCCGCACGGTCTGCCGGCGCGCGGAGCGGCGCCTGACCGCGCTGGCGGAAAGCGAACCGCTGTCGCCCAAGCTGGGCCAGTACCTGAACCGCCTGTCCGACCTGCTGTTCGTGCTGTCGCGCCGCATCAACCGCGTGCTCGGCCAGGCCGAGCCGACCTGGCGCGGTCCCGGCGCGCGCGGCTAAGACATCAGGCGCCCGGCGTCAGCCACAACAGGCTGTCGAAGCGGCCGTCCTCGCCCTCTTCGACGCGGATGCGGGCCATCGCCGCGGAACCGATCTGCAGGCGGTAGGCATGCGCGGGCGGCAGGCCGAGGACGCGGCAGATGACCATGCGCATGACGCCGGCGTGGGCCACCAGCAGCACATGCCGGCCGGCGTGCAGGCGTAGCAGATCCTCGTAAGCCGCCGCCACGCGGGCCTGGAAATCGGCCAGGTCCTCGGCGTCGCGCGGACGCCGCGCCATGGGATCCAGCTTGAAGGCGAACACGCAGCCGGGCTCCTCGCGTTCCAGCTCCGCCGCGGTGCGGCCTTCCCAGACGCCGAAACCCACTTCCGCCAGGCGCGGCTCCACGGTCAGCGGCAGACAGGTCTCGTCGGCCATGCGCGTGGCGAAGGCCAGGCAGCGGCGCAGCGGCGAGGAGATGATGGCGTTCCAGGGACGCTCCCCGGCGGTGGCGCGGGCCATTTGCGCCCACCCCTTGTCGGACAGGGGATCGTCGGTCTGGCCGCGATAGCGTTTGCCGCCGACGGGCTCGCCATGGCGCAGAAAATCCAGGGTGGTGAGCACGGCCGCCATGGCGCTAACGATTGCGCAGCAAACGCTCCACCTCGCGGCACAGGGCGTCCACTTCCAGCGCCGCCAGGGCGGCGCGGCTGCCGAGGGCATGGATGGTGGCGCCGAGGGCGGCGCATTGCCGGTAAGCGGTGCGGCTCTTGAGGCTGGCCGCCAGCATGGGGATGCCGAACTCGGGCAGCATGCCGAGCACCTCCCGCGCCAGCAGGGTGTTGGGCTGCATCTGGTTGACCAGCAGGCGGGCCTGCAGGTCCGGGTTCTTGTGGCGGGCGTGGGCGATGGCATCGCGGATGCGCACGGAAGCCCACAGGTCGAGCGGCGAGGGAATCACCGGCACCAGGGCGAGATGCGCGGCTTTCAGAGCGCTGCCGGTCACCGGCGCGGCGGCCGCGGGCGGGCTGTCGATGACGATGTAGTCGAACTCATCCTGGCGCTTGCGCAGGGCCTTGTGCAGCTTGCCCTCCTCGCCGGAGACGTCCTCCACCTCGGCGGGGAAGCCCTCGCCCATGCCGGCCCAGTGCACCGCGGTGTTCTGCGGGTCGGCGTCGGCCACCAGCACCCGCTTGCGGCGGTCAGCCAGACCCCCCGCCAGCAACATGGCCAGGGTGGTCTTGCCCGCCCCGCCTTTCTGGTTCACCACCGCAATGATCTTCGCCGCCATGCCCGCTCCTTTCAGCCAGCACGGATGGTAGCGCCGGGATACGGCGAATGCAGCCTCGCGGGTATAATTCGCCCGTTCGAAATCTCGGGACCGCGACATGGGCTTTCTCGCCGGCAAGAAGATCCTCATCACGGGCATGATCAGCAACCGCTCCATCGCCTACGGCGTGGCCAAGGCCTGCCATCGCGAAGGCGCGGAACTGGCTTTCACCTACCAGGGCGACAAGGTGCGCGAGCGCGTGCTCGTCCTGGCCGGGGATTTCTCCGCGCAACCCCTGCTGTTCCCCTGCGACGTCGCCAGCGACGAGGAGATCGCCACGCTGTTCGGCGAACTCGCCCGGCACTGGGACGGACTCGACGGCCTGCTGCACTCCATCGCCTTCTCGCCGAAGGAGGCGCTGGCCGGCAACTACCAGGATTTCGTCACGCGCGAGAACTTCCGCATCGCGCACGACATTTCCAGCTATTCCTTCACCGCCATGGCCAAGGCGGCGCTGCCCATGATGCAGGGCCGGTCCGCCGCCCTGCTGACCCTGTCCTATCTGGGCGCGGTGCGTTACGTGCCGCATTACAACGTCATGGGGCTGGCCAAGGCCAGCCTGGAGGCCAGCGTCTATTACCTGGCCGCCGGCCTGGGGCCGCAGGGCATCCGCGTCAACGGTCTGTCCGCCGGCCCCATCAAGACCCTGGCGGCCGCCGGCATCGCCGATTTCAACAAGCTGCTGGCCTGGGGTGAAAAGCATTCCCCCCTGCGCCGCAACGTCACCATCGATGAGGTGGGCAACACCGCCGCCTTCCTGCTGTCCGACCTCGCCAGCGGCATCACCGGCGAGATCACCTACGTCGACGCAGGCTTCAACTGCACCGCCGGCCTGGCGGTGGACGGGTAGAAGCCCCGCGGCTTCAGCCAACAGCCGGACGAGTCCGGCTGTTGGCGCTTCGAAGCTCACTCCGCCTTCGCGTCCAGCGCCGTCGGCGCGATCTTGATGCTGGCTTTCGCCTTGGCGCTTTCCAGGTAGGCGCGCATTTCTTCCTGGGCCAGCAGCTGGCGCAGATCGACGCGAATCTTCTCGGCCTGCTCGGCCGGCGGCTCGACGGGCAGCACACGACTGACGCGGTAGAGGCGATAGCCCTCGGGCGACTCGACCCCCACGTGGGCGGGCAACTTGTCCGCGGGCGCGGCGAAAATGGCGCGTAGCGCGGCGGATTGCAGTTCCAGGGGACGCATCCGCGACACCGTCATCGGCGCCGAGAAGTTGACATCCGCCTGTCCCGCCTGCACCGCCGCGAGCGCCTTGGCGCCCGCCTCGACGGCCAGCTTGCCGGCCGCCGCGCGCGTCAGCCGTGCGCGGATGTCGGCGGCGACCTCGGCCAGGGGCAGCAGACCGGGCGGACGATGCTCCAGCACGCGGGCAGCCACCAGCGTGTTGGCCGCCACCTCGGTGGCCTCCGTATTCTGGCGCTTGCGCAGGGCATCGTCGCTGAACAGAGCCTCCATCAGGCGCGGGTTGCCCAGAATGGCGGGCTGGACAGTCTGCCCCTTGGCGATCCAGCCGCTTTCCTCCAGCTTCAGGCCGAATTCCTTGGCCGCCGGCTCGAGGCTGTCGGGCTGCTCGTACACCAGATTGCTGAAGCGTTCGGCGGAATCCAGGAAGCGGCGCTGCGCTTCCTCTTGCCGCAGTTCGCGGCGGATGTCTTCCTTGACCACGTCGAAGCCCAGCTTGGCGCCACCCAGCACGCCGTCCAGACGGATGATGTGGTAACCGAACTGACTCTCCACCAGGCCGCGAATCTCGCCCGGCTTCATGCTCCAGACCGCGTCGGCGAAGGGTTTGACCATCATCTCGCGGCTGAAGACGCCAAGATCGCCGCCCTTCGCGCCGGAACCGGGGTCCTGCGAATGCTTGCGCGCCAGTTCGGCAAACTTGCCGGGCTGATCGCGCAGTTCGGCCAGCAGCAGTTCGGCCTTGTCCCGCGCCGTCTGCCGGGTTTTCTCGTCGGCGCCGGCGTCGACCTTGATGAGGATGTGCGCGGCGCGGCGCTGCTCAGGTTCGGCGTAGCGCGCGGCATTGGCCTCGTAGTGCGCGCGCGCCTGCGCCTCGCTGACCGCCACCGCGGCTTCCAGCTGCGCCTGGGACAACACCAGGAATTGCACGCGCACCTGATCCGGCGTGGTGTAGTCCTGCTGGCGCGCCTTGTAGTCGGCCTCGATGGCCGCGTCGTCGATCTTAACCGCGGCACTGTAGGTTTTCGCGTCGAAGACCGCTTCCCGCACTTCGCGCTGCTCGGCGAGCAGCCGGGCCATGCGCTCGGACACCGGCCTGGGCGCCAGGGCGCCTTCACCATAGCCGATCTGCACCTGCCGCAGCAGCATATCCTGGCTGATCATGGCGATCAGTTCGCCCTGGCTCAGGCCACGGTTGCGCAGCCAGGCATCCATGCGCGTCTGCGAAAAGGCGCCGTTCTCCTGGAAGATTTCCAGGCCGCCGAGCACCGCCTGGATTTGCGGCTCCAGGATCGAAAACCCGGCCTTGCCCGCCGCCAGAGCCAGCACGCGCGTATTGACCAGTTGATCCATGACCATCTTGCGCAACGCACCCTCCTCCACACGGCCGCCCAGAGCTTCCCGTTGCTCCTGCAGGGTGTTGGCGAACTCGCGCTGGGTGATGGGCTGATCGTCGATCTCCGCCGCCGGCGGCTCCTGTCCGCCGCCGGAAAAGTAGGAGTCGATGCCCCAGAAGGCGAAGGGAATGATGAGCAGGCCCAGGATCACTTTGGCGATCCAGCCCTGGGCGCGTTCGCGAATGGCTTCCAGCATGGCGGTGCAATCACTCGGTCATGGGCTTTACAACCCGGAACAAAAAAAAAGGCGAACTCGCGTTCGCCTTTGAGGTGTTGGCGGAGTGGACGGGACTCGAACCCGCGACCCCCGGCGTGACAGGCCGGTATTCTAACC